>JAMPGS010000028.1 GCA_023663815.1 Clostridium sp.
CAAGCACGCCTCGCGCCTATACCGCTGTCTGTGCACTGCTCATTGCCATCGCGTATATTTATCTATAAAAGAAAATAAATATTCTTTCTTTTTTAACAGATATACGCTATGATTTATTATGAAAGCTGACGACAGGTACTTATCGCTGCAAATTGTGGTGGCGATAAAGCAGTCTATCAAAAATTGCGGGGAAGAGCAGAAGGAGGGTATCAGTGAAAAAAACAAATTTTAACGAGGGATGGAAATACTGGCTGGACAATGATTCCTTTGCGTTGGTGTGGGACGTGCCGGAGAAAGCAAGGGAGATTACGCTGCCGCATGACGCCATGCTGGAATCAAAGGCGCACGCGGCAAGCAGAAATGGAGGCAATACGGGCTACAGGGACGGGGGCGTTTATCAGTATGTGAAGGAATTCTGCCCGGACGCGGAGGATACCGGAAAAACGTTTATTTTAAAATTTGAGGGCATTTACATGAATGCCATGGTTTATGTGAACGGCGACCTTGCCGGGAAATGCCCTTACGGATACACGGGCTTTTATGTGCCCTTGAATAATTTCTTGAGATTTGGCGAGAAGAACGAGATTCGGGTGATTGTGCGGAACAGCGGCATGACTAATAGCCGCTGGTACAGCGGAGGCGGAATTTATAGGGACGTGTATCTGCTCACAGCGGAGCAGGCTTATTTGGAGCCGGAAGGGACGAAAGTGGTTACGGAGGTTTTGGAGGAGGAGCGGGCGGTTCTGCGTATTTCTTCCAAAGTAAAAAACCGCGCCAGCCACTGCCGCAATTTGACCTTGCAGTGGGAAATTTGGGACGAGAATGGAACTTCCAATAAAAATATTATTGGAAGGGAGAAAGCCCCGTTTGTTATATTGGAGGGGGAAAGCTGTGAAATTTCCGCAAGAATTGTCGTCAGGAATCCGCAGCCGTGGTCGGCGGAGACGCCGCAGCTTTACCGGATACATACCAGCTTGTGGGAAGAGGGAGAAAAGATTGAGGAAGAGGAGGTCAGCTTTGGAATCCGAACCCTGCAGCTTGACGCGGAAAAGGGACTTCGCGTCAACGGAAAGGAAGTGAAGCTTCGGGGGGCGTGTATCCACCATGACAGCGGGATTTTGGGGGCGGCCACCTTTTACGATGCGGAGTACCGCAGAGTAAAGCTTTTGAAGGAGGCGGGCTTTAACGCTATCCGCATGTCCCATCACCCTGCGGCACCCGCGCTTTTACGGGCCTGCGACGAGCTGGGCATGTATGTGATGGACGAGACCTTTGACATGTGGAACCGGTGCAAGTCGGATAATGATTACGGTCTCTTTTTCAGCGAATGGTGGGAAAAGGATACGGAGGCGATGGTGCAAAAGGACTTCAACCACCCCAGCGTGATTCTTTATTCCGTGGGAAATGAGATTCCAGAGATTGGCAGCAGGCACGGTTCTAAATGGTGCAGGCGGATTGCCCAGAAAATAAAGTCGCTGGACAATACTCGCTTTACGCTGGCTTCCATTAACGGCGTGTTTGCGGCCGGGGAGGCGGTGCCTCAGATAATGGGCGATATTGCGGCGGAGCTTGAAAGCGAGGGCGCGCCGGAGGGCAATGTCAACGACTTTATGACGATTATGGACACTCATATGGATAAAATTGTGACCCACCCGGCCATTTCTAAGCGGCTGGAGCTGGCCTGCGCCGGGACGGATATTGCGGGATATAATTACATGACGGCAAGGTACGAGCCGGACGGAAAAAATTACCCTAATCGGGTGATTGTGGGCTCTGAGACCTATCCGCCGGAAATTGCAAGGAATTGGGTGCTTGTGGAAAAACTTCCCTATTTGATTGGCGACTTTACATGGACCGGCTGGGATTATATTGGAGAAGCAGGCGTGGGAATTCCCGGATATGTGCGGGGCGAGGGCGGCTTTGGGGCAGTTTTCCCAAGCCAATTAGCGTACTGCGGCGACATTGACATTACGGGCTTCCGCCGCCCGGCGTCTTATTTCCGGGAGATTGTATTTGGGCTGAGAAAAGAGCCCTATCTGGCGGTGCAAAGGCCGGAGAAATACGGCCAAAAGCTGATAAAGACCCCTTGGGTTATCAGCGACGCTTTGAATTCATGGACTTACCCCGGACAGGAGCAAAAGCCTGTGGTGGTGGAGGTGTACTCCGCCGGTGACGAAACGGAGCTTCTTTTAAACGGAAAGAGCCTTGGAAGGAAGCAGGCGGGGAAAGAAGCCGGTTACCGGGTTTTGTTTGAGACCGTCTATGCGCCGGGTGTTTTGGAGGCCGTTTCCTATGAAAACGGCAAGGAACTTGGAAGGACAAAGCTTTGCACAGGAGCAGAAAACGTGACGCCGCAGCTTTACGTGGAGGAGATGGCCGCAGGGGAGCTTTCCTATGTGCATGTGAAGGTTGCCGATACTCAGGGTATCAGCGTTTACGGGAAAGAATACCATGTGAAAGCGGAGGCAAAGGATGTCATGCAGCTATGGATAGGGAGCGGGAATCCCAAGCCGGAATACAATTATTTTGACGGCGAGACGGACACATGGAACGGAAATGCGTTGATTGTGGTGCGGAAACGGACGGCGGGAGAAAAGATTGCCCTGAAAGTTTGGGTGGACAATAAGGAAGAGGAGATTTATTTGTAAGTTTTTTCGTCTGTTGCTTCGGAAGTTATCAGTTATGAGTGCGGCATATATGCTTGTAAAGTAGATTACCCCCGCGGCCTGCTTTAAGGCGGCGGGGGTTTATGCGCAAAGCGTTTAAAGGAAATTTGTAGTGCTAATATGCCAATATTGCCGCAATGCGCTAGTTGATTATGTCAACAAAATTAATAGATATTCTGTGCGTCAGGCAGGAAAAAGCTTCCCTGCCTGTTTCTATGATTTTATCCCATAACGACAGCCACGTCATAAGTTTCTTTGCCCTTCACATAAGGAATCATTCCCCCGTCGGGACCGACTGCTTCTTTTGGCAAAGGCGCGCCGTCCACGGAAATGCTCTTTATTCCTTTTTCCACGTTATTGGGATTCCGCACCTTAATCCGGTAAGTTCCCTCCCTGAATTTTCTGGTAATCTCAAAGTCGCCAAAATCTTTGGGCACGCAGGGATTAATCTGCAGTCCCTTGTGGGTGGGCTGTACGCCTAGAATATACTGCGAGATGTTTACAAAGGTCCATGCGGCGGTGCCGGTGAGCCAGCTATTTTTTGCCTCCCCGTGGAAACGGGCGTCGCGGCCTGCAACCATCTGGGAGTAAACGTAGGGCTCGGTTCTGTGTATCTCGCTGATATCCTCGATGTAAGCGGGGCAGGTTTTTCGGTAAACCTCAAAGGCGCGGCTGCCTCTTCCGATTACGGTTTCCGCAATGGAAATCCAAGGATTGTTGTGGCAGAAGATACCGGCATTTTCCTTGTATCCGGGGGGATAGGAGGAAATTTCGCCCAGCTCCAAATGGTATCTGGTGTAAGCCGGTTGTAAAATCATGACGCCGTACTTGGTATCCAGCCGCTCCTTCACCGAATCAAGAGCCTTTTCGGCAAGGCCTTCCTTCACGCCCACGCCTGCCAGCACGCAAAAGCCCTGCGGCTCAATGTAAATCTGCCCTTCCTCACATTCGGCGGAGCCGACTTTATTGCTGTAGGCATCGTAAGCGCGGATAAACCACTGGCCGTCCCAACCGTTTTTCAAAATAGCATCGTACATAACGGCTGCCTCTCGGCGGGCCCTGTCGGCTTCCGGCTGGTCGTTCATTAATTCGCAAAGCTGGGCGTATTCTTCCCCATATTTTACAAACATTCCCGCAATAAACACGGATTCCGCAACGGGCCCCTCGCTGGGGCCGAAGGTCTGGAAGGATTCGCCGGGATGCTCGGAAAAGCAGTTGAGGTTTAAGCAGTCGTTCCAGTCGGCGCGGCCAATTAAAGGAAGCTGGTGAGGGCCTTTGTGGTTTACGATATAGTCAAAGGAGCGTTTGAGATGTTCCATCAAAGGAACCGCCGTCTCTTCCACATTGTCAAAGGGAACCATATCGGTAAGAATAGAGGTATCGCCGGTCTCCTGCACGTAGGCGCTTGTCCCGGCAATCAGCCACAGGGGGTCGTCGTTGAAGCCGCTTCCAATGTCAGAGTTACCCTTCTTGGTGAGAGGCTGGTACTGGTGATAAGCGCTTCCGTCCTCAAATTGGGTGGAGGCAATGTCGATAATCCGTTCCCTTGCCCTGTCGGGAATCAGGTGGACAAAGCCCAGCAAATCCTGACAGGAATCTCGAAAGCCCATGCCCCGGCCGATGCCGGATTCATAGTAGGAGGCGGAGCGGGACATATTAAAGGTTACCATGCACTGATACTGATTCCAGATATTTACCATGCGGTCCACCTGCTCGCTGGCGGATTTTACGGAGTATCTTCCCAGCAAATCTGTCCAATAGGCGTTTAGTTCGCCAAAAGCGCGTTCTACATCCTCGTCGCTTTGATATTTTTCAAGCATGGCAAAGGCCGGTTTTTTATTGATAACGCCGTAGGCTTCCCACTTGTCGTCGTCGGGATTTTCCACATAGCCAAGGACGAAAACAAAGGATTTGCTCTCCCCCGGCTGCAAAGTTATGTTGAGCTGGTGGGAAGCTATGGGCGACCAGCCGCTTGCCATGGAATTGGTGCAGGAGCCCTTTTCAACGGCCTCAGGATTGTCCGCGCCGCGGTAAGCCCCCAGAAAAGCGTCTCTGCTGGTATCGAAGCCGTCAATTTTGCTGTTGACGGAGTACACGGCGTAATGGTTTCTCCGCTCCCGGTATTCCGTCTTGTGGAAAATGGTGGAATCCACTACTTCCACTTCGCCGATGCTTAAATTTCTCTGGAAATTTTTCATATCGTCGTCGGCGTTCCAAAGGCACCATTCCACGTAGGAAAAAACGGAAATATTTTTCACTTCGCCGGAATTATTTGTCAATTTCAACTGGCTCACCTCGCAGGCGTCGTTCATGGGAACGAAGGTGAGGACGTCGGCTTTGATATTGTTTTTAGAGGAACTAAAGCGGCTGTAGCCGATGCCGTGGCGGCACTCGTAGGAATCAAGGGCGGTTTTTGTGGGCTGCCAGCCGGGATTCCAGAGGGCGTCGCCGTCTTTAATGTAAAAATACTTGCCGTTCACGTCTGCGGGCACGTCGTTGTAGCGGTAGCGGGTGAGCCGCAATAGCTTTGCATCCTTATAAAAAGAATAGCCTCCGCAGGTGTTGGATATAATGCTGAAAAAATCGTTACAGCCCAAATAATTAATCCATGGAAGCGGCGTTTTCGGGGTGGTAATCACGTACTCGCGGTTCGCGTCGTCAAAATAACCAAATTTCATAGTATTTTCTCCTTGTTTGTTATAGAAGGGCACTTTTAAGCAAAATGCTCAATTTATATTGCTGTTTTCATTATAAACAGACAGTTTGCACAATGCAACCGTAAAAATCACATTTAATCAATTGGTAAATCAGATATTCCAGCCGCCGCGGAGGCGAAGCGTCATTTCACGTTTTCTTTGGCCGCCGCGGAAGCGAAGCGTCATTTCACGTTTTCTTTGGCTGCCGCGGAGGCGAAGCGTTATTTCACATTTTCTTTGGCCGCCGCCGAGGCAAGCGCCCGGTATTTGCCCTTTTCCTCGGACATCTCCTCCACGCTTTTTTCCTTTAAGGTAAAGCCCTTGACGGGGCGGTAGGGAACCTTTTTATTTTCAAAGCGTTTCTTGGCTTTTTTAATTTCCTCCGCGTACTGAGGCAGCCATTTTTCCCCGGCAATGAGCATCTCGTCCACCATTTGGATAATCTCATCGGGAGTGCAGACCGAGCCGGTTAGGGGGTCCATCATGGCGGCTTGGCGCAGAAGGCTGATATCCGCGTGAACGGCGGCCTCCACGGAAAGTTTTTGCACCCACACGCTCTGGGAGCAGATAGCGGCGCACCCAAGGGGCAAATCGCCCACCTTGGGAACGGAAATACCGTTGTAATCCACGTAACAGGGAACCTCCACCACGCACTCGTCGGGAAGGTTGGCAATAGTTCCGTTATTCATTACGTTGAAATGGCCCCGGTAAGCTTTTCCGGTTTCTAAGCTTTCTATAATATAGCTGCCGTGCTCAGTGGAACGGTTTTTGGGGGTGAATTTTTTGGCGGGCTCCTTCAGCCAGTTTGGAAAGTCCGTCTCAAACCAGTTCCGGCTTTCCTTGCACACCCGGAGATATCCCGCTGTTTCCCCTTGAATCCAACTGCTGTAGTTAATCCATTTTTCCATATCTTCGGGGCGTTTGCGATACCACATAAGGTACTCGGACAAATGGTCGTTGGATTCGGTGGAGTAGTAGCCGAAATTTTTCATCACGTCCAGCCGGATATTTTCGTCTCCGGCAAATTCAGCTTTTTTCATCAGCTCGTAAAGCTCGCCGGTGCGCTCGACGCCGTCTGTCTTTACGCTGATATACCAGGTCTGATGGTTGAGCCCGGCGCAGATAATGTCCACGTCCTTTTTGTCCCGTCCAAGGGCCTTGGCAATCTGCTCGTGGCCGTGCTGTACGCCGTGGCAGAGGCCGTAGGTTTCCACTTTTCCGTATTTGTTGCAGGCCCACGTCACCATGGCGTTGGGGTTGGAATAATTCAGGAGAATACAGCCCGGAGCCGCCACCTCTCGAATATCTTTACAAAAGTCAAGCATGGCGGGGATTCCCCGCTGGCCGTACATGATGCCGCCGATACCTAAGGTGTCCCCCACGC
The DNA here is from genome assembly GCA_023663815.1 of Clostridium sp. Lineage (GTDB taxonomy): Bacteria > Bacillota > Clostridia > Lachnospirales > Lachnospiraceae > Suilimivivens. Next base: position 6,747 of record JAMPGS010000028.1, read on the forward strand.
ACTGATCCACCCCGTATTTTAAGGGAATTTCCACGTCGGTAGCAAAGGCCTCCAGCATACCAATCCGCACGCAGTTGACGACGTACTTGGCGTCTTTGAAGGCCTCCCGCCGGTCAAGGGTGGAAAAAATTTTGATGGAAAGGCCGTTTTCCTCGATATCCCGCTGGCATAGCTGCGTCACCATGCTAAGATTGTCAGGATTGATATCCGTAAAAGCAATTTCAATATCGGAAAATTCCGGCACCGTCAGAAGGTCCGCAAGGAGCCCCCTTGTAAAGCCGATACTGCCTGCGCCGATAAACGCAACCTTAAATGATTTGGACATAGATTTATCCCTCTTTTCTGTGTGATTTGCCTGTCCGCTTTTTACGCTTGTGTTTTTGTGCTTGCATTTTTTATGTGTTTATGTAATATTGTATTCCCACGAGCAACAAGCTAAGCGGCTGCTTACAGCGGAGTTATTGACTTGCGCATGAAAAATTGGAACAGGCTTTTATACATTGATATTACGGGAGATAAAGAGGGATTGCAAGGGGAAAATGCAGTGATAAGATATGGACGGCTTGAAAAAATAATTTGCAGGGTTTAAGATATTTTTAATAAAAGGGGTTTGCAAAGAAATTTTGGAGACAAGCAAGAAAGGACAGAGCATGAATTTTGCAGGATTATGGCAGGCAATACAGACCTTTGACGAGATAGTACCTATAGGGAAAGAGGTACGGAAAGGGGGAAAGCTGTACCATATCGCCGGTATGACCCGAAAGGGTAGCAAGGCGAGAATGTACGTTTTGTCTGAAAATGCACCGGAGAAAAAAGGTGCCAAGGATGACAGCTTTTATAAGGAAGCAACTAATTTCCATGAGGAAGCAGCTGATTTCCATAGGAAAACAACTGATTTCCACGAAAAAGCAGAGGATTCCTATAAGGAAACGGATACCTCTCAGTCTGAGACGATAGAAGACGCTGTTCGTGGCGGGGGCTATGGTGTGGCAGGCGGTTGCACTAACAGGGCGAGAATGAGGCAGGAGCCGGAATCTGATTTTTTTATGGGGATTGCGGCGTTAAAAATAGGAAAAACGGAGCTGAAAACGGAAGGGATAATGGGTTTCAGCTTAGGGCCTAATGTAGATTACAGTTGCGAGGAGCTTCTTCTTTTTGCGGAATTGATGAAAGCTGGCTGGCGGTTGCCGGAGAATAGTGTGTTTGCCGGAAAAGAATGGAAGGAAATGTGGGTTACCCATGTGGACTTTGATTTGTCGGGGGCTGTGGCGGGAGATGAGGAAACGCAGGTTGGCGGTGCGGAAGTGTCCGATACAGAGGCGAAGAGGCTTCCCCGCTGGGAAAATCAGGAAATTTTTGTAAGGCTGGGAAAAAGAAGCAGGATTCACCCCGTGGAAAAGCCTGTGGAGCTGACGGTAGGAAAGGCTGTAGAGAAAGCCGTAGAAGAAGCTGCAGAAGAAGCCGTAGAAGAAGTTGCAGATGAAGCGGCAGGAGAAGCTGCAGAGACGGCGGGCAAAGAAGCGGAAATTCCTTTTACGCTGGCAGATGGGCGCAAGGGGATTTGCTATATCAACAGGGTTTACCCCATGGACGTGTGGCGGGATAATGAGGAAAGATTTAAGGACCCCCGTTATCTTGAAATAGTGACGGAGGAAGAGCTTGAAAAGCAAAAAGAGGAGTTTTTTGCCGCACTGGCGGAGGACTGCCCAAAGGGTATGTGCTATCTGGGAATTGAATATGAGTGTACATTGGAAGGAAATCTGGTATTTTATGACAAGGCCTTTCTGGATGCTTTACCGAAAGAAAACAAGGGAAGCGCAAGAGTGCTGATGATGCTGTTAAAACCCGACGAGCCTTGGGGAAAACACGGATTAAGGCAGCATGGATGCGTAATACAAAAGCCGGTTCCGCCGGACATCTGCCGGATAGAGGCGGAGCTGTTTTCTTTTGTGGAGCTGCTGGAAGAGGAGGAAGTGCGGGTGGAGTTTGAGGAAGTATTTTAGAAAGATTTTCACTCTTTCTTTTGCGTCCGCATAGAAAAATCCGCCGCGTTAATTATCATATGCTGCCTGCTCCACAGCTCATTTTTGTACGGGAAAACGTTGCTTGAGATGCTTTTTTCAACAAAACCAATTTTTTTATAACAATGCTTTGCGGCGTCGTTTTCCTCAAACACATTTAGCTGGACGGCATCTACGCCTGTTATTTGAAAAGCATATTGCAACGCTAATTGCAGCATTTTTTGGCCGTATCCCGCGCCTCTTTTTTGGGGGTCAACGATAACAAACTTGAGAAAGCCTGTATTATCGTCAATATTGATAGAATAGCAAAAGAACCCTATCGTCTTCCCATTATTTTCCGTCGCCACATAAGCGCTGCCTGTCCAATCTGCCGCGTCTTTGTTTAAAAATTGATGGAGATGTTCTTTTGTAATAGGATACGGAATAAGATTAGCGCACCACAAGGCGTGAATTTTTTCATCGTCAATCCATTTTTCTATAGTTTCATAATCCTTGCTTTCTATGTAGGGCCTTATTCTCATATGTCATGTCCTCTTGGTATTAGCTTTTACAGAAAATTTCTTAAAAAATCATATTATTACATGTCGCCGATTTTTGATGGAAAATATATAAATAAAATTAAAATATCTGTAGGCTTTTCAATTTTTATTTTCTATCTGTTTTAGCCAGTTTTCAGCTAAACGCAATGCTTTTTCAATGGAATCTATCCGAACTGAAAAATGCAAGTCATATCTACCGGCAACTTCCCAATCGCTGTATACATAGCCTTTTCCACTATGTCTTTTGGCACTTTAATTTGATTCATTTGAGCTATCGCACATAAATCATAAATTTTATGCGTATACATTTTTCTGGAATTGATAGCAGGACTGATTCTATATATTTCTGATTTGAGAATTTTTTCGATTGCCTGCTGCGCATGATAGGCGGCGATTCCTTTCATTGCCTTTTCATTGCCCTCTTTCGCATAAACTGCCTCAAGCGCTGAATAGGCCGTCCGAATGTCGGCTTTCGCATATGCTATAAGCGATATTGCCATAAATCAATTCCGCTCATACAAAACTTTGCCATTCTCAATAGCATTTCGAAATAATCTTGTCGCATTTTTATTTTGATATAACTTTTCTTCATTATCGATACAAATTACATCATACAACTGTTCGTAACCATCCTTGTCATGAAGCCGCTTTAAAAATTCCCGGTATCCTTTATCTTTATAAAGCTTTGAACGGGTAACATCGCAGATAACCAACATATCTATATCAGAATCTTCCGTACATCTGCTCTCTATCGCGGAACCAAACAAAATAATCCGACATATTTTGGCACATGCGCCGGCAGCTTCTATGATGTTTTCAATCACATCTTTTTTTATATCTGCTACTTTAATTTCTGTGTTAAAATTTGTTTTTATATTCACCATTTGACACATGCATCCATTCCCTTCACGTGTTTATTTCATTTACTATTGTCTAATTCACACTCTGATTCCCGCTCCAACAAGCGTTTCCCTCGTTAGCTCCGAAAAAGGAATCACTTCCTCCGGCCTCTCCACATGCTTCCCCAGCATCTTTTCCATCCACACCATATTATACCATCTTCCGAATTTATAACCGCACTTGTGGAACTCTCCCACCATGCGGTAACCCATATGCTCATGAAATTGCACGCTGTTTTTGGTTAAATATTCGTCCTCCACCTCAGGATAGCCGATACAAGCGTTTAAATTCAAAATATTCTGCGCCTTGGATACCTTTTCTAAAGCCTCGTAAAGCGCCCTTCCAATCCCTATTTTCTTTTTGTCCTCTTTCAAATAAATAGTGGTCTCCGCCGCCCAATTATAAGCCGCCCGGCCAACAAAAGGGCCGGTATATGTATACCCAAGAATTTCTCCGTTTTTTTCGGCTAAGAGATAAGGATATTTTTTCAAAGTATTTTGAATTCTTCTCTGAAATTCTAAAATCCCCGGAACCTCGCACTCAAAAGAAATAACTGTGCCCGTCACGTAAGGAGTATAGACGGCAAGCAATTCCCCTGCATCCTCTTTTGTTGCAACTCTTATGAAAAAATCATTTTCTTTCACTCTTTACCTCGTTTCTATATAGGGATTTTGCCGTGACGGCATGTCGCTAAATATTCGTATAATAAATTCCCGTGAGCCTTTGCATCAAAATAGACGTCAAGGTAATCATCACCCAGCAGCACAGCCCCATGGCAATCGGCTTGCCGCCTTTTTTGATGAGATTGACAATATTGGTGTTAAGGCCGATAGCGCACATAGCCATTGCAATAAAAAATTTAGCCAGCCATTTTGTCATGGATACAAATTCCGAATTATAAAACAGGGTAAAGCCGCTTTCGGGAAGCAGACCCATAACCGTGGTAATCAGGGAAGCCCCGATAAAATAAAGAATGAACCATGGAAAGATGCTCTTAAAAGAAAAATTATTTCCACCGGAGCTGTCCTGCTTCATGCTGCGCGTGCGTGCAAGGGCAAGAGTCAGTGTGATTGGAATGATAGCCAGCGTCCTTGTGAGTTTAACGGTGACGGCGGCCGATAAGATGCCGTCGCACCCGTAAAGGCTTTCCGCCGTGGAAGCTGCGGCAGTCACCGACGAGGTATCGTTGACGGCAGTTCCCGCAAAAACGGCAAAGCCCTCCGTCCCAAGACCGATGGCGTGGCCGAAGGTGGGGAAAATCAGCGCGGCAAGTACGTTAAAAAGAAAAATAACGGAGATAGATTGTGCAACGGTTTCGTCGTCCGCGTCGATGACCGGCGCGGTGGCGGCGATTGCCGAACCGCCGCAGATGGAGGAGCCGACGCCTATCAGACAGGCTGCTTTGCCGTCCACATGCAACAGCTTCATCATGACAAAAGCGGTGATAAGGGAGACAGCAATTGTGGATAAAATAACGGGAAGGCTCTTCCCGCCCACGGTAGCGATAGTTCCTATGTTTAGCGAAAACCCTAAAATAATGACGGCCCACTGTAAAATTTTTTTGGAAGTAAATTTAATTCCCCCGGCGAGACGCGTATCCGGCGCAAAGCTGGGAAAAATTAAAGTGATAAACATTCCAATCAAGATTGCAAACACGGGCGCGCCGATTACCTCAAGGGAAAAAGAGCCGACGGACAGGCCGCTTAAGAAAGTGGCGATTCCGGCAATGAGGACGCACAGACAGATTCCTATGCCGTTATTTTTCAAAAATTTCATTATACTTGTGCTCCTTTATGTTTTCTTATAATTTATCTTATTGCGGAGCATAAGTCAACCGCCAAGCTGCTGCAAGACAATTACTTCGAGTACGCCCATAAATTTTTAATTTGATAAAACAGGCTGTCAAAATCCCATTGCCGATTGCTGCGCTGGCGGCTGTTGGGGTCGTTTATCATAAAACCGTTTTCGTCGTAATCATAGATGACAATAAAATGTCCCGTGGTGGTAAAATCGCCGGGCCGCATGGCGCAGATAATAGGACGTCCCATGTCGAGGGACTGCTTCATAGCGGCCTCGTCAAGTCCAAGTTCTCTGGCGTTTATCCCGTACTCGGCGGCGCCGTCAGTCATAAAGCTCCAGAGCGTTCCCTCCCCTTCCATATAATAGCCGTTGTCCATGCTAAGCCGCGCAAGGGCGTCAGGCGTGGCCTTTTCATTCCTTGTAAGGGAAAAAATCACCATGGACAGGCAGGTAGGACCGCAGCCGGAAATGCTGATGCTGCTTTTTCCGTAAGGAGAATATCCCCACCGCTTATCCCATTGCAGGAATAAAGGAAAAGCCTGCTTTGCCTCTTCCGCATTAATCCCGCCGGTTACTGTGCCGTCGGAGGTTAGGTATCCTTTTACAAATTCGGTCATTTCCTGATTGGCGGCGAGGGCGGCCAGCAGCTCTTCGGGATATTTTTCTCTCTGGGCGTAAATATCGGCGATATCCTTATCCTTCCGCGCAAGCTCGGCCAGCTTGCCTTCCACCTCCGAATCCTCAAGAATTTTTAGATTGTCGGGAGTAGGAAGCGTACCCGTTGGTTTTTGGGAGAGAAAGGAGGCGCTGTCGCGGGATTCGGTGGTGTAATCATAAACAGCGACAATTTTTTTGTCGGCGGCTTTTGCTTTTATATAGGGTAAAATTTTCGGCGCAAGGATAAAGACCATGCTGGCGGCAAGGCCAAGAGTTACGCCGCCTAGAATAGCATTGCCTATAAGTTTGATTATCCGCAGTCTGCGCTGTTTTTTTCTTAACTTTGCCTGTTTCCTGCGCTGTTTTTGGGTTGTTGACTTTTGTACCGATAGCTTTTGCGCCGTTGATTTTTGTGTTGTTGATTTTTGAGCTGTTTGCTTGTGAGCCATGTGTATTTTCCTTTTGATAATTTATTTCCGCGAGCAGTAAATTAAGTGGTTGCCTGCAGACGTTTGACGACTGCCACGGTGAGGCTATGATGTTTCGTTGTTTATTGCAATATGAATGGGATATTTTGTCAGCCTGCCTCGCGGTAGTTGTGACGTTTCGCCGGTCTGCTGCAATGCGCTTATAGTGCGCGTTTGCTTGACAGAGAAATTAAAACTTCGCTTTTAAAGAGTAACAAGCATTTCTCTAAAAACCCTCTAAATTTTTAAGAGTGTGTTTTTAAAATTATTATGAACCTCTGCGCTTGTCAATATGGCGGAGGAATTCTTTAGAAAAGCTTATACAAATGTTAAGAAATGTTGGAATTTAACAAATGAAAAACAGAATAGAAGAATAGACTTTTTTTGATTTTGCGTCTATGCTAGAATAAAAACAAAAACCCAAAAAGGAGAAAGAAGTGAAACTATTTATTACAATGCCCCATGCACCGATACCTGACAGCTTTTTTACGCCTGAGGTGATGGAAGCTTTAGAGCATTTGGGCGAGGTGGAGCGGAATCCCTATGAAAGAGATTTGACGGAGGAAGAGCTGATTGCCATGGCGGGAGAAGCGGAAATTCTTGTCACGGGCTGGGGGACCTGCTATCTGGAAAAAAGAATTCTGCTTCAGCTGCCGAAGCTGCGTCTTATTGCCCATACGGCCGGCTCCGTTGCGATTTTGGCTTCGCCGGATATTTATGAGACAGGCGTTCGGGTCGTGAGCGGAAACGATATTTTTGCCCAGTCGGTTGCGGAGGGGTGTCTTTGCTATATCTTGAGCGCGCTGAGGAGAATCGAGCATTACACGGGCGAGATACGTTCCGGCCGCTGGCTGGAAAACGGATTTGAAAACAAAGGGCTGATTGGCAAGAGGGTCGGCATCGTTGGATTTGGAGCGATTGCAAAATACTTTCTGGAGCTAATCAGGTGGTTCCGCTGTGAGATACTGATTTATTCTTCCCATTTGACGGAGGAAGAGGCGGCGGAGTACGGGGGAAGGAAAGCCGGTTTGGAAGAAATTTTTTCAACCTGCGATGTGGTGAGCGTTCACTATTCCTTAACGCCCGCAACGGAGGGTCTTGTAAGCAGGCAATTGCTGGAAATGCTGGGGCCGGACGCGCTGCTGGTGAACACCTCCAGAGGAAAAGTCATCGACGAGCAGGCGTTATTTGAGCTTTTGGAACAGGGACGCTTCTCTGCGGCGCTGGACGTGTACGAGGAGGAGCCCTTGAAAAAGGACAATCCTATCAGAAAGTGCAAAAATGTTCTGCTGATGCCGCACATGGCGGGGCCTACCGTGGATATGCGAAAGGTGGTTGCGGCGGAGCTGGCAAAGGATATACAGAGATTTGTAAACGGTGAAAAGCTTGCCTATGAGATTACGGAAGAACAGGCAAAGAGGATGACGAGAGGATAAATTATGCTATATTTTGAAAACGACTACTGCGAGGGCGCGCACGCTGCGGTTTTGCAGAAATTAATGGAAACAAACATGGAAAAATTACCCGGCTACGGCACGGACAAATACTGCGAGGCCGCTAAAGAAAAAATCCGGGAGGCTTGCGGCTGTCCCGAAGCGGATATTTATTTTCTTGTGGGGGGAACTCAGACCAATGCAATCGTTATTAGCTCTATTTTAAAGCGTTATGAGGGAGTGCTGGCGGCATCCACGGGACATATCAACGTCCATGAGGCAGGGGCGGTGGAGTATACGGGCCATAAGGTTTTGGCCTTGCCCCATGCCGAGGGAAAAATTTCAGCGCAGGCGATAGAAGATTACATGGAAGCTTTTTATCAGGACGAGAGCCATGAGCACATGGTTTTTCCCGGCATGGTTTACATTTCTCACCCCACGGAGTACGGAACCTTGTATTCCAAAAAGGAGCTTGAGGATATCTCGGCAGTATGCGAACGCTGCCATCTTCCGCTTTTCATAGACGGGGCAAGGCTGGGCTATGGGCTGGCAAGCAAATTTACGGACGTTACGCTGGCGGATATCGCCCGATGCTGCAGCGTTTTTTATATCGGCGGGACAAAGGTGGGCGCGCTGTGCGGCGAAGCGGTGGTTTTTCCCCGGAAAGCGCCGGAGCATTTTTTGACGATGGTAAAACAACAGGGTGCGCTGCTTGCAAAGGGAAGGCTTTTAGGCATACAGTTCGACGCCCTTTTCACGGACAATCTGTACATGGAAATTGCGAAAAATGCAATTAGAACCGCCGAAAGATTGAAGGAAGCTTTTCGGGAAAAAGGCTATCGGCTTTTAATAGATTCGCCCACCAATCAAATTTTTGTGATACTGGACAATGAAAGGCTGGAACGGCTGAAACAGGAAGCGGTCTTCAGTTTTTGGGAGAAATATGACGACGGGCACACGGTGGTAAGGTTTGTAACAAGCTGGGCCACAAGACAGGAGGAGCTGGAGGAATTGATTTCGCTGTTATAGATTATTTTTTACCCACCTCAAAAAGCCTGCGGCAATTGCAGGCTGGCAGGGGTGAAAGGCTGTCGATGAATATGCCGAAATTGTCATTTTGGGGTATCCTTATGGTAGGTGGCGATATCTTCAACGTTACAATCCAAAATATCGCACAGGGTATTGATGGTGCTGATAGTAACGCCCTCGTTATTACGCAGTCTGTGCAGCAGAGATTTGCTGACATGATAATCTTTTACAAGATTATATTGGGTGACGCCTCTCTCTTTCATTGTAATCCAAAGCTTATCGTATGTTATCATAATTCTCTGTTTAGAAGGTGGTAATAAATACCGTTATCTTCCAAAATCTCCCACTTGCACTGACTTAATTTTAAATCTATAATGGGAAGGTAGAAAGGTTCTGTTTTTAGACCCTAAAAAGGAGAGATATAAACGTGGATAAAGCATGGTTCGTAAAAAGGTTTTATGAGATGGGAGATGAGTTCGACAAGGCCCTTTACGTGGAGTATTTGGCCTTCTGCAATTATGCGGAGGATAAGGATTTTTATAATTATCTGAGAGTGGACGATTTGACGAGAGCGGAGTTTGAGTCTGTTATGGATAGCTTATATCAGCAAAAATGCTATATTATGCTGATGCGGCTTATGAACGGCAACAGGGAAAGGCTGATGCGGCCCGACGCGTCGCTTATTATGAAGATAGATTTCCGAGAGGATATTGAAAAAAGGTTTGAAAAGCTGTTTTTTTGACGGCGGAAGCGGTGGAAGAGAATGAATTAGTGAGTATTTCCCCTCTTAATGTTTTGAAAAGCGTAAGTTTATAATATTACTAATTTGCTTTAGCAATCTTATACGTAAACCAAACGTCAACCGCTGCCAGAATTACCAATACTCCCAAAGCGGACAATAAGCAAAGCGTACCCTTCATGGCCGCGCAGATTCCTATTATAGCAATCCCGCCCACAATAAAAGAAATTCCGCCCACGCGCTGGCTTTTTTTCCACGCCGTCTCATTTTTCATGCTCCAATGGGTCCGCAGTCCCACAATGGAATTCATCCGCAGCTTGGGCATGATATTTCCAACCACAATCATCAGTATGCCGACAACGCCAAAAGTAAGCTGATGGATATCAAGAGGAACCGATGAAAGATTTTCAACTTTATGAAACGCTGTGTAAAGAAAATAGCCGTTTAAGGCATTAAATAGTAGCAGCACGAAAATACCGGCAATGATAATGGCGTTTTTGTTATTTTCACCGTGCTCTTCCTGTTTTGCAGCCCATTTTGCCATTGCAAGCAAAAAATATCCCATTAAGACGGAGGCCAAGGGATACAGCAGCGTCTCGTATTTGCTGCCCCAGCGGGTAACCTGATTGTCGAATCCATAATGCGCAGGAATTTTGTCAGGGAGATATTGCAGCGCAATCAAGACGACGGCTAAAGGGAGATACATCAGGATAAAATAGATTGTTTTCTTTGTTTTCATTTTTGACCTCCTCGCAGTTCATTAATCCACATGATAGCTTCGTCAAGCACAGACAAGTTTAACTCGTAATAAATAAAATTTTTGAATTTTGTTTCGTAAATCAAATCCGCCTTTTTCAATTTGGACAGATGATATGACAGGGCTTGAGGCGTCATATTTAAAAAGCTTGCCAAATCGCCGGAGCTTATTTTTCCCTCTTTTAGTTTCTGTAAAATATTTCTTCGATTTTCATCCGCCAACGCGGCTAATATCTCATGTACCGCCAATGTATTGCCCCCAAATCTATTTCAATAAATCTTTAAATAGATTATACGGGATGGATATTCAATATTCAATAGCTATTTAAAATATTTTTTAAATAATTGACGGTTTCCGCCCTGCGATATAGGATAGAAATATGGAAGGTAAGAAAAATGATTGATTTTATAGCGGAAATAGTTGATTTTTTTATCAGCTTATTCACAGATAACGCAATAGACAAGATGGCAAATAAGCTGGCGGGCAAGAAAGCTGGAAAAAAGAAATCCCACAAGAAAATCTGCAAGAAAACCTACGACGAGAAAAACAGCCGTCCGGTTTTAAAGTGCAGTATCTGCAACGGAGAGCAGGTGGCGGGCTTCAAGGATATCCGCACGGGGAAATTTGAGGAGATTATGCTTATCCGCGGCGAAAAAGACTTGCAGGAATTTATGGATACATACGGTATCAAGACAATCTCCAAGGAATATTGATGCTCGCGGAGAGAGGGACGAAGGAATTGCGCGGACAAGTAAAAGCCGCGTTTGATAAAGCAACGTGTGATTGTGTGATTGCGCGTGGCGATATAAGCGTAATGAACTGCATGAATTCTTAGAGGTTAGCCATAAAATGGCGGCAGGCATCCGTATCCTTTTATATAGAAATAAGTGAGAGTGAAAAGATACGGGAGGAAAGAGGTAGAATGAAAAGAAAGGTTTTGATATGCGGAGTTTTGCTGTGGGCAGCTTTGAGCTTGTGCGCATGTTCGGGAAAAGAGGCGGAAGAGGAAAATGTCTCCGAGACGGCCGCCAATGGTGACGCGGAGGAAGGGAGAGGCGCAGCTTTAGCCGAGAATGAAGCGGGCGGGACAACGACGGAAAATAAAGAAAACGCTTCAGATGAAAATAACGGGACTGCTCCAAAAGAGGACGGCGAAGCATTGGCTGGGGAAGAAGCCGGCGGAACCGTGAATCTAATCGGCATCAAAGCCCATATAAAGGAAGTCCAAGGAAACGAGCTTTTAATCAGCTCCGACTCAGACGATTATCCGGGGGTCTTTACTGTAACGGGAGCGGAGGAGCTGCCGGAGTTTTCCAATTTGCAGGGCGGAACGCCGCTTTTGATTCTGATGCAGAAATTGGAAGAGACGGAAGAGACGGGGAAACAGGAAGGACAGAAAGAGAAGGAAGAACAAGAAGGACAAAAAGAAAAAGAAAAACAAAAGAAACAAGAAGGGCAAAAAGAAAAAGAAAAACAAAAGAAACAGGAAGGGCAAAAAGAAAAAGAAGAACAAAAGAAACAGGAAGAGCAGAAAGAAAAGAAAGAACAAAAGGGACAGAAAGAACAAAAAGAACAAAAAGAACAAGCGGAGCAAAAAATTCCCAAATACAAAGCGGAAAAAATTGTCGTGTTATCCGAAGAGAAGATGATAGAGCAGGACGAGGCGGCGCAGGAGGATATCATTTTGACGGAGGTTCCCGCCTTTACCCTTCAGGACGCATTGTTAAGCAAGATAGATTCTACCGCGCTCCGTTCGGGAAACTATACGTGGAATGTGGAAGAAGGGGACGAGGTGACGAGCGTCATAGCCTGCGGGGCCGCGCCCTTGGACGAGGCGGCCATGGATTTTACCGTAAAATTGAAAACGCCGAAGTATAACGGCATAGAGGGCGCGCCTTACGTTTTTTCCACAGGGATTGCCCCGGATACCTTGATTGTGAGAAGATGGGCCGCCGACGACATAGGCGGCAGCGATGCGAAAGAGGAATGTGTTATTTCCTATTATCATAGGTCACCGATTTTAGAGCTGGAAGCGGGGAAGGTTTATGAGTTTACGGCGGTGTGGAAAAAGGAAAACGCGGGCAGAAATAAATTTTATGGAAACGCAAGCTACGTTTTAGTGACGGAATAAAAAGCTTTTTGCCAGTCTGGAAATATTTGCGGTAATCATGCCAAAGGAGAGATACATATGCTTGAAACATTGTTGAACATGGACGGCGGTATTCTGCTGTTTTTTCAGGAAACGCTGAGAAATCCGGCGCTTGACCCGGTTATGAAGTTTATTACCACCCTTGGAAACAGCGGAATCATATGGATACTGCTCACAGCGGCGCTTCTGATTCCAAAGAGAACCAGAAAAATCGGCTACATGAGCGCGTGCGCCCTGCTGGCGTCGCTGTTAATTAACAATATTTGGTTAAAAAATTGGGTGGCGCGCGTGCGGCCTTACAATGCAATCGCCGGGCTTGTTCCAATTATCAAAAAGCCCTCGGAATTTTCTTTTCCATCGGGACATGCGGGAAGCTCCTTTGCGTCGGCCTGCGTGCTGTACCGGAAGCTTCCAAAAAAGTACGGCGTTTTTTTGCTGATACTTGCGATACTTATTTCCTTTTCACGGCTGTATGTGGGGGTGCATTATCCCAGCGACGTTCTTGCGGGCGCGCTTACGGGGACGGTGTGCAGCTATATTGGGGAGTGGGCAATTTTGCTGGCGGAGAGGAAAAGCAAGGAGTAGAAGAACCCATCTTTTCCTTTACAAGCCACCTGCCAAATACTATAATTATATTATCAGGATAAAAGAAATTTTAACGAGGTATTCTATGGAAAAAGTACGGATTTTGGAAATCAAGCAAAGCGTTTTTGCGGACAACGACAGGCAGGCGGAGAAGCTTAGGGAAGAGCTAAAGGAAAGGGGGATTTTCCTTTTAAATCTCATGTCGTCGCCGGGGTCGGGCAAGACCACAACTTTAATGCGGACGATTGAGGCCTTAAAGGATACCTTGAAAATCGGCGTTATGGAGGCGGACATTGATTCCGACGTGGACGCAAGGACGATATCACAGTCGGGAGCGGAGGTGATTCAGCTTCATACAGGCGGCATGTGCCATTTGGATGCGGGCATGACAAGGCAGGGACTTGAAGGAATTTTGGGCGATGAAGAGCTAATCATTCTTGAAAATGTGGGAAATTTGGTGTGCCCGGCGGAGTTTGACACGGGCGCGTCGAAAAACGCCATGATTTTGTCCGTGCCGGAGGGGGACGATAAGCCGCTGAAATATCCGCTGATGTTTTCCATCTGCGACGTGGTTTTAATCAACAAAATTGACGTCCTGCCCTATTTTGATTTTGATATGGAAAAATGCAGGGAATACATACTTATGCGGAATCCAAAGGCGAAAATCATTCCTATCTGCGCCAAAACGGGAGAGGGAATGGAGGAATGGACAAGCTGGCTGAAGGAAGAGGTTAAAAGCTGGAGAGAAAAGTAAAAACCCTATAATGCGCAAAAAGCAGCGCAGAAATGAGGAAAAATATGAGGAGAAATTTAGACAAAGAACTTTATCCCGATTATGTGTACCCTGAGCATAAGACGGAGGGAAATGAACCGGCGCGGGAGAGTATTTTAAAGCTGGGAAAAATGATAACGGACAGGATTCCTCAAAAGCTTGGGCTGAAAAAAATTACTCCTGAGGATCCGGAATATTGGGGGCTTGCCGGTGTGCTCACTGACGAGGAGGCGGAGATTGCCTTAAAATTAGGGGTGCGCAAGCCAAAAACTCTGCCGGAAATTGCAAAGCTTACGGGTATGTCTGAGAAGGAATTGGAGCCGAAGCTTCAGGAAATGTCGGTCAAGGGCATTTTGGAGTACAATTGGGAGAACCCGCAGCATGAAAAGCAGTATGTTCTGCCTATGTTTGTGCCCGGTTCGGCGGAATTTTTTAACATGAACAGGAATGTGACGGAGGAGCACCCTGAGGTCACGCTGTTTTTTGAGCATATGTCAAGGCTGCCTCTTGAGCATGTGACGCCTTTCGTGGGCGAGGGAGGAAACGGCATCGGTATGCACGTGATTCCCGTGGAAAAGGCAATTGAAATGGAGAGTGAATCCATCGACTTGGAGCATATTTCCTACTGGCTTTCCAAGTATGAGGGCAAATATGCGGCAAGTCCCTGTTCCTGTCGCCGTTCCCGTCTGTATCACGACGAGGGCTGCGCGGACGACCCGGAGGGTTGGTGCGTTGCGGTGGGCGATATGGCGGATTACGTGGTGGAGACTCAAAAGGACGGCCGCTACATCACGAAGGACGAGGCTCTTGCCATTTTCAAGCAGGCGGAGGACAACGGCTTTGTCCATCAGATTACCAACATCGACGGGGCAAACAAGATTTTTGCCATCTGCAACTGTAATGTAAACGTGTGTTACGCCCTGCGGACGTCGCAGCTTTTTAACACGCCCAACATGTCCCGCTCCGCCTACATAGCAAAAGTGGATAAGGAAAAATGTGTTGCCTGCGGCAAGTGCGTGGAGTCCTGCCCTGCAGGCGCGGTAAAGCTGGGACAGAAGCTTTGCAAAAAAGACGGCAGCGAGGTGGAATATCCGAAGATGCCCCTTCCCACGGAGCAAAAGTGGGGCGAGCACATGTGGACCCACAATTACAGGGACGTAAACCGGATTAACTGCTACGACACCGGCACGGCCCCTTGCAAGACGGCCTGTCCGGCGCATATTGCCATTCAAGGGTATTTGAAGCTGGCAAAGGAAGGCCGCTATGAGGAAGCGTTGGCGCTGATTAAAAAGGACAATCCCCTGCCCGCTATCTGCGGACGCATCTGCAACCGCCGCTGCGAGGACGCCTGCACCCGCGCCACCTTGGACGAAGCGGTTGCCATCGACGCGGTAAAGCGGTTTGTGGCGGAGAGAGACTTAAACGCTAAGACCCGCTATATTCCAAAGCCTACGGTGCCTTCCTTAAAAGGAAGCTTTGAGGAAAAAATCGCCATTATCGGCTCCGGCCCGGCTGGACTTTCCTGCGCGTATTTTTTGGCGGACAAGGGCTACAAGCCTGTGATTTTTGAGAAAAATAGCAGGCCCGGCGGTATGCTGACCTATGGGATTCCTTCCTATAAATTGGAAAAGGATTTGATTGAGGCAGAAATTGAAGTCATCAAGGCTATGGGCGTTGAAATCCGGTGCGGCGTCGAGGTGGGGAAGGATATTACCATTGAGCAGCTCCGGGCGGAAGGCTATAAGGGCTTTTACATTGCAATCGGCTGTCAGGAGGGCAAAAAGCCCGGTATTCCCGGCGAGGATGCAAAGGGAGTTTACACGGCGGTTGAGTTCCTTAGGGAAGCCGGTGAAAAAGAGGCCTTTGACCTTGGAGGCGATGTGATTATCGTGGGCGGCGGAAACGTTGCTATCGACGCGGCAAGGACGAGCACCCGCTGCGGTCAGGGAAAAGTATCTTTATTCTGCTTGGAAAGCAAGGATGAGATGCCCGCAAGCCGGGAAGAAATTCTGGAGGCGACGGAGGAGAACGTTTCCATCAATAACGGCTGGGGCCCGAAGGAAATCTTGACGGAAAACGGAAAAGTCACCGGCATAGTGTTCAAGAAATGTACCCGTGTGTACGACGAGGCGCATAGGTTTGCACCTCTTTACGATGAAGAGGTCACCATGACGGCGGCTTGCGCCAGCGTGATTTTCAGCGTGGGACAGGGAATCAATTGGGGCGGCCTTATAAAAGGGACAAAGGTGGAGCTTCGTCCAAACGGCGGCGCAATTGCCGACAAGCTGACCTATCAGACGGCGGAACCGGACATTTTTGTGGGCGGCGACGTTTATACCGGGCCGAAGTTTGCCATAGACGCTATTGCGGCGGGCCGGGAGGGCGCAATTTCCCTGCACCGCTTTGTGCATGAGCACTGTACCTTGACAATCGGAAGAAATAGGAGAGATTTTATAGAGCTTGACAAGGACGACATTTTCATTGCCAGCTATGACAATACCGACAGGCAGAGGCCGGAGCGGGCGGAGGAGGCGCAGGCGCGTTCTTTCCGCGACTTGTCGAACACGCTGACCGAGGAGCAAATAAAAGCGGAGACTTCCCGCTGCCTTGGCTGCGGCGCTTCGGTGGTTGACCCCAACAAGTGTATCGGCTGCGGCGTTTGCACGACAAAGTGCGTTTTTGACGCAATTTCCCTGCACAGGGAGCTGCCGGGATGCTCTACTATGGTGAAGTCGGAGGACAAGCTGAAATACGTGCTTCCCAATATGATTAAGCAGTCCCTGAAGATTAAGTTTGCGGGGAAGAAGGAAGCGTAAAGACAGAGCTACAAAAGCCGAGGTGCGGCTGCGGAGGCAAAGGCTTGCGGTTTGGAGGAATTCTGACGGCGTGGTTGCGGAGGCAAAGGCTTGCGGTTTGGAGGAATTCTGACGGCACGGCTGCGGAGATAAAGGCTTGCGGTTTATAGAGATTCTGGCAGCGCGGAAGTGCGAAAAAAGTTTGCATTGAAGGCAGCGCGGAAATGGAAAAATTATGCATGAACTTGGCGTAGTGTTTCACATTATGGACAGTCTGGAAAAGGTTGCGGAGGAAAATCAGGTGACGGCCATCTCAAAGGTGGTTTTGGAGCTGGGAGAAGTCTCAACGGTGCTTGAGGATTACCTGCAGAGTTGTTGGAAATGGGCGGCGAAAAAGAGAGAGCTTTTTACGGAAGCGGAGCTTGTGGTGGAAAAGCTCCCCGCGGTCACATGGTGCGATGGCTGCAAAAAAACCTACCCGACTGTGGAATACGGAAAAATTTGTCCCTACTGCAGCAGTCCCAAAACGTGGCTGCTGCAGGGGAATGAATTTAATATTAAGGAAATAGAAGTACATTAAAAAACAAAAGTAGCAAATGTGTGTACAGCGCACGGAGCAATTTGCGGGTGCAGAACTGCGGCCGGAAATTGTTCCAGAGGAAGGTGTGCTGAAAGCGCGTTTGCAGAGCTAGAATGGAGGGAGTAGTATGTTTAACTTAAGCAGCGGCACAACCGGCTGGCAGCTTCTTGGCTGGGTACTGGTTTTTGCCGGATTGATTATCATGAACGAGGTGGCAAGACGCACAAAGGTTGGGGGAAGTATTTGCTTTTTTGCAATTCCCGCGGGACTGACGGTTTATTTTATTTCCATTTATGTGGGAGCCGCAAGAGGCGCGGAGTGGGCGCTGACAAACCAAACCTATGTGCATATGAACAGTTGGTTTCACTATGCAAAGCTGTATGCCGCGCTGGCGGGCTGTATCGGTTTTATGGTTTTAAAATACAAATGGGGTAAGCTGGGGAAATCCCATGCCTTTAAGGTGTTTCCCTTTGTGATTGTGGCGATTAATATTTTAATTGCCGTGGCTTCCGATTTTGAATCCGTAATCAAGGCCGGGGACATTATGGGCGGCTGGTGGAAATCCTCCGAGGGCGTATGGCTTTACGGCGGCTGGTGGAATATTTTAAACGGCGTTGCCGGTTTGATTAACATTGTCTGCATGACCGGCTGGTGGGGAATTTATTCTTCCAAGGATAAAAAAGATATGCTGTGGCCAGATATGACATGGTGCTATATTTTGGCTTACGATATTTGGAATTTCCAATATACCTATTTGAATCTTCCCACTCATGCGTGGTATTGCGGCCTTGCGCTTCTGCTGGCGCCGACGGTTGCCAACGCCCTTTGGAATAAGGGCGGCTGGATACAAAACCGCGCCAACACCCTTGCCATGTGGTGTATGTTTGCTCAGGTATTTCCGCTGTTTCAGGATAGCAGCCGCTTCACCACGGTATCTTCCGTGTACGGCGCAGGCGGGGCGGCGGCGGCTTTTGGCGACGCAATGCCGACCACGGCGAATCCTGCGGCGCAGGGAATTATCTCCGTTATCTCTATTGTGGTAAACATTGCCATATTTGCGGTAATTTTGCGGCGGACGAAGCTGCAGAAGAAGAATCCGTACACCAATGAAATCTTTACCGACCAGAAAGACTTTAAGGTGGCTATGGAGAGAGCGGAATAGGAATTGCAGCTTGGAAGTTTGGCTTTAAGAAAATTGGTGCCATATCGCGGGAAGGCGGTATGGCATTAGTTTTCTGGGGGAGAAATATAAACGGAGATGCCGCGAGGTTTGCTTTGGGCGGCAAAGGTGTTATACTTGTAAAAAGAGGTGATGCTGTGAAACAGGAAATTATTTTATATCATGGAAGCAGACAGATTGTCGAGTTTCCCGAAGTGCGGATTGCGCGGTTTAATAAGGATTTTTATTATGGCTTTTACTGTACCCTGTTTTTAGAGCAAGCAAAGAGATGGGCGGCCCGCTTTGAGGGCGGCGGTGTTGTCAATGAATATTTTTATGTGCCTGACGATACGCTTAGAGTATTAAAGTTTTCGGAAATGACAGAAGAATGGCTGGATTTTATTGTGTCCTGCCGATTGGGAAGGGCTCACAATTACGACATCGTGGAAGGACCGATGGCAAATGATACGATTTTTAACTATGTCCAAAATTTTGCCGACGGAAAAATTTCACGGGAGGCATTTTGGGCTTTGGCAAAATTTAAAAGGCCTACGCATCAAATTAGCTTTCATACGGCAAGAGCTTTGACGACGCTGAAATTTAAGGAGGGGTATGTAGTAAAGGATGAAGAATGACAATGATTTATTTTATACGTGCAGTTTAATTGAATTTATCGGCAGGAGGCAAAAGTTAAAGCGGTCTGATGTTGTTTCCTGCCTTGGGGAAAAGACTTTGCGGCGGATTTATAAGTATGCGGATGTTTTTCACTGCGAGCCTATAGAAAAAACAGCGGATGAATTTATCACCTCCTGCAAGATTGATTCCGGAGATTTTGACAATGAAAAGAAGTGCAGGTATGCGGTTCCTGATTACTGGACAATCGGTGAAGTTTATGAACGTCTTATTGAAGACGTCTACGAGGAGGATGCAATAAAGACTTTGCTGGATGTGTATTCGTCATGGATTGACGGTGCAATTTCAAATTATAATTCTGATTTTTATTATCAGCCGCGGGATTATATCAGGGAATGTTACCGGGAAGGAAAAGTGATTTAAGGTTATATGAATTGCTTCCACTTATTTGCCAAGAATTTGCTGGATTACAAGCTGGAAAATGAGTTTGACATTATTTATGCCAGCGGAATACTGCAGTATATTCCAAAGGAGGAAAGGGAAAAAATCTTGCGCCATTACAAGGAGCGCACGCTGCTCGGCGGGATAAATATTATGAATGTTTTTGTGGAAAAGCCGTTCATAGCCGTGCCTCCGGATTGGGAGGAAAAGGAGTATTTCTGGAAAACAGGCGAACTTTTTTATTATTATAACGATTGGAAAATGGAACGGCTGGAGGAATATGTGTTTGATTGCAACAGC
Source organism: Clostridium sp. (assembly GCA_023663815.1). Taxonomy (GTDB): domain Bacteria; phylum Bacillota; class Clostridia; order Lachnospirales; family Lachnospiraceae; genus Suilimivivens. The sequence goes on from JAMPGS010000028.1 coordinate 26,503, forward strand.
GGCGGGGGCGGGCATCAGCATTGCATGGATGTGATGATTGCGAGGAAGCCGTAGGGGTTAGTTGTGAAAAGCGGCTCATTTTTACGGCAGGATATTAATCTGTATGAATATAAAGGATTTGTATTGATAATTTATAGATATTTGTATATAATATAAATGTAAAGGAAGTAAAGTAAGTGAGAAATGTAAAGAGAGGAAATTGAGATGGAAGTGGCAAAAATTTCCAGTAAAGGTCAAATCACGATTCCAGTTTCAGTGAGAAATAAATTAAAACTGAAAGCTGGGGACAAGATTTTAATTTTTGAAGAAAATGGACGATTTTATATAGAAAATTCTGCGCTTGTGGCGTTTAATCGTGTAGCAGAGGATTTTGCCGGGGTGGCGGAAGAAGCCGGGTTTGAAAATAAGCAGCAGATGCAGGATTATATGAAAGAGGTAAGGAAGGAAGTTAGGGGATATTAGCGTGCGGGTGATGTTAGATACGAATATTCTGGTATCTATGATATTTTTTCCATCAGAGGCTACCGGAAGTTTTGCAAAAGCCGTATCAGAGTACCATCGCATTATTATTTGCGATTATGTGATTGAAGAATTGCGGCTTGTTACAAGGAGAAAATTTCCCCAAAAGATGGCAAGATTGAATCAGTTTTTTTTAGAACTGCCTTTTGAAATGGTCTATATGCTCAGAAATACTTACAATGGCGGAATTTATAGAGAGATATTAGAAGCTGGGAAACGTTATAATAGTTTCTTAAATATAAAAAGAAAGGACAAAATCAATGAATCAAAATGTAAAAGACTTCACAATCCAAAAAGTAAATGAATTTATGAGCGTACCGTACTGCTGCGAGGAGGCAAAGGCGGCGGGGCAGGCTTGGCTGGACGCTCTTGGAACGGACGCGGAAGCGGAAAAGACGAAAGCGTTAATCAATGAGCTGGAGATGGATATTATGCCAATCGACATGCTGATTGGCTTTGCCGATTCGGAAGCCGGTGTAAAGACATTTGGAGAGGAGACGGCAAAGAATGTGGCGGCTCATGGCAGGGAACGCAAAGCGGCTGGCGCAAAATACTGTGACTGCGAGGCCTGCGCGCCTGTGGAGGCAATTTTGAAGAGGAAGGACGAGCTTTTATAAGTTATAGTTACATAGAATTAAGGATATTTCCTATGCCCGGAAATATCCTTTTTTGCGGCGACAGCCATTTGTCTTTTAACCTCGCGGGAGCTGATTCTGTTCCCGCACCTTCCAATTCAGCGTCGCAATTTTCTTTTTCATGGTCGAAAATTGTGAAAGCCAAATGAAAAATAAATTCCAGTTAATAATTTCAGAATTGGATATATTCCCACTATTTTTAAATAAGCGGTAAAAAGGAAATGCAGGCGGTAAAATATTTGACCTGCCTACTTTGTCATGGTATGATAAAAAGCGTGTATTAGCAAAAAATAAGCCGCAGCGTATGCTGGGGCAGGCATATTTTTGCGAGGCAGGCTTAGGCAGTTTTGTCAGTATGGGAAAGAAAGGGCAGGAAGAAGCAAGAAAGGGCAGAAGAAATGAGCGAATATAAAATGAATACGAAATGCGTTCAGGCGGGCTATACGCCGGGGAACGGGGAACCAAGGCAGATACCGATTATCCAATCCACCACCTTTAAGTATGCGACCAGCGAGGATATGGGAAAGCTTTTTGATTTGGAGGCTTCAGGATATTTTTATTCAAGGCTGCAGAATCCCACCAACGATTATGTGGCCGCAAAGATTGCCGAGCTGGAGGGCGGGACGGCGGCTATGCTCACGTCCTCAGGGCAGGCGGCGAACTTTTTTGCCCTGTTTAATATCTGCCAGTGCGGAAACCACATTGTGGCGTCCTCCTCCATTTACGGCGGCACCTTCAACCTGATTTCCGTCACCATGGCAAAGATGGGCATTGAGGTCACTTTTGTATCGCCGGACTGCACGGAGGAAGAATTGAACGCGGCGTTTCGGGAAAATACAAGAGTTGTCTTTGGGGAATCCATCGCCAACCCGGCGTTGACGGTTTTGGATATTGAAAAATTTGCAAGGGCGGCCCACGGCCACGGGGTGCCGCTGGTTGTTGACAACACGTTTCCCACGCCGGTAAACTGTCGACCTTTGGAGTGGGGAGCGGATATTGTGACCCATTCCACCACCAAGTATATGGACGGCCACGGAGCGGCGGTGGGAGGAGCCATTGTTGACGGGGGAAAATTTGACTGGCTGGCCCATACCGATAAATTTCCGGGACTTTGTACGCCGGACGAATCCTATCACGGCGTTACCTATGCGGAGAAATTTGGAAAAGAGGGCGCTTTTATCACCAAGTGTACCTCCCAGCTTATGAGGGATTTTGGCTGCGTGCAGTCGCCTCAAAGCGCTTATTTGCTGAACCTTGGGTTGGAATCTTTGCATGTGCGTATGCCCCGCCATGTGGAAAACGGGCAGGCCGTGGCGGAATTTTTAAGCGCGCATCCGCAGGTTGCTTATGTGAATTATCCCGGACTGAAAGGGGATAAGTATTATGAGATAGCGAAAAAGTATATGCCAAGAGGCGGATGCGGCGTGGTGTCCTTTGAGTTAAAGGGAGGACGAAAGGCGGCGGAAGCTTTTATGAAAAATTTGAAGCTGGCGGCGATTGAAACTCATGTTGCGGACGCTAGAACTTGCTGCCTGAATCCTGCGACTTCCACCCACCGGCAGATGACGGAGGAGCAGCTCCGGGAAGCGGGAGTTCCGGCAGGGCTGGTGCGTATTTCCTGCGGCCTTGAGGATAAGGAAGATTTGATTGCGGATTTGGCGCAGGCCTTGGAGGCAATTTGAGCTTTATAGAATGGAAGGGAAAAGGGATTTATTTTGTGGGTGTTTGCGGAGGGGCGGATGTTCTATAGGAATGTGGAAGAAAAAGAGGATTTGTTTAGGTGATTGAAAATTTAAATAACGAGGATGAAATCAGGGCGGCCCACAGACGCCGCGTGGAGCAAATGCGGCGGGATAAAGAAAAACAATTGCTTTTTCGCAGGCGTTTAAAGAAGTATACGCCCTTAGCCGCGGGAATCTTGGCG
>JAMPGS010000029.1 GCA_023663815.1 Clostridium sp.
ATTCACTAAATTCTCTGATAATAGCAGTGGGAACACTTTTCCGAAAAGGGAGATATTTTTTTACACCGCTATTGTAGCGGCTTGCATATTTGTGTAAAATAAAATGAAAGTTGCATCAATATATTATTGTGTCAATGTTATTGTATTCATGTTGTTGTATCAATGTTGTTGTATCAATGTTGTTGTATTAATGCTATTATATCAATGTTATTGTACTATATGATTGCGCCAAGATTTTTTATCAGTTGGAGGAAAACATGTTTCGCATTTTAAAAAAAGAGGGCAGGGCAAAGCGCGGGGAATTTACCACAGTTCACGGGGTGATACAGACCCCGGTTTTTATGAATGTGGGGACCGTGGCGGCCATTAAGGGAGCCGTGTCTACCGAGGATTTGGAGCAAATCCGTACTCAGGTGGAATTATCGAATACGTATCATTTACATGTGCGGCCCGGCGAGCAGGTTGTGAAGCAGTTGGGCGGTCTGCATAAATTTATGTCTTGGAATAAGCCGATTCTCACGGATTCCGGCGGCTTTCAGGTGTTTTCCCTTGCCAGCCTTCGGAAGATTAAGGAGGAGGGAGTTTATTTCAATTCCCATATAGACGGGCGCAAAATTTTCATGGGGCCGGAGCAGAGTATGCAGATTCAGTCTGCGCTTGCCTCCACCATTGCCATGGCCTTTGACGAGTGTCCTTCCAGCCTTGCGGACAGGCCTTATGTGCAGGCCTCGGTAGAGCGCACCACTAGATGGCTGGAACGCTGTCAAAAGGAGATGCAGAGGCTGAACGGGTTGGAGGATACCATCAACAAAAATCAGCTTTTGTTTGGTATCAATCAGGGGGCTATTTTTGCGGATATCAGGATAGAGCACGCGAAGCGGATAGCGGAGCTTTCTCTTGACGGCTACGCTATCGGCGGGCTGGCCGTGGGGGAAAGCCATGCGGAAATGTACCATATAATAGAAGAAACGGTTCCTTATCTGCCGGGAGATAAGCCCGTTTATCTTATGGGAGTGGGCACGCCCGCGAATATTTTGGAGGGCGTGGAGCGGGGAATTGATTTTTTTGACTGCGTTTACCCCAGCAGAAACGGGCGGCATGGGCATTTATATACCAATCAGGGAAAAATCAATCTTTTCAACGCAAAATATGAGCTGGACGAGCGTCCTATCGAGGAGGGCTGCGGCTGTCCGACGTGCCGCAGGTATTCGCGGGCATATATACGGCATCTGCTCAAGGCAAAGGAAATGCTTGGTATGCGCCTTTGCGTGCTGCATAATTTGTATTTTTACAATACCATGATGGAGGAAATACGCGACGCGCTGGATAAGGGTGAATTTGCGGCGTACAAAAAGAGAAAGCTTGAAGGCATGGGGCAGAGTGCGGTGATTTATTAATAGAATAAAATTGCAATTGCGTAAAAAAGAGTAAAGATGACAGGAAAAATGATTTAAGAGAATGATTGTTGAGAGATGAATTGTGACAGCAGTGCTGTCACAAATTTGAAAGGCGATTATTTTATGAAAGAAGTTAATTCAGCTTTTTCGCAAGTCACTGATATTATTGAAACGGCAAAGAACAGTGCGTATAAAAAAGTCAATGAAGAATTGATTAATATGTATTGGAATATAGGAGCATTTTTATGCAAAGAAGCTGAGAATTCAACTTTTGGAGATGCCTATATTGATTCGATATCAGAATATATACAAGAGCAATTTCCGGGAATTAAAGGATTTAACAGGCGTGGCTTGTACAGAATGAAAAAATTTTATGAGACATATGTCGGCGATGAATTTGTGACAGCACTGCTGACACAAATTAGCTGGACAAATCACCTTGCGATTATGTCAAAAGCAAAGACAATGGAGGAAAGGCATTTTTATATCACTTTATGCATAAAAGAAAGCTATTCATCAAGGGAATTGGAAAGGCAGATGGAAAGCGCATATTATGAGCGTTATATGTTATCAAAAGAAAAAGTATTGCCGGAACCTATAAAGGGATTAAAGGAAAATCCATTTATGGATACTTATGTAATAGAATTTTTGGATATGCCTCCAATTTATAAAGAACAAGATTTTAGAAAAGCATTGATTCGAAATATGAAGGATTTCATATTGGAGTTGGGGAAAGATTTTACTTTCATTGATGAGGAATACAAAGTGCAGGTTGGAGGAGAAGATTTTGCGATTGACTTGTTATTTTTTCATAGAGGTTTACAATGTTTGGTAGCGTTTGAACTAAAAATTGGCAAGTTCAAGCCAGAATATATATCAAAAATGGATTTTTATTTAGAGGCGCTTGATCGTCAGAAGAAAAAGGAACACGAAAACCCAAGTGTTGGATTAATATTATGCGCATCTAAAAATGATGAGGTAGTGGAATACGCAATGAGCAGGAGTATGTCGCCAATGTTGGTATCAGAATATAAATTACAGTTACCGGATAAGAAGATATTGGAAAGAAAATTGCAGGAATTAGTCAATTTTTCTGAGAACAATGAAAAGTAGCCATATGAAAAGGAATTATCATGTTTTATAGAATGATTAATAAACCTTTATTTTTTAAGAAAATTTTCCCCAATTAACATTTCGGAAACCAATATAGGAAAAACAATTCATTTCTGATTCTTAATAAAAATTTTTTTACAGTAAAAATGAAAAAGTCGTGTGACAAAAAACAAAAATTTGTTGAAAATAATCAAATACTGTATAGTAATAATTCCATAAAAGATATGTTCCGTGAAGCAAACGATTCGTTTCGTTTATAAGTTACATATCAAAAAAGCAACCTACGACTTTGGCGAGGAGCGGTTGCTTTTTGACTTTTGGCGTCTGATTTTTTTACCATATTGTATCAACATTGTATTGCGGTATTATTTTGTCTTTTGTGATAATCGCTAAACTTTCTGTGATTGCTTGTGAAATGATTAATCGGTCAAAAGGGTCGCCATGAATTGGGGGAAGCTGTCTAATTTTATCGAGATGAAACGGTTTAATAGAAAGAATATCGAACTGCTCTTTTTCACAGGTTTCCGCAATTTTAGAAATAGAACTTTTAATTTCTAGCTTTCCGATACTTGACTTGATTGCGATTTCCCACAAAGAAACGATGCTGACGCTGATTTTTTCATTACTATGATAAATTACTTCTGATGCTTTTTCTGAAAGCTTCTCGCTGTCATATAAAAAATAAAGCAGAGCGTTTGTGTCCAAAAGATACATTATACATACTCCTTAAAACATTCCGGCGTTTCATCAAAATCATCTGCAATGGCAATAAATTCACTGGCTAATGGATTTATTGACCTTTGAAATTCAGTATTATTACTTATTAAATGCTTTGCCTGCTTTTTTTCTGAAGTATATTTTAAAAATCTGATAAATTCAATGGCCTGCTCCAGCATATCTTCGGGCAGGTCCTTTGCTTCATTAACTAATGTGTCATATGCCATAAAAAATATGTCCTTTCGCGATTTATAGAATTACGGTTAAAGTATAACAAACAAATGTAGGAAAAACAATTCATTTCTGATTCTTAATAAAAATTTTATTAGTATAAGGGCCTTCTTTTATAATAATATGAAAAAAAGCTTGTTTTTAATAGGTGGATTGTGTATTATATTTTGTAAGTCTATCTGGCGGCAAAAAAATAGTAAAGCCGGTAGCAGAACTAAAAATTGGAGGAAATATAATGGGTATCTTATTGAACGCGGAAGCCGGCGTTGCGGCAGGCGGCGGAATTGTCATGGTGGTGTATGTCGTTCTCATTTTCGGATTTCTTTATTTTTTCATGATTCGCCCACAGAAAAAAGAACAAAAGAAAATGGCAGCCATGTTGTCAACCCTTGAGGTTGGTGATTGCGTACTTACCAGCAGCGGATTTTATGGAATCGTCATAGACATTACAGACGACACAGTGATTGTAGAGTTTGGTAATAATAAAAATTGCCGTATTCCCATGCAGAAAACTGCGATAGCGCAGGTAGAAAAAGCAGACGCAGAATAATGAATGAGAAGCAAGGCGCAGAGGATGCGCCTTCTTTATTATGCGCAGGGCCGCGTATGGAAATTTGCTGCGTTGCAGCAGGCGGCCTGCGCGGCGAGTAGGGAGAAAATTTCCCTACTTGATTTATACATGTGGTAAGGAGGAAGTATGAAATTAAATATTGTATGCATCCCCGGCGACGGAATAGGGCCGGAGATTGTGGCGGAAGCAAAGAAGGTATTAGATAAGGTTACCAGCGTTTACGGGCATGAAATGGCTTACACCGACGCACTGATGGGCGGCGCGTCGATAGACGCGTATGGGGTGCCGCTGACGGAGGAGACGATTGCGGCGGCAAAGGGAGCCGACGCGGTTTTGATGGGCTCCATAGGAGGCAATACGGTAACGTCCCCTTGGTATAAGCTTGCCCCCAATTTGCGGCCGGAGGCCGGGCTTTTGGGGATTCGGAAAGCTTTGAATTTGTTTGCAAATTTAAGACCGGCGGTTTTGTATGACGAGCTGGCGGATGCCTGCCCCTTAAAAAAGGAAATCAGCGGCGCGGGATTTGATATGATGATTATGCGGGAGCTGACCGGCGGGCTTTATTTTGGGGAGCGTTACACCAAAACGGAAAACGGCGTCCGCAAGGCGGTGGATACGCTTACCTATGATGAAAATGAAATCCGCAGGATTGCAATTAAAGGATTTGACATCGCCATGAAGCGGCGCAAAAAGGTTACCAGCGTGGACAAGGCCAATGTGCTGGATTCCTCCAGATTGTGGCGCAAGGTGGTGGAGGAAGTGGCGGCGGATTACCCTGAGGTTACCTTAGAGCATATGCTGGTGGACAACTGCGCCATGCAGCTTGTGAAGAATCCGGCGCAGTTTGACGTAATTTTGACGGAAAATATGTTTGGCGACATTCTTTCCGACGAGGCAAGCATGGTGACGGGCTCTATCGGGATGCTGGCTTCCGCATCCTTAAACGACAGCAAGTTCGGCTTGTACGAGCCAAGCCACGGTTCCGCCCCCGACATTGCGGGAAAGGGCATTGCCAATCCTATCGCCACGGTGCTTTCTGCGGCCATGATGCTACGCTATTCCTTTGACCTTGACAGGGAGGCCGATGCCGTTGAGGCGGCGGTAAAAGCCGTTTTGAAGAAGGGCTACCGCACCGTAGATATCATGTCGGAGGGATGTACGCAGGTGGGATGTAAGGAAATGGGTGATTTACTGGTCGATGAAATTAAGTAGAGAGCAAAGAGATGCAGAGCCGAGAACTGTGCAACAAAGGGCTGCAGAGCGGAGAACTGCGCAACAAAGGGCTGCAGAGCATAGAACTGTACAACAGAGTGATGCAGAGCATAGAGCTGCACAGCAGAGGGAAGCAAAGCAAAGGGCCGCACAGCAGAGCACTGCCGAAAAAAAGGCTTTTTGGGAAAAAGCTTCCGGCGGCGGATTTACGGAAGAAAAAGGCATCCGCATGGCATGGTATTTACTGTTTGGGTTGATGGCGGTCTATTACGCTTACCGCATGTTTGCCTTTACACCATGGTACGACGAGCTGTATACCTACTACTTTTTTATCAGCAAAGGGCCCGTTTACGCGGCCATTCACTGGCCTCTGCCTAACAATCACGTGGGCTACTCGGTGCTTTCCGCTTTTTTGGATTATCTGGGGAATCCGTATATAGGTCTCAGGGGGGTATCTTATCTCTGCGCGCTGGCAAATATGGTTTTGATTTATAAAATCAGCAAAACCGCCTTAAAGAATTGGCTGCCTTTCTGCACGGTAATTTTTTATGTGTCTGTCGGCTTGGTAAACCAAATGGCGGTTCAGGGGCGGGGCTACACCTTGGGCGTTACCTGCTGCCTGCTGGCCTTTTATTGTATGACAAAAATCTGCGGGGAAAAGAAAGCGGGAAAAAGGGTTTATATTTGCTACGCGGCCTCCTTGACGCTGGCGTTGTACGCGGTTTCCAGCAATGTATACTGGGTGATTCCCCTTTGTCTTTCGGGCGGTATTTATCTTTTAATCGGGGGATTAAAGGAAGCCGGAGAAGAAAGCCGGGGAAAAAGCGGGGAGAAAAAAGTCTTTTTCCTGAAAACGGCAAGGGGGAAAAAATTAATTAGGCTGGTGGGCGCGTCCTTATGCGCGGCCCTTGGAACGGTGCTTTTGTACGCTTCCATCTGGGTGTCTATCGGCTCCAATTTGCTGGTAAAGGAAGAGGGAAGTCCCTATTACGGGCTGGGACATATCAAAACGATTTTGCAGGCTCCCTTTGCGGCTATGGGCCGGGGAATGAGGTACATGCTGGACACCCCGTATATCCAAAGCGAGGAGCGGGCCGGGTTTGCGGGACGGCTGTGGGAATGGCTGAAAAGCTTAGCGTCCTATTATTATGTCTCCTTGTCCCTGCCGATTGTTATAATCTGTATTGCGGGCGCGGCGTATCTTTTATATAAAACGGTAAAAAGTATAAAAAAAGGCACGGACGCCCCCGTTTTGCTGTATTTATTTTTAATTTTAGGAATCCTATTGATACCGGTCATGCTGCTCATACAGTGCAAGCGTCCTTATTACAGGGTTTTCACTTACGGAGGCCTTTTGGTGGCGCTTTTGCTGGGCGTTCTGCTTCAGGATTTGCAGGGATTCGCGGCGGATAGGATACAGGAGGGGAAAGGGAAAAAGCTGGTTTTTCTGTTGCCGGCAATTCTTGCCATAGCGATTGGCGTAAAGTGCTTTATTTTTTCCGGCTATAACGAGCAGTACGGGGAGCGGGAGCACGAGATTGCCGAGGCCTTTCGGAGCACAGATTTAAGTACATATGAAAATCTCTGCGTGACGGACTGCAATCAGGAGTATCTATTATATTTCCTTTACGGAATACGGTGCGAAAACCGGGAAATCGAGGGGGCCGACGCGGTTCTTCTCGACAGGCGAATGTGCGAACCGGACTTTGACGAGATGGTATGGGAATTTTATCATTATTATGATTCGATTCCATGGGATTATATGAAACAAAACATGGCGGAAGCTTATGAAAACAAAGATTATATTCTTTATATAAGAAAAAGTTAAGGAAAGAGAGGCTTAAAAATGAGAAGTGATAATGTAAAAACCGGTATGCAGCAGGCGCCCCATAGAAGCCTGTTTAATGCCCTTGGATTTACGGAAGAGGAAATGAAAAAGCCCATGGTGGGAATCGTCAGCTCCTACAATGAGATTGTGCCGGGCCATATGAATTTGGATAAAATTGTAAACGCGGTGAAGCTTGGGGTTGCCGAGGCAGGCGGCGTGCCGGTGGTGTTCCCCGCCATTGCGGTGTGCGACGGCATTGCCATGGGGCATATTGGAATGAAATATTCTCTGGTGACAAGGGATTTGATTGCGGATTCCACGGAATGTATGGCCCTTGCCCACCAGTTCGACGCCCTTGTGATGGTTCCCAATTGCGACAAGAACGTGCCGGGGCTTTTGATGGCGGCGGCAAGAATCAACGTGCCTACGGTGTTTGTATCCGGCGGCCCCATGCTTGCAGGGCGGGTAAAAGGGCATAAGACCAGCCTTTCCTCCATGTTTGAGGCGGTAGGCTCCCACGCGGCGGGAACTATGACCGGGGAGGAAGTGAGGGAATTTGAGGAAAAGGCGTGTCCTACCTGCGGCTCCTGTTCCGGCATGTACACGGCAAACTCTATGAACTGCCTGACGGAGGCCCTTGGAATGGGGCTTAGGGGAAACGGTACTATTCCGGCGGTTTATTCCGATAGAATCAAGCTTGCGAAGCACGCGGGCATGGCCGTGATGGAAATGTACCGAAAGGATATCCGGCCAAGGGATATCATGACAAAGGAAGCTATCTTAAACGCCCTCACGGTGGATATGGCGCTGGGGTGCTCTACCAATTCCATGCTTCACTTGCCGGCCATCGCCCACGAGGTAGGCTTTGACTTTGATATTGCTTTTGCAAATAAAATCAGCGAAAAAACCCCCAACCTCTGCCATCTTGCGCCTGCAGGCCCTACTTATATGGAAGATTTAAACGAGGCGGGGGGCGTGTACGCGGTGATGAAGGAATTAAAAGACGCGGGGCTTTTAAACACAGGGTGCATGACGGTTTCCGGGAAAACCATCGGGGAGGCCATCGAGGGGGCGGTCAACAGGAATCCGCAGGTGATTCGGCCTCTCGATAATCCCTATTCCGCCACAGGCGGCCTTGCGGTTTTAAAGGGAAATCTTGCGCCCGACGGCAGCGTGGTAAAGCGTTCCGCCGTCGTTCCTGAAATGATGGAGCACGAAGGCCCCGCAAGAGTGTTTGAGTGCGAGGAGGACGCTGTTGCGGCCATTAAGGGCGGCAAAATTGCAGCCGGGGACGTGGTGGTCATCCGTAACGAAGGTCCAAAGGGCGGCCCCGGTATGAGGGAGATGTTAAATCCCACCTCGGCGATTGCAGGCATGGGCCTTGGCTCCAGCGTTGCGCTTATCACCGACGGACGTTTTTCGGGAGCTTCCCGCGGAGCCTCCATCGGCCACGTTTCGCCGGAAGCGGCGGTGGGCGGCCCCATTGCCTTGGTGGAGGAGGGGGATATTATCAGCATCAATATTCCTGAATTGAAGCTTGAGATGAAGGTGTCCGACGAGGAGCTGGCAAGGAGAAAAGAAAAATGGCAGCCGAGAGAGCCGGAGATTACCACAGGCTATTTGGCAAGATACAGGGAAATGGTTACCAGCGGGAACAGGGGAGCAATCCTTGAAATTCCGAAATCCGGCAGTTAAGGAGGGAAAATAATGCAGCTTACAGGCGCGGAAATAGTAGTAGCATGTTTAAAGGAACAGGGAGTAGATACGGTGTTCGGGTATCCGGGCGGCACAATTTTAAACGTTTATGACGCTTTATACCAGCACAGCGGGGAAATCAGGCATATACTTACTTCCCATGAGCAGGGGGCGGCTCACGCGGCGGACGGCTATGCGAGGGCTACCGGCAAGGTGGGCGTGTGCCTTGCCACCAGCGGCCCCGGCGCAACCAATCTTGTGACGGGCATTGCAACCGCTTACATGGATTCTATCCCCATTGTGGCAATCACCTGCAACGTGAATCTGCCGCTGCTTGGAAAGGATTCCTTTCAGGAAGTGGATATCGCCGGAGTTACCATGCCCATCACAAAGCATAATTACATTGTGAAAGATGTGACAAAGCTGGCGGACACTATCCGAAAGGCCTTTTCCATAGCAAAGGAGGGCAGGCCGGGGCCGGTGCTGGTGGATATCACAAAGGACGTGACGGCAAATGCCTGCGAGTATACAAAAAAAGAGCCGCTGCCCTTACATTCTTCCTGCAAATACACAAAGGAGGATATTGACAGGATCGTTTCCCTGATAAAAGAATCCAAGAGGCCTTTTATTTACGTGGGCGGCGGCGCAGTTATTTCGGGAGCCTATAACGAGGTAAGGGAATTGGCAAGGCTGATGGATTCGCCTGTCTGCGATACCCTTATGGCAAAGGGCGTGATGGACGGCCGGGACGAGCGGTACACCGGCATGATTGGTATGCACGGAACCAAGGCTTCCAATTTAGGCGTAAGCGAGTGCGACCTGCTTCTGGCGTTGGGGGCCAGATTTTCCGACCGCGTGGTTGGAAACGCGGCCATGTTCGCTTCAAGAGCGCGGGTGATTCATATTGACGTGGATGCGGCGGAAATCAATAAAAATATCAAAACGGCGGCTTACGCGGTGGGAGATTTAAAGGAAATTCTCACGTTGATTAATAAAGAGCTGTCCCCTGTGGAACACAAAGAGTGGTGCGCGCATATAAAAGAATTAAAGGAAAAATATCCTTTGAATTATGATCCCAGCGCGCTGTCCTGTCCTTATATTATGGAAGAGATTGATAAGGTGACGGAGGGCAAGGCAATTATCACCACCGACGTGGGACAGCACCAGATGTGGGCGGCCCAGTATTACAAGTACTCGGAGCCGAGAACCTTTTTATCCTCAGGGGGTCTTGGAACGATGGGGTACGGTCTGGGGGCGTGTATCGGGGCCAAGATGGGCCAGCCGGACAAAATCTGTATCAACATTGCGGGAGACGGGTGCTTTAGAATGAACATGAACGAGCTTGCCACGGCCTCTAGGTATCAGATTCCCATTGTGGAGGTGGTAATCAATAATCACGTGCTGGGCATGGTGAGACAGTGGCAGACCTTGTTTTATGAAAAGCGGTATTCCCAGACGGTATTAGACGATGGCGTTGACTTCTGCATGGTGGCAAAGGGCCTTGGCTGCGAGGCTATCCGGGTGACAAAGAAGGAAGAAGTGGAATCAGCCATAAGGCGCGCCGTGGAAATGAAAAAGCCCGTGCTTGTGGAGTGCGTGATTCCTGAGGACGACAAAGTATTTCCTATGGTTCCCGCAGGTGCGCCAATCAGTGAAGTTTTTGATGCAACGGATTTAGAAGAGAGCAAATGAGAAAATGAAAAGAAATGTTTTAAAAGGATTCGGACTTGGATTCTCAATTATATTAATTTCCCTGCTTGCTATGTATCTGGGGCTGGCGCGCTATTACGCCGACGGTTTCAGCTATGGGACATGGATTAATGGAATTTACTGCACGGGAAAAAATATTGACGAGGTGAATGAGGAGCTTTTAAAACAATATGATTATGAAGGACTTACCATCATTGACAGTGATGGTAAGTCTTATGTTGTCTCCGCAGAGGATACGGGCTTAACCTTTGACTTTAAGAAGAACTTAAGAACGTATTTGAAGCAGCAAAACCCCTATCTGTGGATTGACAATTTAATTGGAGAAAATGGGGACAAAAGCCTAGAGCCAGAGGTTTTGTACGATAGGGAGGTTTATGAAAAAATTGTGGGCGGCTTTTCTTTTTTCCCTGAAAAGACATACGGTGAGAGAAAATTAGAGATTGTCAAGGGAAGCGAAGGGTATTATCTTTTAGACGAGAGAACTCATGTTTTAAACGAGGAAAAAACGCGGGAGCTGATTCAGAACGCTTTTGAAGGCCTTAACCCAAAGCTTGATTTGGAGGAGGCGGGGTGCTACGAAAACCTTCCCTTGAACCGGCAGATGCAGGAGGCGCTTTTATTGTGGGGAAAGCTTGCGGAGTATCAGGACTGCGGAATTGTTTACAAATTTGGCGAGGAGGAGCGCCCCATAGACGCCGGCGTCGTCTGTGATTTTCTCCTTCTGGACGAGGACGGGAAATTTGTGCTGGACGATAGCGGAGGGCTGTGTACCGACGAGGAGAAGGTGTACGCGTTTGTGGATAAGCTGGCCGACGAGTACGACACGGTAGGAGGCGTGCGCCAGTTCCACGCCACCAGAGGGGATATTGTGACGGTGGAGGGCGGCATTTACGGCAACAAGCTTGACAGGGAAGCGGAGAAGGAGTACCTGCTTGCGGCTTTTTTGGATAAAAAGCGGGAAGTTCATGAACCGGTTTACACACAGTTGGCGGTCAGGCAGGGGAAAGACGATATCGGGGACACCTACATAGAAGTGGATATGACAAATCAAATGCTCTATTACTACGAGGCGGGGGAACTGAAAATAGAAACCCCGGTGGTGACCGGAAATACAAGCCTGCGCCGGGGAACGCCCCAAGGAACCAATTACGTGTACAACAAGCAGAGGAACCGGGTTCTTCGAGGGGAGGGCTATGCCTCCCCGGTGAAGTACTGGATTCCGGTGAAGGGGGCTATTGGGATTCACGACGCTTCGTGGCGCAGCAGCTACGGCGGAAAAATCTACATAACAAACGGCTCCCACGGCTGTATCAACACTCCTTTGGATCAGGTGTCGCAGCTTTACGATATGGTGGAAATCGGAACCCCCTGCGTAATGTTTTACTAAAGCAGTTGACTAAAGCATTAAATGCGTTTAAAATACTTTAGAAATCAATGAGGAGGATGAAAAAATGGCCAGAGTATATAATTTTTCCGCAGGACCGGCGGTGCTTCCTGAGGAAGTATTGAAGGAAGCGGCGGAGGAAATGCTGGATTATAAGGGCAGCGGCATGTCCGTGATGGAGATGAGCCACCGCTCTAAGGTGTATGATACGATTATAAAAGAGGCGGAAGCGGACCTGCGGGAGCTTATGAATATCCCCGACAATTATAAGGTATTGTTTTTGCAGGGCGGAGCCAGCCAGCAGTTTGCAATGATTCCCATGAATCTAATGAAAAACCGCAAGGCGGCGTACATTGTGACGGGACAGTGGGCTAAGAAAGCTTATCAGGAGGCTAAAATTTACGGGGAGGCTGTTGAGGTTGCTTCCTCGGCGGATAAGACTTTCTCTTATATTCCCGACTGCGGGGATCTGCCGATTCCAGAGGACGCCGATTATGTTTATATTTGTGAGAACAATACCATTTACGGCACGAAGTTCAAGACACTGCCCAATGTAAAGGGCCATACGCTGGTAGCGGACGTTTCCTCCTGCTTTTTGTCGGAGCCGGTTGACGTGGAAAAGTACGGCGTTATCTACGGCGGCGTCCAGAAGAATATCGGCCCTGCCGGGGTGGTGATTGTGATTATCCGGGAGGATTTGATTACGGAGGACACTTTGCCCGGAACGCCTACCATGTTAAAGTATAAGACCCATGCCGATGCGGATTCGCTGTATAACACGCCTCCCGCTTACGGCATTTACATCTGCGGCAAGGTGTTTAAGTGGTTAAAAAAACAGGGCGGCTTATCGGCTATGAAGGAATATAACGAGAAGAAAGCCAAGATTTTGTACGACTTTTTGGACGAGAGCGAGCTCTTTAAAGGAACCGTCAGGAAGGAGGACCGCTCTCTTATGAACGTCCCCTTTGTCACTGGAAGCGACGAGCTGGACGCAAAATTTGTGAAGGAAGCAAAGGAGGCCGGATTCGAGAACTTAAAGGGCCATAGAAGCGTGGGCGGTATGCGCGCCAGCATTTACAATGCAATGCCCATCGAGGGCGTTGAAAAGCTGGTTGCTTTTATGCGGGAGTTTGAGAAGCAGAATAGTTAAGAAGGACAATAAAGGAGAAAGAGTGAAAGATAAATCTTTCACTCAAAGAGTTTGTGTCTGCGCTGCACCCACAAACTCCATTATGCGCAAAAAGCAGCGCAGAAGTGAGGAAAGATATGTTTCAATATTATTGTTTAAATCCAATCGCACAGGTGGGATTGGAGCGGTTTACGGAGGAATTTTCAAAGACGGAGGATATAAACGCGGCGCAGGGAATTTTGGTGCGGAGCGCCGCCATGCACGATATGGAGCTGTCGGATAATCTTTTGGCGGTTGCAAGGGCAGGGGCAGGCGTCAACAATATTCCATTGGACAAATGTGCCGAGAAGGGAATCGTGGTGTTCAACACACCCGGCGCAAACGCCAACGGGGTAAAAGAATTAGTGATTGCCGGGATGCTGCTTGCCTGCCGGGACATTGTGGGGGGCATCAACTGGGTTGAATCCGAGAAGGACAACGCGGACATTGCAAAAGCCGCCGAGAAGGAAAAGAAACGCTTTGCGGGCACGGAGGTTCAGGATAAGAAGCTGGGCATTATCGGGCTGGGGGCAATCGGCGTAAAGGTTGCCAACGTGGCAAAGCATATGGGCATGGAGGTGTACGGCTATGACCCTTACGTTTCCGTGGACGCCGCGTGGAATTTAAGCCGCGACGTGAAGCATGTGCTTCACGTGGAGGAGATTTACGAAAAATGCGATATTATCACGATTCATGTGCCTCTTCTTGATTCTACCAAAGGAATGGTTGACAAGGAAGCAATCGGTATGATGAAGGACGGCGTGATTTTGCTCAACTTTGCAAGAGATGTGCTTGTGAAGGAGGAGGCCGTGCTGGAGGGTATCAAGGCCGGTAAGATACGCCGGTACGTGTCGGATTTTCCCAACCCGATTACGGCGGGGCAGAAGGGGTGCATTGTGATTCCCCATCTGGGGGCCTCCACGGAAGAGTCGGAGGACAACTGCGCCAAAATGGCCGTGAAGGAAATGATGGATTATCTAAAGAACGGCAATATCAACCACAGCGTAAATTACCCTACCTGCGATATGGGCGTGTGCACGCAGGCGGGCCGCGTGGCGATTTTCCACAGAAACATTGCAAACATGATTACCAAGTTCACCGCTTGCTTCGGCGATGCGGGAATCAACATTTCGGATATGACGAATAAGTCTAAAGGTGAATTCGCCTATACCATGCTGGATATCGAGGAACCGGCAAGCGAGGAAATCATTGAAAAGCTGAGAGCGGTGAAGGGCGTGTTTAGAGTGAGAGTGGTGAAGTAGAAAGATAATTGAGCAAGGGAAGTTTTCTGCTGCTCGCCGCGCGGGGGGCGTGCTGTAGCGGCAAATTTCCGCTTGCATCCTTGCCCGATGTGCAGGCCGCTTTTGCGGCATATTCCTCTGCGCGGGTTTGCGCATAATAAAGCCTGTTCGGCGTAAAAACCGGGCAGGCTTTTTGATTAAGCGTACGGCTGGCCCGCGAAGCGCGATATCCGTTATTGTTTCCTGCATAAAATCAAAGTCCAATAAAATTAAAGCTCTGTAAAATTCATTACATTGTCGTCAAGATCCTCTTTCAGCAGGGCGTCCTGCTTAGCGGAGACAACGCTGGCTAAATCCATATATTTAATGAAAATATCCTCCAGAGAAACGCCTTTTTCATCTGCAATTTCCTGCATGACCGGCTTTAGCTTGTCAAGCTGGAAAGAAATGCGGGTCTTTTGGGGGTCAATATCGCCGAGAACCTCTTCGGCATAAGCGTTGATACGGTCAAGCATTTCCCTGTCCTCTTCGTTTGGCAGGGCGGACTGGCCGAAATTTTTTGTTTTAAACATTTTCTGCCTCGTTTCCGTGTAGGTGACACAAATATTTTTACAATAGATTATAGCACTTGACGCTTGTGTTGTATAGATATCTTTGCTAAAATGAAAGATAGAAGTGAAAAGGTAAGCGCAAAACAGCGCGGAAATGGGGAAAAGATGAACAACAGATTGTATAAGCTTATGAACTGGCCAAGGATTGAAGGAATCATTTATTCGGAGGAGGACAGGCCTCATGAGATTTTAGGCCCCCATGCGGCGGGGAAAAGCGTACTGTTTCAAACTTTTCAGCCGGATGCTGAAAGTGTTTCTTTAATTACGGAAGACGGCGGGAAACACAAGATGGAGATGGTAGATGAAGCCGGTTATTTTGCGTGTCTTTTGGCGGGGAAAATTCCGGATAGCTATGAATACGAGGTAAAGCGGGGGGAAGAAATCCTTCACGTAAAAGACCCTTACCGGTATCAGATAGGGATGGGAGAAAACGACGTTGAAAAGCTGAAAGCAGGGATTCATTATACGGCCTATGAAAAGCTGGGCGCTCATGTAACGACTGTTGACGGTGCTGCCGGAACCTTTTTTGCCGTGTGGGCTCCAAACGCCCTGCGGGTCAGCGTGGTTGGCGACTTTAACCGTTGGGACGGGCGCGTCCATCAAATGACGAAAAATCAGGAAAGCGGCGTTTTTGAGATTTTTCTGCCGGACGTGGGACCCGGTGAGTGTTATAAATACGAGATTAAGGCCAAAGGCGATTTGACCTTCCTCAAGTCGGATCCTTACGCTTTCCGTCAGCAATTGCGGCCCGATACCGCATCTATTGTCTCCGGCCTTGACTATAAATGGAAAGACCAGAAGTGGCTGCGGGAGAGGGAAAAGAAGCAGCAGGAAAATTCCCCTATCAGCGTGTACGAGCTTTATCTCGGCTCCTTTAAGAAGGGGGAGGACAACGGATATTTAAACTATCGGGAGCTGGCTCCTGAGATTGTAAAGTATGTGAAAGAAATGGGATATACCCATGTAGAGCTGATGCCGGTGATGGAGCATCCATTGGACGCTTCATGGGGCTATCAGGTGATTGGATATTATGCGCCGACGGCAAGATACGGCTCGCCGGAGGATTTTATGTTTTTAATCGATACCTTGCATCAGGCGGGAATCGGCGTGATTCTGGACTGGGTACCCGCCCATTTTCCAAGGGATACCTATGGGCTGTCCAATTTTGACGGCACATGCCTTTATGAGCACGCGGACCCAAGGCAGGGAGCCCATCCACATTGGGGCACGCTGATTTTCAATTATGGGCGGCCGGAAGTTTCTAACTATTTGATTGCAAACGCGCTTTTCTGGGTGGAAAAATATCACGCGGACGGGATTCGGATGGATGCGGTGGCCTCCATGCTTTATCTTGATTACGGGAAAAAGGACGGCGAGTGGGTTGCCAATATTTACGGCGGCAATGAAAATCTTGAGGCCGTGGAGCTGTTGAAGCATTTAAATTCCATCATGAAAAAATGTAATCCCGGCGTGCTTATGATTGCGGAGGAATCCACCGCTTGGCCTAGAATCACAGGAAAAGTGGAGGAGGACAGCCTTGGATTTGACCTAAAGTGGAACATGGGCTTTATGAATGATTTTCTGGGCTATATCGGTTACGACCCGTATTTTAGGGCCTATCATCACAACGAGCTGACCTTCAGCATGATTTATGCGTACAGCGAGAATTTTATGCTGGTATTTTCTCATGACGAGGTGGTTCACGGGAAGTCCACGCTGATTGGAAAGATGCCGGGAGTTTTGGAAGATAAATTTGCCAATCTGCGCGTTACCTACGCTTATATGATGACCCACCCCGGAAAGAAGCTCCTGTTTATGGGGCAGGATATTGCGGAGTTTAAGGAGTTTGACGAGACGAGGGAGACGGAGTGGGGCCTGCTTTCCTATGATTCCCACAAGGGCGTAAACCTTCTGGTGAAGGATTTAAACCGCCTTTATAAAGAGCAGCCGGCCCTCTACGCGCTGGATACCGATTCGGAGGGCTTTGAGTGGATTAACTGCATTTCGCCGGAAAAATGCATGGTTTCCTTCCTTCGGAAAACAAAAAAGGCAAAGGACATGCTGGTTGTGGTGGTGAACTTTGCAAACGCGGAGCAGGAATTTGTAATCGGCTTGCCGCAGGAGGGGAAATATACCGAGATATTAAATACGGACGATGAGCGTTACGGCGGTCAGGGCCGCGTTAATTCGGAGGTGAAATGGGTGGAGGAAGAGGAGGTTGACGGAAAGCCTTATTCCTTTACCATGAAGAGCGCGCCGCTGTCGGCAAGCATCTTTTCTTATCAGCCTTATAACGAGGAGGAAAAGGAGCAGATTGCCAGAAATAAGAGAATTCAGGCGGCGGAGAAGAAGGCCGAGGAGGCAAGGCAGAAGGCCTTAGCGGCGGAGGAAGAGGCAAAGAAGGTTAAGGAGGAAGCCGCGGAGGCGGAAAAGCTGGCGAAGGAAGCGCAGGAGCGCGCTTTGGCCGCGGAGAAGGAGGCGGGCAAGGCCCTAAAGAAAGCGCAGGAGGAGCAGAAAAAAGCGGAGGAGCTGCGCAGGCAGGTAGCAGAATGATTTTGCAGATAGAAAATTTTTCAAAAGAGAATTTTCATCCGAATTTTCAGTAGGGAGAATTCGCAAAAATTTTACTTGCAAAATATATTTATTGCCATTATAATACATGGTGACGCTACTGTGGCTCAGTTGGTAGAGCAGCTGATTCGTAATCAGCAGGTCAGGGGTTCGAGTCCCCTCAGTAGCTTTATAGTTGAGGCAGCGCAAGGCTGCTTTTTCTATGCATTATGCTATGTGCAGGAGCACGGAAGAAAATTTGTCGTTGGCGCAACACATCCTGCGCGGCGGGATACGCGCTTCAGCGGCACGGACCGCATAGCGGATAGGGAGAAAAATTTCTCTGCTTGATTACACAGAACAAAATTAAAAATGAGGGAAAAGGAGATTGTGATGAAAAACAAAACATTGAAAACAATTGTATGCACTGCAGTTATGGCTTTATTGCTGTCTGTAACCGCATGCGGAGGCTCTGACGGCGGGGCAAATGCGCAGGAGGTGGGCGCGGAAAACGGGGAGGATACCGCAGAGGCAGAGCCTACGGCGTCGTCGGCCATAGAGGATACGGAATCCGAAGCGGAGGAAGAGGAGGCCGGTTTTAAAACGCTGGAGGATTATTTTAATGACCCTTCGGGAAAATCGGAGCTTGAAGCCATAATTGAGAACTCGTCGTCGGAGTGGATGACGCTTTCCATTGAAGTGAAGGAAAACGCCCTTACATATATTTTTAAGATAGAAGACAGCAGCATGGTGACGGATGACTATGGGGACCTGCTTGCCGCGCAGATGGAAGAGCAAAAGGGAACGTTTGGTTTGCTCGCGGCCGGGTTGGACGAAGAAATTGGGCAGAGCGGAGCCTGCACCGTTAGAGTGCGCTACCTTGACCCCGACGGCAATGTATTAGCGGAGAGGGAATATACGGCGGCCGATAAGGTAGAAGAAGCAGACGTAAGTGCGGATACAAAATCAGACGCGGCAGAAGGAACGGAAAACGCCAGCTACGAAACGCTGGAAGATTACTATAACGACCCTTCCGTAAAATCCGCTCTTGATGCTCAGTTTGCGGGCGTTTCAGAGGAGGGAATGTCGGCTTCTCTTGAAGTGAAAGGAAACGTATTTACGGTTACAGTCAAGATAGAGGACAGCAGTATGGTGGTGGACGGCTTAGGAGACGCTCTCGCCGCAGCGCTGGAAAGCCAGAGGGAAACCTTTAAAACGTATGTGGCCCAATTTGACGAGGTGGTTGGAGAAAGCGGAGCCTGTACCGTTGTCATGCGCTATACGGATCCTGACGATAACGTGCTTGCGGAAACGGAATTTAAGGGGCAGTAAAAGGCCGGATTGTGGAAGTGAAAACGGAGACGGGGGTGCGGACATACTCTTGGACGAATTAAGCTGCGAGAGTGATTCAAGTTTTGTGTAAATTCAAAAAACCGATATAAGATTTGTGAATGAGTTTCAAATGGGCAGAGCCGATTTTTCTGGTTCTGCCCTTGCCTTATTATACGGGGATAGCCTCTTGCGCGTGTGTCCTTGCCGTTTTACGTCCTTTTTTTGTAAAGATGCTCCAGCCACTGAATACATTGGTATAAAGCCATGGCGATTACGCATAGAATGATAATGGAAGTAATCACCATATTGAGCTGGAAAACCTGCGAGCCGTAAATAATCAAATAGCCCAGCCCGCGCCGCGCTGCCAGAAATTCTCCGATAATCACGCCTACCAGCGCAAGGCCGATATTTACCTTCATATTGCTGAGAAGGGCGGGAATAGAGGAGGGCAGCACTACCTTGTGAAAGGCGTCGAACCGACTGCCGCCAAGGGTGTAAATTAATTTCAGCTTTTCCGCATCCACGTGCTTAAATCCAGTATAAAGGCTGATGACGGAGCCGAAAACCGCCACGGAAATACCGGCCACAATAATTGTGTTGATGCCGGTGCCCAGCCACACGATAAAGAGCGGCGCAAGGGCGGATTTGGGGAGGCTGTTAAGAACCACCAGATAGGGCTCCAAAATTTCAGACAGCGTTTTAGAGTACCATAAAACGGTGGCGGCAATCACCGTGATAACTGTGACAAGCAGAAAGCTTAAAATCGTTTCAAGCACAGTGATTCCGGTATGGGTAAAAAAAGAGCCGTCCAGAACCATTTTTAAAAAACAGGAGACCACCATGCTTGGACCGCTGAAAAAGAAGGTGTCTATGGCTCCGGCCCTGCCGGCAAATTCCCAAACGCCGAGAAATACTAATAGGAGGCAAATGCGCAGGGCCGTGACAAGATGGTGGTGCCGGTGATGATTTTTTACATATAATTCTTGAGCCGTCATATTTTCCGTATGACGGGAGCTTTTTGCGGAAGTTTTATCCGTCCTCTTGTGAGTATTCATCAGAAATCTCCTTCCATAATAAATTGAACAAATCGCCGAATTCAGGCGCGCTTCTCGCCGCCAAAGGAGTGTTTTCAGGCAAAGTAAGATGAACCGGAATGTCGTTTTTGACGGTGGCGGGACGCTTTGAAAGTACCAAAATTCTATCTGCAAGGGAAAGGGCTTCGGACAAGTCGTGGGTAATCAAAATGGCCGTGATGCCGGAATCCCTTATAATGTCGCCGATGTCGGAGGAGACCATTAGGCGTGTCTGGTAATCTAACGCGCTGAAAGGCTCATCCAGAAGCAGAAGCCCCGGCTCCATCACCATGGTACGTATAAGGGCCGCCCGCTGTTTCATGCCGCCGGACAGCTCCGAGGGCTTTTTGTCCTTGAATTTATAGAGGCCGTAATCGGTTAAAAGCCTGTACGCAAGGTCTTCTTTTTCCTTTGACAAGGAATGATTTATTTCAGGGCCTAAAAGAATGTTCTGCCAGATAGTGCGCCATTCCAATAGATGGTCCTGCTGAAGCATATAGCCGATGCGGACGTTTTCACGGTTATTTAAGACAACCTCCCCGGATTCCGGGGTAAGGAGCCCGGCAATAATGGATAGAAGGGTGGATTTACCGCACCCGCTGGGGCCCACAACCGCCAGAAACTCTCCCGCGCCCACCTGAAACGAGATATTGGACAGGGCTTTTGTCTCCCCTTTTAAATTGTGATAGGAAAAACAGATGTTTTTACATTCCAAAACAGGCTGATTCATAGTTCCCCCAACTTTTTCTTTATAAATATAATTTATGTTCCTTCCATATTTGTGTGAATAAAGTCATTGAAATGCCTTCGGAAATGTGTTAATATCAAATTTATATTTAATAATCGGAGGGGAAATTATGGCGCAGTTGTGGGGAGGACGCTTTACGAAAGAAACCGATGAGCTTGTATACCGGTTTAACGCGTCCATCGCCTTTGACAAAAAGCTTTTTGAACAGGATATAGAGGGAAGCATTGCTCATGTGGTGATGCTGGAAAAGCAGGGGATACTTACCTGCGGGGAAAAGGATAAGATTGTAAAGGGCCTTACCGGTATCAGGAAGGACGTGGAGGAGGGAAGGCTTGCAATCACCGACGAGTACGAGGATATCCACAGCTTTGTGGAGGCGGTTTTGACGGAAAGAATCGGCGAGGCCGGCAAAAAGCTGCACACGGGAAGAAGCCGGAACGATCAGGTGGCTCTTGACATGAAGCTTTACGTGCGCTCAAAGGCGCTGGGAACGGCGGAGCTGTTGGCGGAGCTTCTTGAAACGATTCTTTCTATTATGGAGAAAAACCTATCCTCTTTTATGCCGGGCTTTACCCATCTTCAAAAGGCGCAGCCTACAACGGTGGCGCATCATTTCGGGGCTTATTTTGAGATGTTTAAAAGGGACGTCCTACGGCTGCAGGATATCTACAAGAGAATGAATTACTGTCCGCTGGGGGCGGGGGCTTTTGCGGGAACCACTTATCCCTTGGAGCGTTCCTACACCTCCGCGCTTATGGGCTTTGAGGGGCCAACCCTAAATAGCATGGATTCCGTGGCGGACAGGGATTATATTATAGAATTTCTGGCGGCGCTTGCTATGATTATGATGCATTTGAGCAGGTTTTCCGAGGAAATCATTATCTGGAATTCCAATGAATACCGGTTTGTGGAGATTGACGATAGTTTTTCCACGGGAAGCAGCATTATGCCTCAGAAAAAAAATCCCGATATCGCGGAGCTGGTGCGGGGAAAAACGGGGCGGGTTTACGGAGCGCTAATGTCCATATTAACCACCATGAAGGGACTTCCCCTTGCTTACAATAAGGATATGCAGGAGGACAAGGAGGTCACCTTTGACGCAATTGAAACCGTTGAAAACTGTCTGGTTTTGTTTAACGGGATGCTGTCCACCATGAAATTCAACTATGAGGTGATGGCGGAAAGCGCAAGGAAAGGCTTCACCAACGCAACCGACGCGGCGGATTATCTGGTGGGAAGGGGAGTTCCTTTCCGGGACGCCCATGGAATTATCGGCCGGATTGTGCTGTACTGTATAGAAAAAGGGCGCGGCATCGACGAGCTGACCCTTGAGGAGCTGAAGAGCTTTTCACCGGCCTTTGAGGGAGATGTATACGATGCCATTAGTCTGGAAGCCTGCGTGGGGAGAAGGCTCACCGTGGGGGCTCCCGGCAGGAAGGCCATGGAGGAAGCAATAAGGATAAACAAGGAGTTTTTGGCGCATATGTGGACGCGCACGGCATAACGGTGCGGGTGCGCATGGTACGAACGAATTTGAACGAGAGCATATCTAATGCGGGCATATCCGTTGGCACGTGCAATATGAAGTGTGCCTAATGCGGACATAGAATGTGAAAAAGCAAGGAGACGGCATAAGTCAACAGAGCTGACTGAAGAAAAGACGCAGAAAAGAGGAAAAAATGAGTGAAAAATTAAGCGTAGGTATTTTAGGCGGGACGGGAATGGTGGGGCAGCGTTTTATTTCCCTGCTGGAAAACCACCCGTGGTTTGAGGTGACGACGGTTGCGGCCAGCGAGAGGTCCGCAGGGAAAACCTATGAGGAGGCGGTAGGAAATCGCTGGAAAATGGACACGCCCATGCCGGAAGCCGTAAAGAAGCTCGTGGTGATGAACGTGAACGAGGTGGAAAAGGTAGCCGCCGAGGTTGACTTCGTGTTTAGCGCGGTGGATATGAGCAAGGAGGAAATCAAAAAAATTGAGGAGGAGTACGCAAAGACCGAAACGCCGGTTGTCTCCAACAATTCCGCCCACCGCTGGACCCCCGACGTTCCTATGATGATTCCCGAAATCAATCCTGAACACATGAAAGTGATTGAGCATCAGCGAAAGCGGCTTGGAACAAAGAGAGGATTCATTGCGGTAAAGCCTAATTGTTCCATTCAAAGTTATGCGCCGGTGCTGACCGCGTGGAAGGAATTCGAGCCCTACGAGGTGGTAGCCACCACCTATCAGGCAATTTCAGGAGCCGGGAAAACCTTTAAGGACTGGCCCGAAATGGTAGAAAACGTGATTCCTTACATTGGCGGCGAGGAGGAAAAAAGTGAAAAGGAGCCTTTAAGAATCTGGGGGGAAGTGAAAGACGGCGAGATTGTTCCCGCTGCGGAGCCCATTATCACATGCCAATGCATCAGAGTGCCCGTCCTCAACGGACACACGGCGGCGGTGTTTGTGAAGTTTAGGGGGACGCCCACCAAGGAGCAGCTAATTGAAAGGCTGGAATCCTTTAAGGGACTGCCTCAGGAATTAAAGCTTCCCAGCGCGCCGAAGCAGTTTATCCAATATATGGAGGAGGATAACCGGCCTCAGGTTAAGCTTGACGTTGACTTTGAGAACGGGATGGGCATCAGCGTGGGAAGAATCAGGAAGGACAGTATTTACGATTGGAAATTTGTGGGGCTTTCCCATAATACGGTCCGCGGTGCGGCAGGCGGCGCGGTTTTGTGTGCGGAACTCTTAAAAGCGGAGGGATATATTTCAAAACGCTCATAAGCTCTGTAAACAGAGAAGGTAAAAAAGTGTAACTTAATAGGGCGGTTGCGGATACCCGCGAAAAGCGGCTGCCTTACGTTTGTTGTTTGCGGGTATAGACGGGGGTTAAAATGTTTTCAGGGCGTAATTCGGAAATTCGTTATTTAAATACTTATTATGAGCGCGAGGGCAGCCAGATTTTAGTGCTTTACGGTCAAAGGAATGTGGGCAAAACGTCTTTGCTCTTTGAATTTACCAAGGACAAGCCCGGCTATTATTACCGGGCGCGCTCCGCTTCCGAGAGGGAGCAGCGTTATCAATGGGGAAAGGAACTGCAGGAGGAGGCGGAGGGGGAAATTTTTTATCCCACCTTCACAGAGATATTTGAGCTTCTTCCGGGCGGGGAAGGGAAAAAAAGAGTTATTGTCATCGATGAATTTCAGCATATTGTGAAGGCTGGAAACGAGTTTATGCGGGAACTGCGGGGGTTTGTAAAGGATGAGGCTTCGGGCCGCAACATGGTGATTTTGTGCAGCTCCTCCATCGGCTGGGTGGAGAACGGCATGATTCCTAGGCTGGGCGCGGCCGCCTATGAGCTTTCAGGCTTTTATAAGATAAGGGAGCTTGGCTTTGGCACGCTGATGGACTTCTTTCCCGGATTTTCCATGAAACAGTGCATCGAGGCCTATGCGGTTTTAGGCGGAGTGCCGGAGTTTTGGAAGCATTTTAACGATAAACTTGACATAAAAGAAAATATCTGCAGATATATTCTTAATAAAGACGCTTTTTTGCACGAGGAAGGGCTTCGGATTGTGGAGGAGGAGCTTCGGGAAACGGGCGTGTACAATACCATTCTTGCCGCCATTGCATCGGGAAAGCACAAGCTGAACGATTTGTACCATCACACGGAGTTTTCCAGAGCCAAAATCAGCGTTTACCTGAAAAATTTGATGGAGCTTGAGCTGGTGGAGAAGGTTTTTTCCTACGATACGGAGGGAAAGGCAAACACCCAAAAGGGGATTTACCGCATCAGCAACCATTTGGTGCATTTTTATTTTACCTATCTGTATCCCAATTTAAGCGAATTGAAAAGGCTCGGCGCGGAGGAATTTTATAATAGGTATATCGAGCCGGACTTCGTGCGCTATGTGTCAGATTATTTTAAGCTAATCTGCAAAGAGTATATTGAAAAATGGAACAAAAAGGGGGAGCTTCCCATCAAGGCCGACAGAATTGGCGAGTGGGTGGGCAAAATGGGAACCATTGATTTTGTGGCCCGCAGCGAGGAAACCGGGGAGACGATTCTGGGAGTCTGCAATTGGGAAAAGCCCCTTATGGAATATGAAGAGTACGAAAAGCTTCTTTCCTGCGCGGAGAAAGCAAAGCTGGGGACGGAGTATATTTATTTGTTTTCCAGATGGCGTTTCGACGCAAAATTAAAGCAGGAGGCCGGGTGCAACCCGCGGCTGCAGCTTTTTGGGATGGATGCAAAGTAATGGGAAAAAGCTTGTATATCGCGGAAAAGCCAAGCGTGGCAAGGGAGTTTGCTAAGGCTCTTCAAATAAACGCCGGTAACCGGGACGGATATATGGAATCGGCGGACGCCGTTATTACTTGGTGCGTGGGCCATTTGGTGACGATGAGTTATCCAGAGGCTTACGATGAAAAATATAAGAGGTGGTCCCTTGGCACGATTCCTTTTATCCCCTCCGAATTTAAATATGAAGTGATTGCTTCCGCCAGAAAGCAGTTTCAAATTGTGAGCGGGCTCTTAAACCGCAAGGACGTGGACACGATTTATGTCTGCACCGACTCCGGGCGGGAGGGTGAATACATTTACCGCCTTGTGGAGCAGCAGGCCCATGTAGTGGGAAAGGTGCGGAAAAGAGTGTGGATTGACTCCCAGACGGAGGAGGAAATTCTTCGGGGGATTCGCGAGGCGAAGGATTTGTCGGAGTACGACAATCTAAGCGCCGCCGCCTATCTTCGGGCTAAGGAAGATTATTTGATGGGAATTAATTTTTCCAGAGTGCTCACTTTAAAATATGGAGATTATGTGAAGTCCCGCCTGAAAGCGGATAGGGCGGTTATCAGCGTGGGCAGGGTTATGACCTGCGTTCTTGGAATGGTGGTGAACAGGGAGCGGGAAATCAGAGAGTTTGTGAAAACTCCTTTTTATCGTGTGCTGGCAAACCTTATTATCAACGGGAAAGCCTGCGAGTGCGAGTGGAAGGCGGCGGAAAATACAAAATACTACGACTCGCCTTTCTTATACAAGGAAAACGGCTTCAAGGAAAAAAAGACCGCGGAGGAGCTGATTGCCTTTTTGATGCAAAATCCCCCCGTGGAGGCGGTAGTGGAGTTAGTGGAAAGGAAGAAGGAAAACAAAAATCCGCCCCTCCTTTACAATCTTGCGGAGCTGCAGAACGATTGCTCCAAATATTTTAAAATCAGTCCCGACGAGACGCTGCGGATAGCGCAGGAGCTGTATGAAAAGAAAATGACCACCTACCCCAGAACAGACGCAAGGGTGCTGTCCACGGCGGTGTCAAAGGAGATACATAAAAACTTAAAGGGCCTAGCGGGCTGGGAAGTGACGCGGTCTCTGGCGGCGGAAATCTTAAATGGCGGAAGCTTTAAGCAGATTGCAAAAACCAGATACGTAAACGACAAGCAGATTACCGACCACTACGCAATCATTCCCACGGGACAGGGGCTTAACAACTTAAGCCGCTTAAGTCCCACCGCCGCAAGGGTTTATGAAATTATTGCCAGAAGATTTTTAAGCATTTTTCTGCCCCCGGCGGTATACAGAAAAATTTCCCTGCGGGTTTTTATTAAAGGGGAGCAGTTTTTTGCTGGGTTTAAGGTTCTTGAATCCGAGGGGTATCTGCGGGCTGTTGAATTTTCCTTTATGAAGAGAAAAGGG
Source organism: Clostridium sp. (assembly GCA_023663815.1). Lineage (GTDB taxonomy): Bacteria > Bacillota > Clostridia > Lachnospirales > Lachnospiraceae > Suilimivivens. The sequence continues at coordinate 26,258 of JAMPGS010000029.1, forward strand.
GAAGAGGAAGGCGGCGAAAAAGGCGACATTAGGACGGAAAATAGCGAAGCGGGTGGAGAGATTTTGGATGGCGCGCAGGAAGGGAAAGCCGCGGATAAAGAGTTTATGGAAGCTCTTGCTCACTTGCGGAAAGGCATGAAGCTTCCGGTAAAGGATATGCAGATAAAGGAGGGGGAGACTACTCCGCCCAAGCGGTACAACTCAGGAACCATTATTTTAACCATGGAAAATGCCGGTCAGTTTATCGAGGACGAGGAGCTTCGGAGCCAGATTAAGGGCAGCGGCATTGGAACCTCCGCCACCCGCGCGGAAATTTTAAAGAAGCTGGTTCACATCGGCTATCTTGCCCTGAACGGGAAAACGCAGATTTTAACCCCCACGCTGATGGGAGAAATGATTTACGACGTGGTGAGCAATTCCATTCGGCCGCTTCTTGACCCGGCCCTCACTGCAAGCTGGGAAAAAGGGCTTACCATGGTGGCGGAGGGAACCATCACGGAGGAGGAGTATATGCGAAAGCTGGACGATTTTGTGTCCAGAAGGACTAATATCGTAAAGCAGCTAAACAATCAGTATATTTTAAAACAGCAGTTTGATACCGCTGCCATGAATTATAAAAAAGGAGGCAAAGAGTGAAAGATAATCTTTCACTCTAAAGAGTTTGTGTCTGCGTTGCATCCACAAACTCCGTTATGCGCAAGAAGCAGCGCAGAAATGAGGAAAATGATGGAAGAGTTTACGGTAAAAAATCTTTATGGTTTAGATGAAACCATAGCGGCGGAGCTGTTAGAGGGGGGCGAGTATCCGTGGGAGGCCCTTCCCAAAATCAGCGGCTTTATTGTGGAGCTTGGAAAGCGGCTTCCAAGGGATAAATACGAGGAAGTAAAGGAGAATGTCTGGATTGCAAAGTCGGCTTCGGTGGCCCCAACGGCCTGCATCAACGGGCCTGCCATTATAGACGAGGAAGCCGAGGTGCGTCATTGCGCTTTTATACGGGGCAGCGCCATTGTGGGCAAAGGCGCGGTTGTAGGAAATTCCACGGAATTAAAAAACGTGATTTTGTTCAATAAAGTTCAAGTTCCCCACTACAACTATGTGGGCGACAGTATTCTTGGTTTTAAGTCCCATATGGGGGCGGGCTCTATCACCTCCAATGTAAAAAGCGACAAGACCCTTGTGGTGGTGAAAAACGGACAGGAGCAGATTGAGACGGGCCTTAAAAAATTTGGGGCAATGCTGGGCGACAACGTGGAGGTAGGCTGCAACAGCGTTTTGAATCCGGGAACCGTAATCGGGAAGAATTCAAACGTGTATCCCACCAGCATGGTGCGCGGCTGTATTCCCGCAGGAAGTATTTACAAAAAACAGGGTGAAATTGCCGAAAAGTATTAAAAATTATCAAAAGGACTGGATTTTTCGCGTAAGATATGCGAGAATAGAAATTAAGGTGTGATAAAATATTTACAAGAAAAAGGGATGTTTTATCAGCAAGGAATCTACATATTGAAAGGAGTTTTCACATGATTTATTCAAAGGAAGTTGAAGAAATGTGTACAGTTGCACAGGGTGTTCATCATGGCTGTGCTCCTATCCCAGAAGAAGCAAAATGGGTTCAGGCCAAAAAGGTAGAAGACATTTCAGGTTTAACCCACGGCGTTGGCTGGTGCGCGCCTCAGCAGGGCGCATGTAAGCTGACACTAAATGTCAAAGAAGGAATTATTCAGGAAGCGTTGGTTGAGACAATCGGATGCTCAGGCATGACGCACTCCGCAGCCATGGCTTCAGAGATTCTTCCCGGTTTAACTGTAATGGAAGCTTTGAATACCGACCTTGTATGTGACGCAATCAATACTGCAATGAGAGAGCTGTTTTTGCAGATTGTTTACGGACGTTCCCAGAGCGCGTTTTCAGAGGACGGCCTTCCGATTGGCGCAGGCCTTGAGGATTTGGGCAAAGGCCTTAGAAGTCAGGTTGGAACCATGTACGGAACTTTGAAGAAAGGCCCCCGCTATCTGGAGATGGCTGAAGGTTATGTGACGGGTATCGCCCTTGACGCGGATAACGAGATTATCGGCTACAAATTTGTAAACTTCGGCAAAATGACAGACTTCATGAAAAAAGGCGACGACGCTCAAACTGCATACGAGAAAGCGTGCGGGCAGTACGGACGTGTAGATGATGCTGTTAAGATTATTGACCCCAGAAAAGAATAATAAAATAGGAGGAATGTGAAAATGGCATTATTTGAATCATATGAAAGAAGAATTGATACCATCAATTCCGTTTTAAACTCTTACGGCATTTCTTCTATCGAAGAAGCTGAGAAAATCACAAAGGATGCTGGACTTGACGTTTACGAGCAGGTAAAGAAAATCCAGCCTATTTGTTTTGAAAATGCCTGCTGGGCTTACACGGTAGGCGCGGCAATCGCAATCAAGAAAGGCTGCAGAAAGGCTTCCGAAGCCGCCGCCGCAATCGGCGAAGGCCTTCAGGCTTTCTGTATCCCCGGTTCTGTAGCCGATACCCGCAAGGTTGGCCTTGGGCACGGCAATCTTGGCAAGATGCTCTTGGAAGAGGAGACAGAGTGCTTTGCTTTCTTGGCAGGCCATGAATCCTTTGCCGCTGCAGAGGGCGCTATCGGTATTGCGGAGAAGGCAAACAAGGTTCGCCAGAAACCCCTGCGCGTTATCTTAAACGGTCTCGGCAAGGACGCTGCGAAGATTATCTCCAGAATCAACGGTTTTACGTTTGTCGAGACAGAGTACGACCCTTACACAAACACCGTTAAGGAAATCGAGCGCAAGTCTTACTCAGAAGGGCTCCGCGCAAAGGTAAACTGCTACGGCGCAAACTCCGTTCCTGAAGGCGTCGCTATCATGTGGAAAGAAAACGTTGACGTTTCCATTACCGGAAATTCAACCAATCCTACCAGATTCCAGCACCCTGTAGCGGGTACATATAAGAAAGAAAGAACAGAAGCAGGGAAGAAGTACTTCTCGGTTGCATCGGGCGGCGGTACAGGACGTACCCTCCATCCCGACAACATGGCTGCAGGTCCTGCGTCTTACGGCTTCACGGATACCCTTGGCCGTATGCATTCCGACGCGCAGTTCGCAGGTTCTTCCTCCGTACCAGCTCACGTTGAAATGATGGGGCTTATCGGTATGGGCAATAACCCGATGGTTGGCGCGACCGTTGCGGTGGCTGT
>JAMPGS010000002.1:0-6875 GCA_023663815.1 Clostridium sp.
CGTTTCAAAGTACAATGGAGGCGTAAATTGGGGGCAGGTGGCGGCTTCAGGCATGAAGTTTACTTTTATCAAGGCCGGGAGCACCAAAAGCGGAGTAGACCCGCAGTTTGCCGCCAACATCACCGGAGCGCAGGCGGCGGGACTGAGGACGGGAGTTTATATGTATTCTTACGCCACGACGCCGGAGGAAGCGGTAAACGAGGCAAATCTGATTTTACAGTGGATTGCCCCCTATACGGTAAATTATCCTGTGGTTTTTGATATTGAAGAAAAGAGCCAGCTAAAGCTTTCCAACCAGCAGCTCATTGATATTATCAACGCCTTCTGTACCACCATCGACGCGGCGGGCTATTATCCGATGGTTTATTCCGGGAAGAATGTTTTTGCTGGGAAATTGTCCAACGTGGGTTGGGACAAATGGGTGGCCCAGTACGCGGATAGCTGCGATTACAATAATAACGTGTGTTTTTGGCAGTATAGCAGCAAGGGAAATGTAGGCGGCGTGGGCGGAAACGTGGATGTGAATTATCAGTATAAAGATTACAGCCAGTTGATTATCCCGGAAGGATTTATCGGCCACAACGGCAGCGTGCGTTTTTACAGCAATTGGAAAATGCAAAGAGGCTGGATTGCCTATAATGATACAAGATACTATTTGGACGGCGCGGGGAATCTGGTGAGCGGCTGGTTTACCGACGCGGACGGCAGCACTTATTACCTGTCTCCGGCGGACGGCAGCATTGCCAGAGGACAGTGCGCTTTGGACGGCAGCGACTATTACTTTACCGGCGACGGCGTGAAAACTTCGGGCTGGGTGGTTTTAAACGATAGAAAATATTATTATGACCCGGCCAATAACGGAGTGATGAAGCGGGAATGGCTCAGCGACGAAATAGGTAACACGTGGTATTTTGACAAACAGGAAGGTTTTATGCTGACGGGAGCGCAGACCATTGACGGCGCTAATTATTTCTTTAACCCGGACGGCGTCCGCCTAACCGGAATGATAGCCAGAGAGGACGGCAGCTATTACTATGACCCCGCAAGCGGACAGATGGTTACCGGCTGGTTTGAGACGGCGGGTAAAACCTGTTATGCGGATGCGGCGGGCCATGTGGTAACGGGCCTTTACGAGATTGAAAAGCAGCTTTACTTTTTCGACGCCGAAGGGGCGTTGGTGAGAAATCAAACCTTGGAATTGGAGGGAATTTCTTATAACGCCACGCCGGAGGGCGTACTAACGCCGGTAGAGCCTGCGCCGGAGGAAGCGGCCGCAGAGCAGGGAGCCGATGCGGCGCAGACGGGAACTACGGCGGCACCGAAAGCGTAAATGCGGATGCGACGATTTGGTTAAGGTTTTAGCTTGCTATAAAATTTGTAAACATGCCGCAAAGTTTTGTGGGTTTATTATAAAACGCATAATTTATGATGAAATTCAATCAATTTATTGTAAAGCCCGTAAAAATATTTCTATTTTTAGGTAAAAAGACCAAATGTTAGGCTAAGCTGGGAACTAAAAGTTAGCAAGAAAATGCTTGAAATATACGTTCCAATGTGTTATGCTGATTTTTGTTTATGGAATAAAGTGAAAGAGGTATTTTAATAGGAGGCATAGGAATGGAAGTATTGAGGATAGTCATTCAGGTTATTTTCATTATATTATGTATCGCGTTGACGGTATTGGTACTCATGCAGGAAGGCAAATCGGCAGGATTGGGAGCCATAAGCGGAGCGGCGGAGACCTACTGGGGTAAAAATAAGGGACGTTCCATGGAAGGAAACCTTGTGAAAATCACCAAGTACTTGGCAATCGGCTTTATGGTAATTACTGTGATATTAAATCTCAATGTATTTTAGGACTTAAGGCATTCTTGCAAGAGGATGCCTTTTTTATGTGCAAACCCGCGCGGCGTAAGCCGGCATGTTTAAAGGAAATAGGAAATGAAAGTGGAAGAAAGAAGAGAAAGCAAAGAGAGCAAGGAAAGCAGAGAAAGACGTAAAAATATAATATGCCAGTTAATGGAGGACGACTTATATGTCCCCATGAAGGAAAAGGAGCTTGCTCAGTTTATGCAGGTAAAGCCGGAAGAGCGTCAGGAGCTTAAGGAATTACTTGGCGAGCTGGTAATCGAGGGAAAGCTCCGTCTCACAAAGCGGGGAAAGTATATAAAAGGGGACGGCGCGCCGGAGGGGCTTGCGGGTATTTTTATCAGTAATCCGAGGGGCTTTGGCTTTGTGGAAGTGGAAGGGCTTTCGCAGGATTTGTTTATTCCTGAGGAACATGTGAACCACGCCTTCCACATGGACAGGGTTCAGTTGGAGCTCTTAAAAAATCAGCACGGCAAGCGGCAGGAGGCAAGAATTACGGCAATTTTGTCCCACGGGCTCACCCAGATTGTGGGGACTTACGACAACGCGGGCAGTTTTGGGTTTGTGATTCCCGACAACGAAAAAATTCTCACGGACATTTTTGTGCCGAAGGAATGTTCTAAAGGGGCGGTCACCGGTCATAAGGTGGTGGCGGAGCTCACTTTTTATGGGGACGAGCGTCATAAGCCTGAGGGGAAAGTGACGGAAATTTTAGGGCACGCGAACGATCCGGGAGTGGATATTCTTTCTATTATAAAAGGATTTGACATTCCCATGGAATTTTCGGAAAAAATGTTGAATCAGGCCCAGCGGGCGGCAAAGGACGTGAGCCCGGCAGACAGGGAAGGGCGCAAAGACCTGCGCCATGTGCAGATGGTTACCATAGACGGCGAGGACGCCAAGGATTTGGACGATGCGGTCAGCCTTTCCAAAGGGGAGGACAAATATTTTTTGGGCGTGCATATTGCGGACGTCTCGAATTATGTGCAGGAAAATTCCGCGCTGGATCGGGAAGCTGTAAAGCGCGGAACCAGCGTTTATTTGGTGGATAGGGTGATTCCCATGCTGCCTCACGCCCTTTCCAACGGTATTTGTTCGCTGAATCAGGGGGAGGACAGGCTGGCTCTAAGTTGCCTGATGACGCTTGATAAAAAAGGGAACGTCATTGATTACGAGATTGCCGAGACGGTTATCAATGTGGACAGGCGGATGACTTATACGGATGTGAACCGTATTTTGGAAGGGGACGGGGAGACGGCTGAAAAATATCGGGAATTGACGCCCATGTTCCTGCTTATGAAAGAGCTGGCGGATATTGTGCGGGCAAAGAGAAAGGCGCGGGGCTCCATTGATTTTGATTTTCCAGAAAGCAAAATTATTTTGGATAAGGACGGGACGCCTCTTCATATAGAGGCTTATGAGAGAAACGCGGCGACGAATCTTATTGAGGATTTTATGCTGCTTGCAAACGAGACGGTGGCCCAGCATTTTTACTGGCTGGAAGTTCCTTTTTTGTACAGAACCCACGATAACCCGGACCCGGAAAAAATTGCAAAGCTGGGAACCTTCATCAATAATTTTGGTTATTACCTAAAGATAAAAAGCGGCAGCGTCGGGGCGGTTCAGGAAATTCACCCGAAGGAGATTCAAAAGCTGCTTGGAAAGATAGAGGGGAGCGAGGAGGAGGCCTTAATCAGCCGTCTTACTCTTCGGAGCATGAAACGGGCGCAGTACACGGTGGACTGCACGGGCCATTTCGGTCTGGCCTGTCAGTACTATTGTCATTTTACCTCCCCTATAAGAAGATATCCCGATTTGCAGATACACCGCATTATCAAGGAGCAGCTTCGGGGAAAGCTGACGGAAAGCCGGATAGCCCGTTATCAGGAAATTTTGCCGGAGGTGGCGAAACATTCTTCCGAGACCGAGCGGAGAGCCGACGAGGCGGAGCGGGAGACGGAAAAGTTGAAAAAGGTTCAGTATATGGAGCAGAAAATTGGAGAGGTTTTCGAGGGCGTTATTTCAGGGATTACCGCGTGGGGGATTTATGTGGAGTTGCCGGATACGGTGGAGGGAATGATACACGTGTCAAAGCTTGAGGGGGATTACTATTGCTACCGGGAGGAAACTTACGAGATGGTCGGCCGAGATACAGGAAAGTGCTTTAAGCTGGGAAAAAAGCTGAAAGTCATGGTAGACGGCGTGGATTATTTTCAAAAGAGCATTGACTTTGTAATTGTTTAGATTTTATGATTTTTATGAGGGCGATTGGCGCGATGAGCTGATGTGTGAAGCAGGCTGGTGTTTAGCGTAATAAGCCGGTGTGCGAGGCAGTAAATGTGGAAAGATTGTTTTCGATGGATGCGAGTAAAAGCGGCGGGAGGGATTTTATATGGCGAAGGAAGAGATGAAACTGGTTGCCAACAATAAAAAGGCGTATCACGATTTTTTTATAGAAGAAAAATATGAGGCCGGGCTGGTGCTTCACGGAACGGAAGTGAAATCCCTCCGTATGGGAAAGTGCAGCGTCAAGGAGGCTTTTATCAGGATTGAGAACAATGAAGTTTTTATTTACGGTATGCACATCAGCCCCTATGAAAAGGGAAATATTTTTAACAAAGACCCCCTTCGGGTGAAAAAGCTGCTTCTCCACAAGCAGCAAATCCGCAAGCTTATTGGAAACAGCTCGGAGAAGGGCTATACCATCGTGCCCCTTCAGGTGTATTTTAAGGACGGCAGGGCCAAAATTGAAATCGGTTTAGCCAAGGGCAAAAAGCTGTACGACAAGCGGCAGGATATTGCCAGAAAAGACCAAAAGCGGGAGGCGGAGAAAGAGCTGAAAGTGAGGCTCCGGGTTTAAAAAACGCCGGTGATAAAAATTTCCAGCCCAATTACAATCAAAATCGCGCCGCCGAGAATAGCGGCCTTTCCTGAAAGGCGTGTCCCGAATTTTTTTCCAATGCGCAGGCCGGCCATGCAGATAAGAAAGGTCACGGCGGCGATTACCAGCGAGCAGACAAGGGCCATAGCGGGGCTGTAATCCGCGATGGCAAAACCCACGGACAAGGCGTCTATGGAAGTGGCAACCCCCTGAACAAAGAGAGCACCGCCGCCGACAGGGTGCCCCGCAGCGTTGGAATTATCAGAGGAGACGGCCTGCTTTTCGTGGGAGTGTTTGTCCGATAAGCGGCCCTGCTTTTTTTGGGAGCGTTTGTCTGATAAACAGTCCTGCTTTGCGGGACTGTTTATGTCTAATAAGCGGTCCTGATTTTTGTGGGAACGTTTGTCTGATAAACAGTCCTGCTTTGCGGGACTGTTTATGTCCAATAAGCAATCCTGATTCTCAGGATTGCGTTTGGTGCCTTCCACCAACATCTTCCCCCCAATAAAAACAAGCAGCACCAGAGCAATCCACGGAATAAATTTTTCAAATATCTGAAAATATTGGACAACCGTGTGGACGCACAGCCATCCGGTCATGGGCATAAAGGCCTGAAACGCCGCGAAGGTTCCGGCGATGCCGCACATTTTCCGGCGGCTCATGGCCGGTTCGTTCAGCCCGTTTGCAAGGGACACGGAAAACGCGTCCATGGCAAGTCCGGCCCCAAGCAGAGCGCTATTAAAGAAAAATAGTAAGTTCCATTCCATTTTTATTTCCTCCTATGTATGAGACTATCTAATCGAGTAGGGAGAATCCCTACTCGCCGCGCGGCCCGTGCGCCGCTTTAGCGGCACCTTCCTTTGCACGGGCCTGCGCATAAAAAAACAGATACGGCTGCAAAGCCATATCTGAAAAGTCATAAAAAACAGAGATATCATGCATAGCCTTACAGTTATACATGAGTCTCGCAAATTAAAGCAAGCCAGACCAAAAGGCCAGTATGTTGACTTGCTGCGCCGCGCGCTTGCTACTCCCCCATGGGTGTGTTGCTATATCATAACATTATGGGCTTTAGCTGTCAAGAAAAAACTGCGGTGTAAATATTGACTTTTATAACCAGTTTTGCGATAATATAGTAAATGTGGTAATAATTTAAGGAGGAGATTAATATGTCAACAAAAGCGTATTATCCAATTTCCGAAATCGGCAAAGGTAAGGTAGGTTTTTCAAAGACCCGTTCCATTATCGAAGCCGCTTTTTATGGAAATAACGTAGTTAAGGTAAACACATTAAAGGAAGCTTATGATTTAGCTAAGAATTCACCGGGAACTATCGTGACTGATATGCCCGTGAAGGACGGCGACACATTTGGTCTTGAGAAGGACGCAAAAGTTCTTCTGTTTAATGACGGCGCGGTAACAGGCCGTTACGCAGCAGCCCGCCGTATCAAGGGCGAGCCCGGCGTTGACGAGACAAAGCTTGACAAGGTTGTTATGGACGCTATCTATAAGACCCGTTGGAAAACCCTGTATCATGCAGAGTGCTTTGTAGGTCTTGATCCTGAATTTATGGTAAAGGCTCACCTTCTGATTCCTGAAGGAGAAGAGAATCTTCTTTACAACTGGATGATTAATTTCCAGTATATGTCTGATGAATATGTAAAGATGTACAAGAATTCCAAGCCTGTAGGCGACGGCAAGGAGCCTGACATCTACATCTTCTCCGATCCTCAGTGGGCGCCTGAAGAAGCTCCCGACGTTGATTACAGTTGCTTGAGCGACCCTCTCACCCTGTGCTATTTTGATACCAACCAAAACTGCGCTGCAATTCTTGGTATGAAGTATTTCGGCGAGCACAAGAAGGGCACGCTTACCATGGCTTGGGCTCTTGCAAACAGAAACGGTTACGCAGCCTGCCACGGCGGCCAAAAGGAGTACACGCTTCCCGACGGTTCTAAATATGTTGCGTCTGTTTACGGCTTGTCAGGTTCAGGAAAATCCACTTTGACACACGCAAAGCATGGCGGCAAATATCCGATTACCGTTCTGCATGACGACGCGTTTATTATCAATACCGATACCTGCGCATCTGTAGCTCTTGAGCCCACTTATTTTGACAAGACGGC
>JAMPGS010000002.1:6975-37279 GCA_023663815.1 Clostridium sp.
AGAGGTTTTGGCTTCTTCCCTTTATTTTTTTGCCAACTATAATTTTACACTAACTATTCTTCTTGCGATAGCTGAAAAGTACGGCTTTAAAGACCAATTCACAGAGGAGAAATTGATTGTTCTTGCAAAGGAAATTAAAAAGCTGGTAAGCAACAAGTCAAAATATACGGATTGGACGAACAGGCAGGACGTGAAGGACGAGCTCTATGCGGACGTTGCGGTCTTATTAAAACGCAACGGCTATCCTCCGAAAACCATCGATGCGGCTTATGACGAGATTATGAAGCAGGTGGAAAATTATAAAAAATACGAGGCGCAGTCCGCGCCGACAGAAAAAGCGGTTGTCTATAATATTGCATCGCAGAGGAATCTGTCTATGGCGGCCGAGGCGGCGGTAGAATATGAAGTGGGTAAAAAGAAAAAAACCATGACAAACGCGTAAAAGTGTTTTACAGCTAAAGCCATAACGCTTTTTTTCAGACTTAAACTTTTGCAGATTGATAATTGAATAGACTTTATATTTTGGTTATAGTATACTTATCTTATAGCAGTACAAGCCATGACATAGAAAGTGGGTGAACATATTGACTGAAAAAGAAATGATGCAAAAGAACGTTGAAGAGTTTGCACGTCTCCAAAAGTATATGATTCTGGTGCAAGATAAAGAGTCGGCAGTATATAAAGAGATGAAAGGCCGCTATATAGAATTAAAAGTAATCCTTTCTACATCAGGTGTGAATTTAACGGAGCTTGATATAATCAAAGAATAGTGGGTTTCAAGCTTTGTGAGGGACCGTTTCTGGTCTCGTGTAAACTCAAGAACCGATGTAAGATTTACGAATGGTTACAAATGGGCAGAGCCGATATTTCTGGCTCTGCCCATGCTTACGTTTATTATATAGAAATTTTCAAGGTAAAAATCACGCCACCTCTTCCTCCGTATATTTCAAAATCTTCTCCATATCGGCAATAAGCTCTCTGGAATAAAGCTCCGCTTCACGGTAAATCCGCTCCGCGTCCATATAAGCCTGATGATTAATCGCGTCGATGACGTCCGCCCCATACCGGTGGAAGCGTCGATGCTTTTCGCCGAGAGCATCCCATATGGGAAGGACGCCGGGAATGTTGGGGGTCATGGCATAGTAAAAATGTCCGAAACCGCATTTGGTGGAATCAAGCTGCAGGGGGATAATTTCCCGCGATTTCACCATTTTTTTCAGGTTATCCAGCCACGAGCGGTGGGCGGTAATGGCGTTTTTCATGTACTGGGCGAATTCCTGTGTTTTCAGATGGTAAAAGGCGTCCTTTGTCATATCGCCCATTTCTTTTACCGTGTCGTCTAAGGTTTTTTCAATATCGACCACCGGCTTGGCGGCCTGCTTTAAATCCTCGCTGACCTTATGCATAAAGCCGGTGCTGTCCCGAAGCTGTTTTTCCATTTCCGCCATAGAGCTGTTGATTTCCTGACTGGCGGCGGCGATGGAGCCGATGGAATTGTTTACCATGGAGACGTACTGTTGGCTTTCATCGTTTAACTGCCACGCCGTTTTAATTTTTTCCGCCATGGAATCTAAGGAGTCGATGGTGCCGGTGGAGCTGTGGACGCTTTTTTCGGAAGCGTTTTTGATGCGCTCTAAAAAGGTTCCCATTCCGCCGGTAAGGGTTTGTGTCTTTACGGAGAGCTCCCGGATTTCATTTGCCACGACGGCAAAGCCCTTTCCGGCCTCTCCGGCTCTGGCGGCCTCCACGGAGGCGTTCAGGGCAAGCAGGTTGGTCTGCATGGAAATATTGTCGATTTCTTCAATTACGCTGCTTAAATGGTTGATAAGGTAAATCAGTTCGTCCATGTCCTGCTTCATTTGATGGGAAACGCTCATTGTCTGCTCGGATAAATCCCTGATGGCAGTCAATTCCGCTTGACCCGCTTCAATTTTGGCGTAGACTTCATTGGAATCCTCGGAAACCTTGGCTATCGTGTCAGCCAGTACTTCGTGGCTGTTGGAGCTTTCCTGTCCGTTTCCGAAAATTGCTTCCGTAGCATCTGCAATCTGGCGGGAAATGTCGGTTATCTTGTTCGTTTGGTGCTGCATTGTCAAATCAAGAGAGCTGATTTGCATAACCGCTTTGATATTTTTATCAAAAACGTTTGCAAATCGTTTTCGTCCCACCGACAGGCGTCGGTAGATGTCGCTAAGTTCCGGGGCTTTGGAGTAGTCGCTCTCCTGCATTTCAGAAATTGCCCGCATTAGCAGTGCTTTTTTGGTTTTAATCGCCATTCAATGTCCTCCATGGCGCCAACGCCTTAAATTTAACGTCGGCACAAATTTTCACAGCGTTTTCGCTGCTTTTTTAGAAAGTGTCTGATTCCATCATACGGATATTTCAGCTTTTTGCAAGCTATTTTCAGATTTTTGCAAAAACTAGTTTCTGGAAAACCAGTTCGCCATGCAAAAAAGAATTTACAAAAAAGGCGGTATGGGTTATGATAGACATACTAACATGTCGTGCGAAACGGAGGTAGAAATAAATGGAAGAGAGAAGAAGAACCAACCGCAGGATGCTTGTATCCAAGCTTGTGATGAAGAGATTAGACGGAGGCGGCAACGAGGAAGCGGAAATTGAAATTGTGGACGTGTCGAAAACGGGTATCGGCTTTACCTGCGATAAGCTGCTGGATATCGGGGCGGTATACGAATCTTTCTTAAGGATATGGACGCAGGAGGTGCTCCATGCGTTCTTGGAGATTGTGCGAATCGAGAAGAAGGGAAAAGATTATAATTACGGGGCAATTTTCATCGGTATGCCGGAAGCCGATGCGGTGAGAATTGAAGCTTACGATACCATCGAGAGTATGCGGGAGAATAATTAAGAAGATTTGAAGATTAAAAAAATATATACGGCGGCGGCGGTTATTCTCTTGATTGCGCTGTATATCGTGATATTTTGCTTTTCGGCGGAGGACGGCGAGACTTCCTCACTTGCCAGCAGCGCGGTAACGGAGGCGCTGCTGAAGGGGTATTACGGGATTACCGGCGGCAGCAGGGAAAAGCTGGCGGAGACGGTGGTTTTGCTGGAAGGCTATGTGCGGAAGGCGGCGCATTTTACGGAATATATGGGCGTAGGCCTTTTATCCTACAGCATAGTTGTTTTGTGGTATGGGACGGCGCGGAAGGGGAAGCTTTTAGTGGCGGGACAGGTATTTTTGTCGGCGGGACTGGACGAGTTCCACCAGTACTTTATTCCCGGCAGAAGCGCCGCCTTTAAGGACGTGCTGATTGATACGGCGGGAGGCATTATGGGCATTTTGATTGTTTTGCTCATAGTTCTGCTCACAAAAAAGCCGCCTGCCGAGTGCAAAACCTCCGCAGGCAGCCGGTAACGCCGTTTATAGAAAAGATTTCTTCCGAAACTGTTTCCGCAAAATCTGTTTCTCAAAAATCTGTGCCTCAAAGACCTGCATCTTTAAAGAACTGCCAAAGGAGCGGAGGTAAGAGGAGCAGGGTTAATAAATAGCGTAGCCCTTTGCCCGCAGAATATCGGCGGCTTTTTCAATGCTTTCCTCCTCGTAAAATTCCACCCGAAGCACGCCGTCCTCCCGCTCTCTGTTGTGGACGATGCCGATGTTTTTAATGCTGATTTGCTGCAGGGCCAAGATGGTGGCGACTGCGGCCAAAGCGCCGGGCTCGTCGGCAATATCGATACGGAGGGAAAAAACCTTTTTGATGGGGCCGCTGGAAACTTCCGTAAAGGAGTCCCGATAATTTCTTGCCGCGTCGAAAAACTGATACAGATTCTCAGGCTGTGATCCGTCGATTTCTTTTTTTATTTTCCCTAAGGAAACAATATAATCGTCAAGGAGCGCGGAGATGTTTTTTCCGTTGGTAAGGCAAATCTGCTGCCACATAACGGGGGAGGAGGAGGCAATTCTGGTGATGTCCTTAAAACCTCCCGCGGCAATCATTTTCATAATGCCGTCTGTAGAATCCGACTGCCTAATCAGATTGACTAGACAAGCGGCGATAACGTGGGGCAGGTGGCTTACGGCGGCGGTAATGTAGTCGTGGGCTGCATAGTCGAGTATCAGCGGAAGAGCCCCAAGGGAAGCAATCAGTTCCTTGAAAGAGGCGACGGATTCTTCGGGCACTTCCGGGCAGGGCGTTAAAATGTAATAAGCGTTCTGCAAAAGCAATGCCTTGGAGTTGATGTAGCCGCAGCGTTCGCTTCCCGCCATGGGGTGGCCGCCGATAAATTGGCCGCATAAACCCATCGCTTCTATTTGCTTATGAATTTCCGATTTCACGCTTCCAACATCGGTGAGGATGCAGGAGGGTGAAAGATTTTTTTTGATTTCTGCAAGAATTCTGTTATTTTCCGATACCGGCGCGCACAGAAAAAGATAATCGCAGGCTGAAAGCCCGCCGCCCGTCAGGGACAAGGGAGCGTCAATCACCCCGTCAGCTATCGCCATGTGCAAGGCTTCCTGATTAATTTCATATGCCATTAGGCGGCTATTCGGATAAAACTGGCGCATGGCTCTTGCAATGGAGCCTCCAATCAGTCCAAGGCCGATAAAGCCGCAGGTAAAATTATTTTCCATAGAAACCTCCAAACCTCTAAATTAAAAACCCTGACGCAAGCAACAGGTATCAAATTTGCAACGTCCCAAAGGGCAGAGCATTTGTCTCCTCGCCGGGGTGGAATCAGCTTTTTCTCAAAGAGAGATAAAACCAGCCGCCGCCAATATCTGTAAACGGCCCGCTGCCCGCGGAAATAAATACCTAAAAATTTCGTCCCATTAGCTCGCAGAAGGGCTTCAGCTCTTTAGAAAGAGCGGCAAACTTATCAAAGTTTAAGGACTGAGGGCCGTCTGAGAGGGCATGGGCAGGGTCGTTATGTACTTCTATCATGAGGCCGTCCGCATCGCAGGCCACGGCGGCTCTTGCCATGGGCGTTACGTATTTGTAGGAGCCGGTGGAGTGGGAAGGGTCCACGATAATGGGAAGGTGGGTCATTCCCCGGAGCACGGGAACGGCGCTTAAATCCAATGTATTTCTGGTGGCCGTCTCGTAGGTGCGGATTCCCCGCTCGCACAAAACCACGTTCGGATTCCCCTCGGCGATAATGTACTCGGCGGCGTTCAGCCACTCGTCTATGGTGGCGCACAGGCCGCGCTTTAAAAGGACTGGCAGGCCGGACTGACCGGCTTCCTTTAGCAAAATAAAGTTCTGCATATTCCGCGCGCCAATTTGAAGCATATCCACATATTTTACGGCGGCTTCAATGGCCTCCTGACTTACCACCTCGCAGATGGTTGCAAGGCCGACGGCTTTCCCGGCTTCCTGCATGTATTTTAAGCCGTCCTCCTCAAGTCCCTGAAAAGAGTAGGGGGAAGTGCGGGGCTTGTACGCGCCGCCTCTAAGAATAGTTGCGCCGGATTCCTTCACAGCCTTTGCAATGCACATAAGCTGCTCGTTGCTTTCCACGGCGCAGGGACCGGCCATAACGGTAAGATTGCCGGGGCCGATGGAAGTCCCCCCAACCTTGACCGTGGTGGGTTCTGGGTGGAATTTTCTGTTGGCAAGCTTGTAGCTTTCCGTCACGGGAATGATATGGTCCACATCCTTAAAAATGCGCAGGTTTTCCGTGGAAAGTCTGGACTTGTCGCCCACAATGCCGATGATGGTGACTTCCTCGCCTTTGGAGAGGTGGGGCTGCAACCCGTTTTCCTCGATATATTTTGTCACGGCATGGATGCTCTGCTCCGATGCCTGAGGCTTCATTACGACAATCATTTGGTATTTCTCCTTTCAAATAAGTTCCGTCCCACAATATAGCACTTTAACGCGCGAAAGTCAACAGGTTTTGGAATCATAACTTTTATTACAAAATATATAATTTTACTTGTATAAATCCTAATTATTTAGTAGAATATCCACATGGGGTCTAAAAAGCCAAAATAGGCAATATTTGAAAATACGGCGGAATTCCCAAAAAACCGGAAAAATGGAGGAACTTATATGAATATTTACACAACTGACAAGATTAGAAACGTGGCTTTGCTGGGACATGGCGGTTGCGGAAAGACAAGTCTGGCGGAAGCGATGGCGTATTTGTCAGGTATTACATCCAGACTTGGAAAGGTAGACGATGGAAATACGGTCAGTGATTTCGGCAAGGAAGAACAGAAGAGAAAAATTTCAATCAGTACTTCCGTTATCCCTGTCGAGTGGGAAGGCCATAAGATTAATATATTGGACGCGCCGGGCTTCTTTGATTTTGTGGGCGAGATGGAAGAAGCAATCAGCGCGGCCGGAGCGGCTATCATTGTGGTGAACGGCAAGGCAGGCGTGGAAGTGGGCGCGCAGAAGGCGTGGGAGCTGTGCGAGAAGTATAAGCTTCCCAGAATGATTTACGTGAGCAATATGGACGTGGATAACGCTTCCTTTAGACAGGTAGTGGAGGATATGACCGGGATGTTTGGGAAAAAGATGGCTCCCTTCCATCTCCCTATCCGTGAAAATGAGAAATTTGTGGGTTATGTAAACGTCATTGCCGAGACCGGCCACAGGTGGAAGGGCAAGGACGTAGTGGATTGCGAGGTTCCCGAATACAATAAGGCCAATCTTCAGCTTTGCCGCGACACGCTGATGGAAGCCGTTGCGGAGACCAGCGAGGAAATGATGGAAAGATATTTTGGCGGCGAGACCTTCTCGGAGGCGGAGATAAGGGCGGCTTTGCGCACCAACGTATGCGATGGAAGCATCGTTCCCATGACCATGGGCTCCAGCGTGCTCTGTCAGGGTATCTACACGCTGCTTGACGACATTATCAAGTATTTCCCCAGCCCGGAAAATAGAACGGTAGCCGGTATTAATATGAAAACAAACGATATTTTCCAAGCGGACTATGACTTCTCCAAGGCAAAATCGGCCTACATTTGGAAGACCATCGTGGATCCTTTTATTGGAAAGTATTCGTTAATCAAGGTAAATTCCGGCGTTCTTAAAACCGACGACGTGATTTACAACGTGGATAAGGACGTGGAGGAAAAGATTGGAAAGCTTTACGTGCTTCAGGGCAACAAGCCCGTTGAGGTAAAAGAGCTCCATGCGGGCGATATCGGCGCCCTTGCCAAGCTGACTGCGGCGAGAACGGGGGACAGCCTCTCAACCAAGGCGACGACAATCAAATACGGCAAGTGGGAGATGCCAAGGCCCTATAATTATAAGAGATATAATCCGAAGAACAAGGGGGACGTTGACAAGATATCTCAGGCCCTTCAGAAGATTTCTCATGAAGACCAGACCATGAAATATGTAAACGATTCCGAGAACAGGCAGATGCTTCTCTATGGAATGGGCGATTTGCACCTAGACGTGATTGCCAGCAAGCTTTTAAATGAATATAAGGTTGAAATTGAATTGATGGAGCCCAAGGTAGCGTTCAGGGAAACCATCAAAAAGACCTCCGATGTGGAGTACAAGTACAGAAAGCAGTCCGGCGGACATGGGCAGTACGGCCACGTTAAGATGAAATTTGAGCCTTTGGGCGATTTGGAGCAGACCTATGTCTTTGAGCAGATGGTTGTGGGCGGGGCCGTGCCGAAGAACTACTTCCCGGCAGTTGAAAAGGGAATTCAGGATTCCGTTCAAAAGGGACCTTTGGCCGCTTACCCTGTAGTGGGCGTTAAGGCGATTCTTTACGATGGCTCCTATCACCCGGTAGACTCCTCTGAAATGGCCTTCAAGATGGCGACGATTCAGGCCTTTAAGAAGGGCTTTATGGAGGCTCACCCTGTTCTGCTTGAGCCCATTGTGTCCCTCAAGGTGACGGTTCCCGATTCTTATACCGGCGACGTTATGGGCGATTTAAATAAGAGAAGGGGCAGAGTTTTGGGAATGAATCCGGCTCCCGGCGGCAAGCAGGTGATTGAAGCCGATGTGCCTATGATGGGGCTGTTTGGATACTGCACAGATTTGCGTTCCATGACAGGCGGACGGGGCGAGTTTGAGTATGAATTTTCCCGCTATGAGCAGGCTCCAAGCGACGTTCAGGAGAAGGAAGTCGCCGCAAGAGCCGCTAAGGTGGCGGAAGGCTCCGACGAGTAACATAATAGTGATTGGTTCTTTTTAGGAGAAGGTAACGGGATGCTGCATGTGGGGGTGCGGCATCCTGTTGTGCTTTTTGCGAGGGGCCCTGCAGGGGAATATCGTATAGTAAAAAACAAGAAAGGCTTGTAAAATATGCAGAAAAATAAGATTTTAAGAAATATCATTTTTATTTTGTTGGGGCTGGCTGCGCTGGGCGTTTATTATTACGTGACCCTTCCCGCCGTCAACATTCATTCCTCCGGGACATGGGGAGCAATTTTATTTTTGGTGGTGATTGCGATGCTGCTGTCGGTTCTTCGGCAGTTTAGGAAGGAGCGGCAGACTCAGGTGGAGGGCATGGGCGCGTTTCATTTTAGCATAAAGGAAAGCGGCCTTATCTTTAAGCTGCTGGGCCTTGTTTTTATCCTCCTGATTGTAACCTATGCGGTGGGCTCGCTCCTATCGTCTCCATTTTTTAACGCGGCGAAATATCAAAGGCTTCTCACCATAGAGGAGCGGGAATTTACCGACGACATTAAGCAGGTGGATTATAAGACGATTCCCCTTTTGGACAAGGATTCCGCCTCCCTTTTGGGAAACAGGAAGATGGGGAGCATGGTGGATATGGTGTCGCAGTTTGAGGTGTCCGCCGACTACTCGCAGATTAATTATCAGGGAAAGCCCGTGCGGGTGACGCCCCTCACCTATGCAAGCCCCGTTAAATGGCTGACAAACCAGAAAAACGGAATTCCAGCCTATATTCTTATTGACATGACGACCCAAAATACGGAGTGCGTAAAGCTGGCGGAGGGCATCCGGTATTCCAAGGGAGAATATTTTAACAGGAATCTTTACAGGCATTTGCGTTTCCATTATCCAACCTACATCTTTGACAGCCAGATTTTCTTTGAGATAGACGAGGAGGGAACGCCCTATTGGGTGTGCCCCGTGAAGAAATTTAACATCGGCCTGTTTGGCGGCCAGACCATAGGAAGAGTGGTTCTTTGCAACGCCCAGACCGGAGAGTGCGTCGATTATGCGGTGGAGGACGTACCCACATGGATTGACAAGGTTTACTCGGCGGAGCTTTTGGTTGATTTGTACGATTATTCCGGCCTATTAAAGCACGGCTACTGGAATTCTCTTTTGGGGCAAAGAGACTGCCTGCAGTCCACCAACGGCTACAATTATATTGCGTTGGAGGACGACGTGTGGGTGTACACCGGCATTACCAGCGTCAGCGGCGACCAGTCCAACGTGGGCTTTGTGCTTATGAACCAGCGGACCATGGAGACGCGCTCCTACAAGGTGGAAGGGGCTATCGAGGATTCGGCTATGTCCTCGGCGGAAGGGCAGGTGCAGAACTTGGGCTATCGGGCGACCTTCCCGCTGCTTTTAAATATTGCGGACGAGCCTACCTATTTTATGGCCCTAAAGGACGGCGCAGGGCTGGTGAAAAAGTACGCTATGGTAAACGTGCAGAAATATCAGTGGGTGGCTATCGGCGACACGGTGCAGGAGTGCGAGAAAAGCTACACGGAGCTTTTGGGCACCAACGGCATTGTCAGCGAGGCCATGAGCGCGGGAAAGAGCGTGAAGGGAAAAATAGAAAGCATTTCCCCCATTGTCATTGAGGGGAACACCCACTACTATATCTGTCTGGAAAATCAGGAGGACATTTACGACGTGGACATGTCGGACAAGTCCCTTGTGCAGATTATAAAATATCAGCCGGGCGACGCCATAACCCTTGAGTATACGGAGGGGTACGGGCTGAATGAGGTTATTGACTTTTTACCATAATATAGGTAAAATCAGAAATTGAACTATTTTATACTATAAAAGAGGTATTGCGCGGGAAAAGGCGCAGAAATGAGGGAAAAAATGGCTGTACCATATAATCACAGAGAAGTGGAGACGAAATGGCAGAAGGTTTGGGACGAGGAAAAAGCGTTCAAAACCTCGGAGGATTACTCCAAACCGAAATATTACGCGCTGGTGGAATTTCCTTACCCTTCAGGACAGGGGCTGCATGTAGGGCATCCAAGGCCTTATACGGCGTTAGACATTGTGGCGAGAAAGAGAAGGATGCAGGGCTACAACGTGCTTTATCCCATGGGCTGGGACGCTTTTGGGCTTCCCACGGAAAATTATGCCATAAAAAATCATATTCATCCGAAGATTGTTACCAAAAATAATGTGGAGCATTTTAAAAATCAGCTCCATGCCCTTGGTTATTCCTTTGACTGGGACAGGGAAATCAACACCACGGATCCCAATTATTATAAATGGACGCAGTGGATATTTTTGAAGCTTTTCCATGCGGGGCTGGCCTACAAGGCGGAGATGCCCATCAATTGGTGTACCTCCTGCAAGGTGGGGCTTGCAAACGAAGAGGTGGTAAACGGCGTCTGCGAGCGGTGCGGCTCCGAGGTGGTCCGGAAGGTAAAGAGCCAGTGGATGCTGAAAATTACCGAATATGCGGATAAGCTTCTTGAGGGGCTTGACACGGTGGATTATGTGGAGCGCGTCAAGGTTTCCCAAAAAAATTGGATTGGAAAGTCAACCGGAGCGGAAGTGGATTTTATTTTAAAGGGCAAAGAGGATAAAATGACCGTTTACACCACACGGCCGGACACCCTCTTTGGCGTTACCTACATGGTTATGAGCCCGGAGCATCCTTTTATCGACAAGTATCAGGCGGATATAGAAAATTGGGACGAGGTGATTGCCTATAGGGAAATGGCCGCCAGAAAGTCCGATTTTGAGCGGACGGAGCTGGCGAAAGATAAAACCGGCGTGATGCTTAAAGGCCTTTCCGCTGTCAATCCAGTAAACGGGAAAGAAATTCCCGTGTGGATATCCGATTATGTTTTAATGTCCTACGGAACGGGCGCGATTATGGCGGTGCCCGCCCACGACGAGCGCGACTGGGAGTTTGCCAAGAAGTTTAACATGCCGATTATAGAGGTGGTTGCGGGAAGCCCGGTAGACGTAAACGAAGCGGTGTTTACCGACGTGGAGACGGGAATTTTAGTAAACTCTGAATTTTTGAACGGCCTTTCCGTGGCGGAGGCAAAGAAAAAAATCACGGAATTTTTGACGGAAAAAGGAATCGGACACGCGAAAACCAACTTTAAGCTGCGGGATTGGGTGTTCTCAAGACAGCGTTATTGGGGGGAGCCGATTCCCATTGTAAAATGTGAAAAATGCGGCTATGTGCCCCTTCCCGAAAGCGAGCTTCCATTGGAACTCCCCGATGTGGAAAGCTACATGCCCACGGATACCGGCGAGTCGCCTCTTGCCTCCATGACGGAATGGGTAAAAACAACCTGCCCTTGCTGCGGCGGCCCCGCCATGAGAGAGACGGACACCATGCCTCAGTGGGCGGGTTCCTCGTGGTATTTCCTGCGCTATACCGACCCTCAAAACGAGAAGGCGCTGGCAAGCAAGGAAGCCTTGGACTACTGGATGCCCGTGGATTGGTACAACGGCGGGATGGAGCATACCACGCTGCACCTTTTATATTCCCGCTTCTGGCATAGATTTCTTTACGATGAAAAGGCGGTTCCCTGCCCGGAGCCTTACGCAAAGAGAACCTCCCACGGCATTATTTTGGGCTCCAACGGGGAAAAAATGAGCAAATCCCGCGGAAACGTGGTGAATCCCGACGACATTGTGCGGGAGTACGGGGCGGATACCCTCCGCACCTATGAAATGTTTATTGGCGCGTTTGAGCTCAGCGCCGCGTGGAGCGAGGACGGCGTAAAGGGCTGCCGCAGGTTCCTTGAGAGAGTGTGGAAGCTGCAGGATATTTTGACGGAGGAAGAGGGCTATTCCAAGGATTTAGAAATAAAAATGAATCAGACCATTAAGAAGGTCAGCGGCGATTACGAGAGCTTAAAATACAATACGGCAATTGCCGCCATGATGGCTCTTATCAATGAATTTTACAGGAAAAACAAGGTTACAAAGAGCGAGTTTAAGACCCTGCTCTTGCTGTTAAATCCCGTCGCCCCCCACATCACGGAGGAGCTTTGGCAGAAAACGGGCTTTGAGGGAAGAATTTATCAGAGCGCATGGCCGGGCTACGACGAGGCGAAAACCGTGGAGGCCACTATTGAGATTGCCGTTCAGATTAACGGAAAAACCAGAGCCACCTTGGACATTGCAAGGGACGAGGAAAAGGATTCCGTGATTGCCAAGGCAAAGGAGGCCGTGGCGGAGAAGCTCACCGGAAATATTGTAAAGGAAATTTATGTGCCGGGGAGAATTGTGAATCTTGTGGTGAAGTAAGAGATGGGATGAAAATAAATCTTTCCAATTAGATGAGAAGTGAGGAAGGATTAGATTGCCGCGCAGAAGAGATAAAAGCGCGCAAATTATGGCAGAAGTGAAAACATGCATAAATATAAAAAAGTCAACAGTTTTTTAGCTGTTGACTTTTTGTATGAGAGGTATCTGTTGCCGCAAAAAGGCGTTTCTCTTTGGGAAATGCTTGCTGTCGCATAAAGGTGTTTCTCTTTGTGAAATACCTGTTGCCGTATAAAGGTGTTTCTCTTTATGAAACACCTGTTGCGTGCTATCGAAAGCCGTCTATTCGCCGCCTACCGGCGCGAGCGCATAGCCATCACTTTCTCAATTTTTGCAATCTCCTCAGGCGAAGCGTGCTTCCTGAGCACCGCCACAATGGCGTCGATTTCCTTGTCGGAAAAGGAGACCTTTTTGTCCTGCCCGCGCTTGGCAACCGCCATCAAAAAGGGAAGCATTTGTTCTTTTTTCAAATTTTTGCTCTCAAAAACAAGAGCTTGAAGAAATTCAAGCTTATAAGGGTCGATATCTTTTAAGGATTCATCCCGCATCCAATCGTTTTGCATGTTGTTATCCTTCACTTTTTCCTCCAAACATTTCATACATTTGTTTCTGCTCCGGTGAGAGCATGTTCATCAGCATATTCATCATGTCAAAGCTACCGGAGCCGCTTGTGCTGTTTACATTGCTTGTGCCGCCGTGACTGCTAATGTTGTCATTATCGCTGTTATTGCGATTGTAAAAAGAATTTTCACCCTCTGCAGCGGAAAAAACGCCGTCCGCGGAAGCTGTCCCCATAAAGGAGGCCATATCGGGCATAAAGTCCTTCATTACCTCCATTGCCTGCGACACTTCTTTGTACATTTCCATTCCCTGCCGGATATTTTTTATCTGTTCGAGCTGCTTCTTTTCATTTTCCGTGCAATAGGGAATGAGTTCCGAACACATTTGAAAAATGTCCGGCGCGGCTTCTCTTTCCAGACAGCCGCAGAGGGGATAGGGGTGTTTTTTGAAATAATCGATGGTGTAGTTCAGCTCCAAAAGCTTAATGTATACGGCCATGAATTTTTGCATTTTGTGTTCCATGTAGGGCAGCATGACCTTTAGCATTTGTATATGATTGGTGCAGAAGAGAGTGTCAAATGCAATTACCTTATTGTGCTCATTTGAATCCATAGCAGCTCCTCCCCACCGTTTAAATATTTTATGTTTTTAAATTATCCGATATGCAGAAAAGTAGGCTCTTTTCGGAGCCTACTTCTCAGACATGATGAAAAGAATCAATTGCTTAGATTAGCATCCGCATCCACAGCTATTGCCGTTGCCGTTTCCACAGCAGGCCAGCAAGAGGATAATCCAGATGATGCTGTCGCAGCATCCGTTGTCGGAGTTGCCAAACAGGCCGTTTAATCCGTTGCCATTGCCACAGCAGGAAAGTAAAAGAATAATCCAGATAATGGAACTGCACCCAAACCCATTGTTGGAACTAGGATTGCCGCATCCGCAGCCGGTAGCTGTTAAATCACTCATGAAATTGCCTCCAAAATTATTTTGTTTTATGGTTTATCATATGTGGGCGGCTTGTATGTGGTTCTGGGTTTTAGGAAAATATTTTCGAAGGCTGTTGTTTTTGCGGGCAGCGAGTTAAATAGATAGGTGCTTGCTGGGGAAATTTGATTTTATTTGATTTCACACAAACCTCTTGACAACATTTTCGAAAAACCATACAATCTATTTTATAAAAAAGTGAAAATCAATTCGTTCCGGCAATTCCTGTCGGACAGAGTATCTTTGGCACATCGCCAGCATTTTCACAGAAAACACATGTTGGCGGGGCCGATATCTGATAAGATGGGAAGCTTGTTCTTTCCCCGGCGGCTGCGGCCCTGCCGGAAACGGAGGAAGAATGAGCTACACAAAAAGAAAACTGGAAGAACTAAATGTAATCGATGATTTTTTGATGAACCGCCTTGCGTCGGACAGCGTGGTTGGGGAGGAATTTTGCAGGGTGCTGTTGTCCACTCTGCTCCAAAAGGAAATTGGAAAGGTGCGTGTGACGGTGCAGAAAACCATCCCGCCCCTCTCGCCGGACAAGAAGGGAATCCGCTTAGACGTCAGGGTGGAGGAGCCGCTTGAGCAGGAACGGGGAAAAGCAGCGGCCATGAATATTTACGACATAGAGCCGCATCTCGTAAAGGAAGCGGACTATCCAAAGCATAACCGCTTTTATCAGGCGTTGATTGACAGCAGCCAAATGAAGAGCGGCGGGAAAGAATATTCACGCCTGCCTGATTTGTACATTTTGATGATATTGGAAAAAGACCCCTTTGGCTATGATTATATGATGTATACCGTCCGTAACAAGTGTGAGGAAGTACAGGAGCTTGATTACGAGGACGGGCTTAGGTTTTACTATTTTTATACTGACGGAAGGCTTGGCGGAAACGAAGCGGTGCGGAATATGCTGCGGTACATAAGGGACAGCCGAGAAGAAAACGCAACGGACGCCGCCACCCGCCAGTTGCATAAATTCACGGAAAGTGTGAAAATTCAACCGGAAGCGAGGGAGAGCTATATGTTCTGGGAAGAGTATGAGGAAGTTTTGAAGGAAAGAGGGAGAGAAGAAGGAAAAGAGGAAGGTAAGAAAGAAGGCAGGGTGGAAACCGCACAGGGAATTTTGTTTGATTTTCTGAAAGACCACGGGGAAATTCCCAAAGACGTCGAGGAACGCTTAAATACAGAAAAAAATCCTGAGATTTTAAGGAAATGGGTGAGGCTTGCCGCCAAAACCGGTAGTATAGCGGATTTTGTGGCTGGAATGTAGTGCGGTAATATTTATTATAAGCACGGAAATCAATTTCATGAATAATTATATTTTAATGCATAATTTTGGGTTTCCAAATATAAAAACGACTTTGAAGAACCTAATGATTTAGAATTGCAGCGAATGTTTATACTGAAAATTTATTTCCATGGTACCGGAGGAAGGGAACTTGTTGTTTCAGTATTGAAATGATAAAATGAAAATGAGCATAGGAAAGCTGCTATAATTATAAGAGAATTCGAGGTTAAAAAAGATTAGAAGGAGCGCATGGCATGGGAATGTTTTTGAACAGTATTGTTCCCTTTGAAAAATATAGAGATACGGCCAGAACAAGATTTTTTGTTGACAAGACGCCTTTAATTGATGAAGTGATTCTCGCGGCTGATGAGGATGCTCAGAAATATCTTTGCATTACCAGACCGCGGCGTTTTGGAAAGAGTATTGCGGCCAATATGATTGGCGCATTTTTGGGTAAAGCAGCGAATGGAAAAGAGGTATTCGACGCTCTAAAGATAGCAAAATCAAATAATTATCAAAAGCATTTAAATAAGCATGACGTGATTTATATTGATTTTAGCGAGATTCCTGAAAAGTGTTCTTCTTATAATGATTATATTTCAAGAATTATAGACGGATTAAAAGAGGATTTGGCTGCAGAATATCCAGAAATTACCATTGATAATGGAAAAGCGCTTTGGGACATTATGACAGAGGTATTCCAGAAAACGATGCGAAAATTCGTTTTTGTAATAGATGAATGGGATGCAGTGTTTCATATGCCGTTTATTTTTGAAGAAAATCGGAGAGAATTTCTTGGATTTTTGAAAGCCTTACTGAAAGATAAAGCTTACGTAGAGCTTGCCTACATGACAGGAGTGCTTCCAATTGCAAAATACTCCAGCGGTTCCGAGCTGAATATGTTCGTGGAATACGACATGGCAACCAAAGTGAAATTTGGCGAGTACTTCGGTTTCCTTGACAATGAGGTTGACCGGCTTTTTGAAATTTATATTGAGAGTTCAAAAGACCCACAAATTACAAGAGAGGAGCTTGCGCTTTGGTACGACGGCTATTACACGGCTTCAGGGGAAAAGATATATAATCCGCGGTCGGTGGTATGCGCGCTGGCGGATAACCAAATTAGCAATTATTGGACTAGTTCAGGTCCTTACGATGAGATATTCTATTATGTTCGGAATAACATTGAAGGAATACGCGACGACTTAGTTTTGATGGTTTCGGGAGAGGGCGTGGAGATAAAGCTGCAGGGATATGCGGCGACAAATACGGAGCTGAGCACAAAAAATCAGATTTATTCGGCGATGGTAGTGTATGGGCTTTTAACTTATAAAGACGGCGAGGTCTTTATACCCAATAAGGAACTGATGGATAAATTTGACGAGATGCTGCTTACCAATGACAGCCTTGGTTATGTGTACCGTCTTGCCAGAGAATCAGGGCGGATGTTAAAAGCTACTTTATTCGGCGATACGGAGACAATGCGTGAGATATTGGAGTATGCACATAACACAGAGTCGCCGATTTTTTCATATAATGGCGAGAGCGAGCTGTCGGCGGTGGTAAATTTGGTTTACCTGTCCGCGAGGGATAAATATCGTGTTGAGCGGGAGGATAAAGCTGGAAAAGGCTATGTGGATTTCATTTTTTATCCTGAACGCAGGGGAGCAGACGCCATTATTTTAGAATTGAAAGCAGATAGTACGCCCGACGAGGCTATTCGTCAGATTAAAGATAAAGGCTATGCGCTTCGGCTGCGGGGCAGGCTTGGAGAAAAAGAGCAATATACGGGCAGGATTTTGGCCGTGGGGATTAGCTATGACAAAAAAACAAAGGAACATTTCTGTAAGATGGAAATTTTATAAATGGGTTTTTGATTTTTGCAAAACTTCTTGACAAAATTTCCGAAAAACCATATAATCTATTTCATAAAAAAGTGAAAATCAATTCGTTCCGGCAATTCCTGCCGGACAGAGTATCTTTGGCACATCGCCAGCATTTTCACAGAAAACACATGTTGGCGGGGCCGATATCTGATAAGATGGGAAGCTTGTTCTTTCCCCGGCGGCTGCGGCCCTGCCGGAAACGGAGGAAGAATGAGCTACACAAAAAGAAAACTGGAAGAACTAAATGTAATCGATGATTTTTTGATGAACCGCCTTGCGTCGGACAGCGTGGTTGGGGAGGAATTTTGCAGGGTGCTGTTGTCCACTCTGCTCCAAAAGGAAATTGGAAAGGTGCGTGTGACGGTGCAGAAAACCATCCCGCCCCTCTCGCCGGACAAGAAGGGAATCCGCTTAGACGTCAGGGTGGAGGAGCCGCTTGAGCAGGAACGGGGAAAAGCAGCGGCCATGAATATTTACGACATAGAGCCGCATCTCGTAAAGGAAGCGGACTATCCAAAGCATAACCGCTTTTATCAGGCGTTGATTGACAGCAGCCAAATGAAGAGCGGCGGGAAAGAATATTCACGCCTGCCTGATTTGTACATTTTGATGATATTGGAAAAAGACCCCTTTGGCTATGATTATATGATGTATACCGTCCGTAACAAGTGTGAGGAAGTACAGGAGCTTGATTACGAGGACGGGCTTAGGTTTTACTATTTTTATACTGACGGAAGGCTTGGCGGAAACGAAGCGGTGCGGAATATGCTGCGGTACATAAGGGACAGCCGAGAAGAAAACGCAACGGATGCCGCCACCCGCCAGTTGCATAAATTCACGGAAAGTGTGAAAATTCAACCGGAAACGAGGGAGAGCTATATGTTCTGGGAAGAGTACGAGGAAGTTTTGAAGGAAAGAGGAAGAGAAGAGGGAAGGATTGAAGGAAGGGAAGAAGGCCGAGTGGAAGGAAGGGCCGAAGGGAAAGAGGAAGGTAAGAAAGAAGGAAAAGAAGAAGGCAGGGTGGAAACCGCACAGGGAATTTTATTTGATATCCTGAAAGACCACGGAGAAATTCCCAAAGACGTCGCGGAACGCTTAAATGCGGAGAAAAACCCGGAAACGTTGAGGAAATGGGTGAAGCTTGCCGCTAAAACGAGCAGTATAGCAGATTTTGTGGCCGGAATGTAATATAGTAATTATTTATAAATTTACCGATATATAGAAAAAATAGGGACAAAATAAATTGTGGGGGTGCTCGCGGAAATCAAAAATATTTCTACACCAAATTGCCGCCCCCCTCTCCCCCGCCCCACTTTTCTCCCTCCCCCCTACATCCACCCGCCCAATCAGGTAAAAACTGCCGCATATACGTAAATTTGGTTATCTGCGCTTTTCTCCATTTTCTCCATGACAATTTAATGCCCAAAAACCATACAACATGCACAAATCACATCGTGATAATTTGAAAAACATATCCTATTTTTTACAAAATTCCATCTTCCCCAATAAAAAAATTAACCAAACAAATTTACGCATATCGGGGAACAAATTTGCGCCATATCTGGGAAAAAGACTTGAATTAATTTCAAGATATAGTAAAATAAATTATATATGTGATAAAGGAGAAAGTGTCATGACAGCAGATAAACTGACGGTTGCGGGAAGGCGGTTCCGTACCCGGACGGATTATGAGGCTGCATTGCGCGACCAGAAGAAAATCGACGCCATCAAGAGCAAGGTTAATTTTGACGACCCTAAGCAGGTATATAAGTTGTATGGCGAGCTTCAGGTTGGCAGCTACCGTTTTGAAACTCAGGTGGGGAATGACTTCGACGATGAAATATATGAAAAAATTGAAAGTCTGAAAAAGCAGGGAATCACCCTTGCTAACGCAGACGACGCTTCAAAAAAGAAAGCCGCAGCCGCTAAGCATAGAAAGCAGCCTTTGCGGCTGAAAAATAGCGCGGGGCGTTTAAAAAACGAAAAGCAGCCGGGCGGCCGCACCGGGCAAAGGGCGGGCGATAAAAACTACGCCGCGCAGACGGCTCCAAACAAGGGCTTAACCGGGCCGCCGGGGAGCGGGGAGCGGCAGGCGGCCGCGCCTATCCGGTTGGAAGATTATGATGAGGAAATGCAGCAGCAGATTTTGGAGGTGCTGAAAAAGAAGGAGCGTTTTCGGAAGATTTTGGTGGCGTGCGCTTCTATTGTGGCGGTTGCCAGCTTTGCTTATTTTGGGGTTTACTCTTTTTTCAGCGAGAGGACCAGCACGGATTATACGGAGCTGGCGGCGTTAAAAGGGAGCGACACCCTTGTCAGTACCCAGTCGAAGAACCCTTTTTCTTTACATAAGCAGGCTATTAAGCTACCGGACGTGCTGGACGAGTATAAAACTTTATATGAAAAGAATAAAAAGCTAATCGGATGGCTTAAAATTGACGATACAATAATAGATTACCCTGTAATGCAGACTGACGATAACGAGTACTATCTCGACCATAATTTTAATCAGGAGTATGACAGGAACGGCAGCCTTTTTTTGGACTATGGCTGCAACATTTATCCCCGTTCTACCAACCTGATTATCTATGGGCATCATATGAAGTCGGGACAGATGTTCGGGCAACTTCAGAAGTATGCGAAGGAATCCTACGGGGAAAAACATTCAATTATTCAATTTGACAGCATCTATGAAAAGGCGGCCTATCAGGTGATGTATGTGTTCCGCTCGCAGGTGTACAACGAAGATGATTTTGTTTTCAAGTACTATCAATTCATTGATGCGAATTCAGAAGAGGAGTTTAATTCTTATATGAAAGAAATGGCGGAGCTCAGTCTGTACGATACGGGAGTTACCGCAAGCTACGGGGACAGCCTGCTGACCCTTTCCACCTGCGACAATTCGCAGTCGGACGGCAGGTTTGTGGTGGTAGCTAAGAGAATTGAGTAGCTTAAAAGGAGTGTTACAAATGGCGAAAAATGTCATGACAAAAAGTGTCACGAAAAAGAAAAATAGAAGGCTGAAAAAACAGATACGTAAGACGGTGGGCGCATTGCTTATGGTATCTGCTATTGCTGTGGCGGCAATACCAGTGCCGGACGTCAGGGCGGATGATGAAATGGCGCTAGCGGATACTAAACCGTTAGAGGCCAAAGCTTGGGTGTGGGATGCTGATATGACATCGGAGGCCGCTGGTACTGGTAAACCAAACAATCCAGCAGCGATTGCGGATTATTGCGAAACTACAGTTCCCACCGTCGCTGATACTGAAACCATTTACACTTCCGGCGATGGGAAAATCCAGTTTGCATATGTATCACCGGTAGGCGGGGGCAACAAGGTGGCCGTTATTCTTAATTATGTTGCGGATAATTTGCCGAATGGAACCTTGACAATACAGAATACTTTAGAGGCGTTTCGTAAGTACAGGCCAACTTCTACAGACGGATATTATTGTCTGGTTACTAAAAATAATGAATTTATGTTTTATGATGCCTATGAGCATGACAGTGACATAGTAAACGGAGAAAGGCGATATAAGTATAATGTATTAGATTTACTGTATGGAGACTATGGCGTAGACGATAAGGATAAGCCTGCGCCCGCAGCACCAACTCAGGATTTGGCGGGAAAGCCGGTAGTTGTTTATGATTACCAGATAAGCGCGAGTGATGGGAAATACCATTGGACCTATACAACGAAGGGCGAGGAGGGTGAAGATGTTTTCCATGAGAACACATATACAGTAGACAGGCGTATGGTTATCAATAAGAGACCCTGCTATTATAATGAACGTGATATTGCAAGCGGATGGGGAGAGTTGGAAGATTCACAGTTATATTATTTGAATGAAAGTGTGAGTGAAAATGACCCTAACCGGTATGTTTCAGCGTCGGGCGAGAACCACAATAGAATTGAAGCGCGGGTGGCATATATAGGAAAGCAGTTTATTGAGGAAGTTAAGGATACGAAGGACCCTACCATTATAACTGGCTGGCAAATTAAAAAAGGGGCGTTTCGCACAAAACCGATGGATGGTGTTTTTGCCGGGAACACGAATATTGAGAATCTTAATATTGGCGAAAGCCTCTCAGGAATCAGCGATTATGCTTTTTATGGAACGTCTATCAAAAATATCACTTTCGGCAATAATCTGACTACAATTGGAAACGGCGCTTTTGAAAATTGTGTAAGCCTGCAGAATGTTACTATGCCGGAGTATAATAATATCAAGGCGTTTGGCAAAAACGCGTTTAAAGACTGCGTTAATCTTACTTCCTTTCAGGTTCCTAACAGCATATATGTGATAGGGGATTCGTGCTTTGAGGGATGTAGGAGATTACAGAATATTGAATTGCAGGGCGGCGACGGGCAGGATGAATCGCAGTATTCTCGGTTGCGCTATATAGGTAACTGCGCGTTTAAAAATTGTGAAAGTCTGAACCAGCTTTATCTGCCCGCTCAATATAGTGAAAACAATTTGGACATTGGAGTGTTCGAGGGCTGTAGGAGCCTGCAGACGGTGAGAGTGCCCAACAGCGATATGACCTTTACAGAAACGTCGGGTTCACCATGTACGTTTGAAGATTTTAAGAATACCGTTCCTTCCAGCTTTTATTTTTGGGGGGCGGACACGGATTCGGAGAACAGAGATAGAAGGTCTGCACTCCATGTAACTGCAAATGACAAGGAGATTGCATATAAATATTGGGACCGAAATTTATACGAGATTGTAAAGTCGGAAGAAGATAATCCAAATAATAATATTACTTACCAGGTAAACGACAGTAACGAGCTTGAGAGAATTTGGATAAAGGGAGCTGTAAATGTTGTAATCCCGTCAACGATTGGGCCTTATGGGATAGCAACCATCGGAGCAGGATGTTTTGACAATGCTTGTGAATTGAAGAAAGTCACGATTCCGGCGAGCGTCCAGCATATAGCGGACGAAGCGTTTAAGGGTTCGCATGAACTTACGACAATTATTTTTGAGGACAGCACGACGGTTCAGGATATTGGAAGAGATGCGTTCCGCACGCAGGAAGCTTCATGTAATAAGCATACGGTAACGAATCCGGAGCCAAAGCTGACGATTGTCGGAGCCATGATGAACGCGGCGGGCGAAGATACGGTTCCTTTTGCGTATGCCATGCAAAGGGAAAACATGATAAATAATACAAGCCAAAACGAGTCTTGGATTACATATCATAGCGGCTGGCCTACGAACTTGGAAATTAAGTACAATTATGATTTTACAACGAAAGAAGGCGGATCAGAACTGCAGAGCTATCCGCGGTACAGTAATTTTATACAAGAGGGAGCTAGCGGTATAGAGCCGAATCTAGATAACATACGAAAATATGTAAAGAATTTGCCCTATGTAGATGTTTCGAAAAAAGATAAAGATGGCAAAGAAATTGAAGTAGAAGCTTTAGTGAATGTGATATCGGAAGCGATTAAAAAATATGAGGGACAGAATTCTTCAAACCCGCCGACAGTGGAGGAGATGCAGATAATTAATGCTTCCAGAAATGTAGTCGTTCCGACAAACGTTGAGAAGCTGAAAAAAGGAATTTTCTCCGGGTATACTTATGAGATCGATAAGGATGGGAATACTTTGCCAACGGAACTCTCGACGGTTGATGGATCTGACACTTATTTGACAACCATACTTTTAAATGGTGTTGACATTGTGGATCCCTTTACGTTTACAGGCTGTACGGGGCTGACAAATGCTTCTATTATAAATGCCAAGGAGATTGGCGATTATGCTTTTGGAGATTTGGAAACGTTGGAGGTGGATAAGGATACGGGTGAGGAGACTGGAAAAATTATCCATGAACCGAAAACGGCATGTGAATCCTTGACGAATGTAACCTTGGGGCCGAATATTGTTACCACGGGTCTGCGTCCTTTTAGGGGCTGCAATAGCTTAATCGGAATAGAGTGTTTGGGAGATAATTTGTCCTATGTGCAGGGCAGCGGTTTGTTGTTTAATCATGCAGACGGCGGAAAGACTTTAGTAGAGTGCTTACCCGGACGCGGCAAGAATATCGGTTCGGTTTCGGTAAAAGCGGATGAGCTTGCCGGTGTTACGGGCTTGCAGGAAGAATCCTTTATGGATTGTAATTTTGTCCGTAGTGTAGACTTATCCACCTCGCAGGTGAAAGAAATTAAGAGAAGCACATTTGAAAATGCCGATCAGCTAAGCTTGGTGCAGATTTCCAATACGACGCAGAGTATTCAGAGGAGAGCGTTTGCCAATGACCCGATGCTGAACGAGATTACGATTCCGTCCAGTGTAACTTATCTAGCAAATGGTATCTTTGACACAAAGCCGGATCAACAGAACATTGAGGTAACGTGTAAAAACCCCTCGGCGGCATATACATACGCTATGTCAGGGGAGTACGGCAAATATATGTCAGTCAATACAAATATGGACGAGTGGTATTGGGCGCAGTTTATGGATTATCCCAACTTCCCTGATACTTCTGTGAAGGATGGTTTTGGAGAGTTAGTCCGGGCAAAGGTTGGGGAGGCGGCTCCGACGCCGGCGGCTACGCCTTCGCCTCATAACGGTTATGTGTTTGCAGGCTGGCTGAATAACGATCCTAATGACATAGCAAATCTGACGGTTGAAATATTGCCGAGATTTTCATCCGCGTCACATCTGGTTAAATTTATTGACGGGTGTCAGGAAAATAGTATTGGTACGATAGAAGAGCAGATAGTTGAAGATGGGAAAATGCCTAATCCTTATCCGGAACCGCCGGAACATCCCGGATGGGTATTTGATAAATGGGTTCCGGAAATTGGCAATACCGGTGTAAAAGATGATAGTATAATTATAGCGTATTATAAATCGACTACAGAGGATTCAAATATCCATACGGTTACCTACTATGATTTAGATGGTAATGTTTATACAACGCAAAGGGTTGGACACGGCGAGGCGGCGTCTCCGGTTGCCGGACCGCCCAGAACAGGATACACTTTTGTCAGATGGGCAGCAAACGGCGATTTGTCAAAGGTGGAAAGCGATTTAGTTGCAACGCCGATGTATAATCCGGGAAATGGAGCAGACGCTAACCCCAGCGGCGGCGCAGGCGGCAATGGAGCTAACGGCGGCAATGGCAACAACGGAAACAATAACGGCGCAGGCAGCAGCGCATCCCCTAGAGGCAGCGCATCGGCGGCTCCTACCGCAACCCCGGCCAACGGAAGCGACGTTGTGAAATATACCGTGACCGTTTCAGGCGGAAGCGGAACAGGAAGCTACCCGGCAGGTGCGGTTGTGGCCATCAACGCTTACGCGATGGGCACGGGTCAGGTGTTTGACAAATGGACCTCGTCCACAGCGGGAGTTGGTTTTGCGGACGCCACGGCGACGTCAACCACCTTTACCATGCCGGCGGCCAATGTGGCGGTAACGGCAACCTACAAGACGGGCGGAACAGGAACGGCGGCGACCAATGCCAGCAACGGCTCAAACGGCGGAATTTCCACGGCAAGCGTGAACAACGGGAGCAGCGTGGAAGTGTCAAAGCCCGGTATTTCCAACACGAATCTTGCGGGCGCCACGGTGACCGGTGCAACCGACAACTTTATTATCAAGATTTCCGAGGATCAGTCGGCCACGGATGCGGCTACGTCGGCTTTGCAGGCAAGATTTGGCGATTTGAGCAGGATTAAATATTTCCCTATGGATATCAGCTTGTACGATTCCACAGGACGGACGAAGATTGCGGATACGTCGGGAATTTCCGTCAATCTGACCTTACCGCTGCCGGACGAACTAATTCAGTACGCAGGCAACAATAAGATGGCGGCAATTTCAGGCGGGGCGTTGGAGGATTTGAACGCCAGATTTACCACAGTAAGCGGCGTGCCTTGTATCAACTTTACCGCAACCCATTTTTCACCTTATGTGATTTATGTGGATACCGCAAATCTGACGGAAGCGACCATAGATTCAACGCCTAAGACGGGCGACCCGATTCATCCGAAGTGGTTCCTTGCCCTTGGTATGGCGAGCCTTTCACTGATATTGTTCTTTAAGCGGGATAAAGTGTCGGTTAAAACAAAGGCGGCATAGGGGGAACTCCTATGAATAAAAAGATTGCAAAAACTTTGAGCGCGCTGCTGTTGCTTACGGCAATAGCAGTCGCTCAAGTACCAGTGTCAGATGTGGAGGCGGTGGCAATCGCATCTGATTTTGAGATGGACGGAAATAAATTGATGAGGTATACAGGCACGGATGAAAACGTGTCTGTTCCTGATGGGGTTAAAATCATCGGGGAGGAAGCCTTTGCGGGAAACGACAATCTGGTTCGGGTTGAGATTGGCAATCAGGTAAAAACTGTGGGTTACCGCGCTTTTGCAGGCTGCGACAATCTGCGGACCATAACAGTGGGCGACGGCGTGGAGGAAATTGACACCGCCGCTTTCAGCAACGACAGGGAGCTTATAAACGTCAGTTTGGGCGCAAAGGTGAAAAAGCTGGGAAGCGGCGTTTTTGCAGGAAGCAGCCAGTTGGCAAATTTGTCCGTTTCGGAGGATAACGATTATCTTCATTATTCTAACGGTATTTTATACGACAGCGGGGAGACCAGAGTGTACGCGCTTATGCCCGCCTGCGAAAAGGGGGCCTACACCCTTCCGAGCACGGTAAAGGAGATTACGGGTTACGCTTTCTGGGGGAATCCTTATCTGGAAAAAGTCACCTTGGGGAGCGGACTTTACGAGGTGCCCGCCTATGCGTTTTCCAACTGCCAGAATTTAAGGGAAGTGGAAATTCCTTTGACGGTTAGGGGAATCGGAGCCAAGGCCTTTGAGGACTGCGTGAATCTGACGAAGGTAACGCTGCCGGATTCCATGGGGCAAATCAGCGACAGCGCCTTTGACGGCTGCCCTAACGTGGAGTTTGTGGCTGCGCCGGGAACCTATGGGGCGGAGTTTGCCAATGCCCGCAAGACCTCCGAGGTGGAAGAGGTGGAGTATGAGGATGTACAGGACGCGCAGGTAATCGACGCCGAGGCGGTATCCGGGGACAATGGGGAAGCGGCCGGTACGCCTACAGCAACGCCCGGAAGTACGTCTGATGTAAAGCCGGAGGGCACGCCAACAATTTCGCCCGGAAACGCATCTGATGGGGAGGCGGAGAGTACGCAAACGGTTTTGCCCGGAAGCGCGTCTGATGGGGAATCGAATGGTGCGCCCACAGCAACGCCCGAAAACGCGCCTAATGCAGAAGCGGAGGATGCGTCTGGAGCGGAGCCTTCGCCCACGCCGGAACTAAAATCGGTGACGGAAACCATCACAAACAAGACCTTGCTGGGACAGTCTAGCATTGTTTCCGGCCGGGCGGTGATTTTTATAGACAATAGACAGCCCGTGGTGCTTAGCGGAAGCGGGCGTTCGGGGAGAATCGACTTAGCGGACATGGAAGTTTCCGCCGCGAATATAAATGAAAGCGCGGGGGCCGCAGGGGGTGAGCTGATTGAAAACCTGCTTGTTGACAATGCCCAAAAAGGCAAGGATTTTCCCAAATATACGGTTGTGAACAACTCAAAAATTGCCTCGCAGGCCTTTTACAAGGACGGCAGTCTTACGGAATACGAGATAGAAAGCGGCATCACTGAAATAGGCGAGTTTGCATTTGCGCGCTCCGCCATTACCTCGGTGACGATTCCAGAGGGCGTTACAAAAATCGGGTACGGGGCTTTTTATCACTGCGATAATTTGATCGATGTGACGATTCCCGATTCGGTGACGGAGATTGCTTCCTATGCTTTTGACAAGACCCCGTGGCTTGAAAATCTGCAGGCGGGCGAGGAGTTTAAGATTGTAGGTGACGGCATTTTGATTGCCTATGACGGAAGCAGCAGCGTGGTAAACATTCCAAGCGGCGTAAAGCAAATCGGCGCGGGTGTGTTCCGGGCTCATTCGGGAATTACGGCGGTCAATATTCCAGATACGGTGGAAGTCATTGGCGAGGAAGCCTTTATGGACTGCCAGAATTTAAAAACGGTCAACGGCGGCAACCGCCTTACGGCGATTAAGGACAGGGCTTTTATGAATTGTCCCTTGTCGGGGGTGACGATTGCGGCTTCCGTAAAAGAGGTGGGACTTGGAGCCTACGCCCTTTCAAACGGGACGGATACGGTTACCTTCCTTGGAACGGAGCTTCCCGTGCTTACCGCCGGTTCGCAGGGGGCAAACAGGCTTGCAAACAAGGAATACCGCACCTATGCTTTTGACAATATTAAAAACGCCATTGTTCCCGGCGGGGTGAGCAGCCTTGCGGGAACGGTGTTAGAGACAGGGACTTACGGATTTGACGGCGTTGTGTACACGGAATCCGGCAGTCAATTGGCGGATAATCAGGCGGGAGTTTCCAAGGAAGAGGGAAGCGGAGTTATCCTTTCCATTCAAAGTCAGGTGATTCCCGACGGCGAAAATGCCATGGCGGAAATTCCAAGCGAAGAGGGAACTTTTGTCCTGCGGATTCAGGATTCTAACGAGGCGGCGGAGCTGATTTCGGCGGCCTACGGGGAAATTTATGGCGGAAGAACCCCTTCCGGCCTCAGCGCTTACGATATTTCTCTGTATGATGCTTCCGGCAGTATTCCCATTACCAAATTGGGCAAACAGCGCATAACTATACAGGTTCGGATGCCCGCTAATGTGACGGAAGAGAATATGCATGTGGTTACTTTGGACCAAGACGGACAGCTGGAGGCGGTGGAGCACAGAGTAATTCAGATGGAGGACGGCAAGTATATCCAGTTCACCACCAATCATTTTTCACCCTACGGTATTTACCGTTATTCCAGCATTAACGCTCAGGCTGTAGTCACAAACGGAAGCGCCGTCATAACGGATTTGTCAAACAATAAAGACAATACGCCGGATACCGGCGATAATATGCCCCATCCCAAGTGGTTCTTGGCGGCCGGACTTCTGGCCGGGGCGGTGGCGCTGTTCTTTTATAAGGGGAAGCCGAAGAAGAAGGGCGTGAAATAAGAAAATTATAAATAGAACTGTTCAAAGCTCCCGGCATATGATAATAAAAAAACCGGGAGTTTTTTATGCTTCGGGTAAGATGGCAGGTTGGATGCAGCGACGAGCTTGTTTATTCCTGCGGGAGCAAAGGGGTAACAATAGCAATGCTGGATACAGGGCAGCGTGTTATCATGTGGTTAAGCTGGGGAAATTCAGTAAATATAAGAGGTTCCGCTATTTAGTCAAGGAACTTGTTTGAAGGTAAAGAATTAAAAATTGGCAGGGTAAGCGGCGGAAATTATACGCAGCCCGCAGATTGTGAGCCCCGTGGAAGAGATATCCGTAAAGATGTAAAAACTGACTATACCCATGAAGATGTGGAGAAAACTTTACAGCCAATGAGAAATTAGATATAATCAAGGCATTATAGATATAAAATATATTAAGGCAGTCATTGCAGAGCAGTACATAGTATTTGGGGTAGCTAATTCCTGTTAGTTTCTTATAATTGGATTTAAAACTTTAAAGAGATTCGATAGCGAGAGGTATAATATGGGTTTTTTAACAAAAATAGGTATTTGCGTTGGTACAATTTTAATCTCTAATTATTTAATCAGTCTGGTTTTTAGATATTTATCAAGGAAAACCAAGGCGGTTCATCTGCGCATTTCAAAATGTGCAATTAATGTGATTATCGACATTATTGCTTTTTACAGTCTGGCACAGCAGTTTGATTTGACTAGGGATATTAGTAAGGCTTTGCTGCAGAGCGGTTCTCTGATTCTTGCTATAGCGACCTTTGCCGCCCAACAGGCACTAGGAAACGTCATAAGCGGCATTTCCTTGTCAGTGTCCAGACCTTATAAGGTAGATGAAAAAATCAGGGTGATTCAAGGCGGAACTGTGATTGCAGAAGGGCTTGTCAAAGATGTTACCCTGCGGCATACGATTATTTATCAATTTAACGGGGAAACATGTATTGTGCCTAATTCCGTTATGGATTCGGCGGTTGTCATCAATACCAATTTTACAGAAAATATAGGTAATTATGTGGAAATAGAAATTAGCTATAAAGCGGATATAGAAAAGGCTATCAAAATCATGCAGAGAATATGCGTGGAGCATGAACTGACGTTAAATACGGGGGCAAATTCGGTTACCGCAAGCGGGTATACGCAAAACGGTGTTATTTTGAAAACTATTATATGGACGCAGAATCTTAACGACAGTTTTCGGGCGTGCAGCGACATCCGCATTTCGCTGGTTCAAGAGTTTAGTAAAAATGGTATAGAGATACCGTATCAGACGGTGAAAATATCCAATTATAATCCGGTTAATGAGGAGGCTGACGGGAAATAGGGGCGGTATTTTTTTGTAGGCATGTAAAAATAAATAAGGAAATTTATAGTTATGCGGAATCCATATTTTTCAGGACAAACATCAGGGAATAGGACACGTCTTATGCGAAATACAATGTAATATCGGAGGGCTGAATATGCATTTATCAGAGGAAGAATTACAGAAGATGGAGCAGGCGGACATAAAAGAAGCTGTGCTGGAGGATTTAGTCGATATCAGCGGGATTGAGATTGATATGAAAAAGCCGGTATCCGCCAGAGTGGAGGAGTACGTGCGGAAGGTAGGCAACCCTTTTCTTGTGAGAGTGGGCGATTATGCAGTAAAGATTGGGTATTCGGAGGGGACAGAAACATTGAACGACAGGATGAAGCAGTATATCAGGAAGGTTGCCGAGATAAAGTATTAATATAAAACCAGAGGTTTTAATAAAAACTTTTGTTTTCTAACTTAAAAAATGAAGTTAGGAGATTTGTGGAATGAAAAAGTTTATTTATTCTGCCGCGGCGTATCTCCGTCTGTCAAAAGACGATATAGACGGCGGCATGAAAGCGGAGAGCAACAGTATCAGCTCGCAGAGGGAGATGGTCCGCGCATATATCAGGCTGCAGGAGGATATGGAGCTGTTTGACGTTTATGTGGACGACGGGTATTCGGGGGCTAATTTCAACCGCCCGGAATTTAAGCGAATGATGGCGGACATTGAAGCGGGAAATGTAAACTGCGTTATTGTAAAGGATTTGTCCCGATTGGGACGAGATTATATTGAAGCCGGGCGGTTGATTCAAAAGACCTTCCCGGCTTTTCATGTGCG
>JAMPGS010000002.1:37379-62462 GCA_023663815.1 Clostridium sp.
GGGGTTATCCTGTTATTACAACACTCAAAACTGGTCCTGTATTCAGGTGGCATGGAACGAAAAATACGGAAGGGTAATCGACGTGGCGGCTACGGATTTGGGGAAAACCTTCAGCGTTTATGAGGAAAATCCCATTCCCGTCCCTGAGGAGGCGGAGTATGTTTACCTAAAAGTGCAGGTAAGAGGCATTTCCTACAAGTATTTTTATTCCTTTGACGGGGAAACATGGGAGGAAACGGCTTATACATTTGATTCCGCAAAGTTATCCGACGAATATATTAAGGCGGTTTACGATGCGGCCTTTACCGGGGCTTTTACCGGAATGTTCAGCGTGGACGGGCTGGGAACGGGGCTTGCCGCCGACTTTGATTATTTTTCATATCAGGAATTGGATATGGAAGCGGACGGAAAATACATATAAGTATAATAGAGTATATATAGAGTAAAAAGGGACGACGGCTAGGTTGTCCCTTTTTTGTAATCCCGGATAGATTTTCCGGTATATTTTTTAAAGCAATTGCTGAAATAGTAGGCGTCGGGAATTCCCACGGCTTCCGCAATCTGGTACGCCTTTAGGTCGGTGGTGCCAAGCAGCGTGATGGCGTGTTCCATGCGCAGACGGTTTAAATATTTGGAAAAGCTGAATCCCAGCTCTTTCGTGAAGGTGCGGCTTAAATAGCTGTCGTTCATATGGAAGGTCTCAGCCACAGAGCCCAGCGAGAGGGAAGGGTCGGTCAAGTGCGCCTGAATGTACTGCAGAATGTCCCACAGAACGGACTTGCTTTTGTCCGCACGGTATGCGGCGATTTCCGTGGCGAGCCGGGTCAGAAAAGCGCAGGTTTGGCTGCGCAGGTTTTGGCTGGTGGTCTCCAGCAAAATTTGGATAAAGGAGTTGCCTGTATCGGAAAACAGCTCATATAGAGGAATACCGATATCGTTTGCCGCGTTGACGGCAGAAGACAGCAGCGTCATAGATAAAATGCGCGCTTGCTCTAGGCCGATGATGCTGCCGTCAGGTTCAAGATAAAGCGGGGGAAGAAGCTTCTGGACAGAATCGGGAAGCCCTGCTTTGACGTAAAATTTAATGTCCTCCAATTCCGCGGGGGAAGCGTTCCATCCGGTGTCCTGCACGTGGATATCGTTTTTATAAATGACGATTGGCTGGTTAGGCATGTAACGGCTGAATTTAAGGGATTCTAAGGCTTCCAGCCATGAAATTTCCGCTTTATAAAAATTATCGTAGGGGTTGCCGATTCCAAAGAGAATTTCATTGCCGGAGGTTTGGAAAATACTGCGCTGCAACTGTTCGCATAAGGAAATAACCTGTATTTTTGGGGAGTAGGTTAAAAGCACAATGTGATGGCTGTTGTCGGCAAGAATCTCGATGTCCTCGGTTCCTTCCAGATGTTTTTTAATAAATTCCATATTTTTCATGGTCTGTAAAATATGCTCTTCCTCCGTCAAATTGCCCGCATGGGAAGAGTGGGCTTCAAGGAGGGTGACTTGGATATAGGACGGGATGCCGTTCGGAAAATAGTAGGAGATTTGCTTTTCCGTGGAAGCGGAGCGCGTGCTGTTCTCGCAGAATTCCAGCAAAAACCGTTCCCTGAGAAAAGAATAATTTTTTTCCAGAATTTCTTTTAAATGGTCAAATTCGCGCCATTGCCGCTTTTCATTTTCAATCTGCTCCCGCAGCTTTAAAAGGGTTGACAAGAGGTCGCTTCGGTTGATGGGTTTTAAAAGAAAATGAGAAATTCCCAGACTGATGCATTGGTGGGCGTAATCAAAATCCTTGAAAGCCGTGGTGACGACAATTTTAATATGGGGATACCGTCTGGTAACGATGCCGCAAAGCTCCATACCGTCCATGTAGGGCATTTTGATGTCGGTAAAAAGAATGTCCGGGAGCTGTTCTTCCATCATGGCAAGGACGTCCTGTCCGGAAACCGCTTCCCCAATAATTTCCATATTCAGGGCGTTCCAGTTGGCGCCGGTAATGAGCATCTTGCGGGCCAGTTCTTCATCGTCAACAATTATAACTTTAAGAATCGAGTTGTTCATCTTGTTTCTCCGTTTTATTCCTGCGCAACGGGCTAAGTCACGCTTACACGACTTTGCGTTGCCATGGGGTTATTGATTTAGTGGAATAGAAAAAGTGATTGCGGTTCCTTCCCCGGACCGGCTTTCTATGGCGCAGATATCCTGCGTTTCATAAAAAATCTGCATCCGCTCGATGGTTCCTTTCAGGCCAAAGCTCTGGGCGGGGTTCTGCGTTTTGTCGGTAAAGATATTATTGAGGGCGGACTGCGTCATGCCGATTCCGTTATCTATAACGCGGATAACGAGATAGTTGGCATCTGTAAAGGCGCAGATTTTTATAACGCCGGAATCGCAGGTGGGAATAATGCCGTGATATAGGGAGTTCTCCACTAGGGGCTGTAAAATAAGTCTGGGAATCCGGTAGGAAAGCGCCTCCTCTGAAAGCTCATATTCGTCGGTAAAGGTGTCGGGGAAACGTACCTTCTGCAATTTTAAATAATTTTTTACAATATTAATCTCTGTGGAAAGAGGAATAATTTCGCTCCCTTTGCTCAGGCTTTCGCGATAGTATTCCGACAGGGATATGAGCATGTCGTAAGCCTTTTCATTTTGCTGGGAAGTCACAAGGTAGGAGATGGCTCCAAGGCTATTGTAGAGAAAATGGGGCTTGATTTGTTCCTGAAGGACGCTCAGCTCCGCTTTACGCAGCTTTTTCTGCTCTAGGACCTTGGATTCAAGAAGCTGTTGTATTTTATCTACCATGTCGTTGTAGGCGTTTTGAAGCCGGCCGATTTCATCGTGATAGGGCGTCACATAGGCATGGTTAAAATCTCCTGTTTCCGGCCGTTTCATTGCGTTCATAAGCCGATATAAGGGGGCGGTGACGAAACGGTTGGTACACAGCGCAATCAATAAAAAGAAGGCGATGCTGATTAGGAGAATAAGAACAGAAATAATGAGAAAAGCTCTGTTCTGATTGGTAAAAATATGGTAATTAATTGCGGCTATGTAGTTCCAGTCTAGGCTGGGGGTTTGAAATTTCAGCAACAGGTAACGGTCGTGTCCCACGGTAATTTGGCTTTTGTCTGGAAGTAAGTTTACAGAGACGCTGTCCAGCCAAATATTTAAGTCACTGTTAAAAAACGGAAAAATGATATCTTCGCCGGACGATACGTAAAAATCAAAAGAATCGCTGCTGTCCTCGCGGGCGAAGGAGAGAAGGGAGTCCACGGAAATATTGATAAACAAATAGCCAAGGGGGCGAACGTCTTCCGTGCTGTTGACAAGACGTATCAAGGTGACGTAATCTTTTCCGTCCTCAAACTTAAGATACCCTCCCCCGTTGATTGTCAGCAGCGGAGCGCCTTTTTTCTCAAGGAGCTCCTCATACCAAGGGGCGTCCTTTGGCGAATCTGTCTGAACGGAAGGAAGCGTATACCGCGCCGCGCCTTCATACACGCCGGAGGGCTGCATAATCATAATGGACGAGACGAGAGGCATGGATTCCAAGGTCAGGTAAAGGGAATTGCGGAGCTGTCTGGAACGAATGACATAGTCGGAGTAGGTCGTATCCTGAAGATAATTTTGCACCTCCGCAGTTCCAAGCAGGTAGGTGGAGGTTTTGGAAATTACGGATAGGGAATTGTCCACATTTAGGGATACGGTCTCCACAATTTGGGATGTGAAGGTGGAGAGGGTCTTTTGCATTTCCCGCGAAAAAAAGCCATACAAAATTAAGAGATTACAAAAAATGCAGACAAAAATCAGGCCTGTATAAATATATTTCAGCTTTGAGGTTAATGAAAGATTGAGAAAAGCCTGTTTTATACGTTGAATATACATATACCAAGGCCTCCTGAATGATGAATTCAATTCGTGTTATCATTTCGCGGCTTAATCAAGATAATCTTTAATATTGGTTTTCATTATCATAACATAATCAAGTTGGCCGTGCAAACGCAAAATCCTGTTGAGGGGCGGACTGTGTTGGGGAAATGGTTTTGTGTTGCGGAAGCGGATTCCCATTGTGGAAGTGGGTTTGCATTGTGGAAGTGGATTTGCATTGTGAAAGCGGATTTGCATTGCGGAAGTGATTTTGTATTGGCAATGCCGGTATCTTTTTGACAGTCGGCGGAATATTTTCGATTCATAATAAAAATTTATTTTAGGTATTCCTATTTTCTTTTTGATAAGATATTATTTATAAACAGAAGAAAAATTACAGGAGAAGGAGAAAATGAAATGGAACGGTATTTTGGAGAAAACACACCGAAGCTGGGGTTTGGCCTGATGCGTCTGCCAAAGCTAGAAACCGGTAAAATTGACGTGGAGCAGACGAAGAAAATGGTTGACCTGTTTATGGAGGCGGGGCTTACATATTTT
This sequence comes from Clostridium sp., assembly GCA_023663815.1. Classification (GTDB taxonomy): domain Bacteria; phylum Bacillota; class Clostridia; order Lachnospirales; family Lachnospiraceae; genus Suilimivivens. The sequence goes on from JAMPGS010000002.1 coordinate 41,802, forward strand.
GATACCGCTTATGTGTACGACGGTGGAGATTCAGAGCGCGCAGCAAAGGCGGCCCTTGTAGACCGCTATCCAAGGGAAAGCTATACGTTAGCTACAAAGCTGTGCGCATGGACGGGCGCGCATGATGAAAAGACGGCAAAGCAGCAGTTTTATACCAGCTTGGAGCGCACCGGCGCAGGTTATTTTGACTATTATCTGCTCCATGCCCTGCAGGCGGGCAATTATAAGACTTATGACAAATATCATATATGGGATTTTGTGAAGGAGCAGAAAGAAAAAGGGCTTATCAAGCATTGGGGATTTTCTTTCCACGCAACGCCGGATATTTTAGACGAGCTTTTGACGGCCCACCCGGACGCTGAATTTGTGCAATTACAGCTCAACTATGCGGATTGGGAGAATCCCGACGTGACCGCGCGGGAAAATTACGAGGTCGCGCGGAAGCATGGGAAATCTATTGTGGTTATGGAACCGGTTAAGGGCGGCGCGCTGGCGAATCCGCCTGTTGAGGTACAGAAGGTTTTTCGGGAAGCAAACGCCGCCGCATCCTTCGCGTCATGGGCAATCCGCTATGCCGCGTCCTTGGACGGCATTATCACGGTGCTTTCGGGTATGTCTAATTTGGAGCAGATGCAGGATAACCTCTCCTATATGAAGAACTTTAAACCCCTTGACAGCGGGGAACAAACAGCGGTGCGCAGGGCGCAGGAGATTATGAACGGCGTGAAGTCCATTCCCTGTACCGCCTGCCATTACTGTACGGCGGGATGTCCGAAAAAGATTCCCATTCCAGAGATTTTTGCCGCAAGGAACCAGCAGCTTGTGTGGGGGCAGCTTGAGGAAGGAAAGCGGCAGTATGAGGACGCCGTGAAAAACGGCGGAAAAGCGGGGGATTGTATTGCCTGCGGCCAGTGCGAGCGGGCATGTCCGCAGCAAATTAACGTGATTGCAAGGTTGAAGGACTGCGCAACGCAGTTTGGGGCATAGAAAAAGCAGTAAAGGAAAAGCGGACAATGCGGCGGAGGGAAGCGAGTCCCTGAAACAGCGGGTAGAGCGTCAGGACGGGCTTCATACGCTGGAGCACGCGGAAGAAATCGGACTTGGAAGCCGCGCAGCGTCCTTTTCCCGGCACGGTATGCAGGATGACTATCTGGCGGCGTTTTTGATGGCGACGGGATTGGTTGTGAATTTGGCGGTTCGAGAGGTTGTGGATTTGACAGCTTGAAGAGGAAGGAAGAAGGGAAGAGCGTGAATACTGAATTTCACATAGTTTTTTACTTGTATTCATACAGGGGAAACAGTATAATTAAAGAAAGGCTGTTTCTTTAAAGGAGGATTCTTCATGGCTGTATGTCTCAATACCGAATCTGCAAGTAAGATATTTCGCATGATGGTTCATGACAAATATTTTGTTGATAAATCCGGCATGATTGAAATAGTGAATGTAAGAATTAATACTATGAACAGATATCTCTGCGTTACAAAGCCCCGCCGGTTTGGAAAGACTTCGGCGCTTAATATGCTGGGAGCCTATTATTGTAAGACAAGTAATACGGCAGAATTGTTTGCCGGATTAAATATCAGTAAAAGTAAAACATACAATAGGCATTTGAATCAATATAATGTTATTCATTTGAGTTTAAACCGTTTGCCGGATAACGGCGGTGCTTATGATGATTATATTGGCATGATTAGAAATTCCATCAGGCGCGATATAGAGGAGGCATACTCAGAAGCCGGAAACGGGAAATTTGAGAGCATTGCCGATTTACTGGCAGCGACAGGGGACCAGTTTATATTTATCATAGACGAATGGGATTATATATTCAGCCATGAATTGTATCCTGAGCATTACGGGGATTTCCTTGAATTTTTGAGAAACTTATTGAAGGACCAGCCTTATGTGGCGCTTGCTTATATGACGGGAGTTTTGCCGATAAAAAAATATAGCGCCGGTTCAGCGTTGAATATGTTTAAGGAATATACCATGCTGAAAGACCCGTATTTTGAGGAATACTTTGGGTTTACGGAAAATGAGGTTGAGATGCTTTGCGGCAGGTAGTCGGTATTAAAAATGGACGAAATTAACGACTGGTATGACGGCTATCAGACAAGAAGCGGCGCAAGGCTGTACAATCCAAGGTCTGTCGTATGCGCCCTTGAGGATGCGGCATGTCAGAGTTATTGGACCAGAACCGGAAAAATGGATGAAGTATTATTTTTCCTGAAATATAATATCGGTGAAGTGCGTGACGACGTTATCAGAATGGTGAATGACACGCCGGTTAAGCTTCATATTGAAAAGGAGTATTCTGCCGGTCAAGAAAGCCCTAGAAACAGAGAAAAAATTTATTCCGCTATGATTATTTACGGCTTGCTTTCTTATCATGACGGAGAGCTTAGAATACCCAATAAGGAGCTTATGCTGGAATTTCAAGGGGCGTTAAAGGATGAGTTAAAAGCGAACGATACGCCCGAAACGGCGATTGCCCAGATTAAAGATAAAGAATACTGTGAGAAGCTGCGAAAGGAAAACGTTGAAAATATCCTTGCGGTTGGGCTTAGCTATGACACGAAAAAGAAGGAGCATCGGTGTGTGATTGAGGAGGTAGGCTGGCAATAAATAAAAGTTTATTGTGTTTATATGATTATTAAATCTTGAAAGAGGCATTTTAATTTTTTTTCGAGTGCAAAGCCATAGAGTTTCTGAAAAACTAATTTTTATGAAATTTGTTGTTTAATTTTTATGAAACATTTCTATGAACACGCTTGAAATAATTCGCAAGATATGATACCTTAAACATAGAGAAAGCAACCGCCCACAAGGTGGGTTGGCCTCATAAAGTGAAAAGAGAAATTCCACCCCGTCGCTGGCCAAGTTTAGGGGTGGTTTTTCTATGTAGTGCTACTTACTAAACGTAAAAACGAATGTAAGCAACGCCAAAAGGAAGAGACCAAAGGTCATCAAATCCTTAAAATCAAAATGATTTTTCATAGGCATCACCTCCATTCTGTCAGAATGAAAGGCTCGCCCACCCTGCAACACGATTACTTTCTCATAGTCCGATATTATCACAAAATAAACGTCAATACAATAAGAAAAAAACAAGATGATATTAAAAAAGTAAAAGTTAATATAAAAAATTAATACAAAAACCCAACTGCATCGCACACATATTTTTTACACGGCATAGGCCATGGCGGCTCCTGCGCCGATAATTTTCCTGCGGCCAAATCCCGCGCGCCCTGCAATATGCCCGGAATAATATCCGGCGTCAGCGGATAGTCGCTGTGGGAGGGCCAAACGGAATCGAAAGCATCCGACATGGCAATCATTTTTTCGAGGCTGCACTGAAAAGCCGTCATATTGCGCCCGGCTCCAAACATAAAAATATCCCCGTTTTGAATGGTATCGCCGGAAATGAGCATACGCTTTTCGCGCTCCAACAGCATAATGCTACCCGGCGTGTGGCCGGGAGTTAAAATCACTTCAAACTTCCAATAGCCTAAGTCAATGATATCCCCTTCCCACAAAGGGCGCACGTCCTCCATGGAGCAGCCCTCCGGCAGTGAATTTTTATAATGCTCCATTTCCGCCGGGTGCATATATATGGGCTGAAAATTTTTGTTGCAGCCCACATGGTCCCTATCCGTATGGGTGTTTACCACAAATACCGGTAAATCCGTCAGCTCCGCAGTCATTGCGCGGAGCGGCAAAGAGCCAAAACCCGTATCGATTAACATAGCCTTTTCAATCCCCTCAAATAAGAACGAGCGGACGCCGTCTTCTTCAAAAATCCAAAAATGCTCTTTAATTTTTTTGATATTTTCCATGTGATTCCTCCAAAGATTATAAGTTTGCGCTGTATATAATTATAGGACATAAACGGCGGTATGCCAAGTATTTGGAAGCAAATAGGCGTTTGGCGGCGTTGTAAGGCGGATTTGCTTTTTATAAAAGAGAAAGGATGCTCTGGGGAAGTGACAAGCTTTGCGGGAGATTTTGACTTGTTTCAATTAGGGTTGTATACTTGGATATAAATGATTTTAGATGTCATGTAAAAAGATACGTAAAAATTCAGCGCATGAAAGGAAAGCTGTCATGATTCATTTATATACGGGCAATGGAAAAGGAAAGACGACGGCGGCAGTCGGGCTTTGTATTAGGGCTTTGGGACAGGGCTTTCACGTGCGCTTTGCCCAATTTATGAAAGGGAACGATTCCGGGGAGCTGCGCGTGCTGGAACGGCAGCCGAATGTGGAGATTCTGCGCAGCGAAAAAAATTTCGGCTTTTACAGCTCCATGTCTGTGGAGGATAAGGCGGAGCTTACGAAGATACACAATCGGATTTTGGATAGGCTTTTGGAGGCCGCGGAAAGAGGAGCCTGTCAAATGATGATATTAGACGAGGCGACTTATCCTGTAAATTGGGGACTGCTGGATATAGAAAAGCTAAAGAAGCTGCTGGCTTTTGGAAAAGAAGGTGCGGAGGGGGAAATAGAGATTGTGCTCACCGGCCGGGATGCTGCGGATTTCCTGTGGGATATTGCGGATTATGTTACGGAGATGGAATGTGAGCGCCATCCCTTTGAAAAAGGTGTAAGGGCCAGAAAAGGGATTGAATTTTGACCGGCATTATGTTTGGTTTGCGGTAGAAAGAGGTGGAAAAGATGGCGGCTTTTTTTCCTGATTTGCTGGAGGAATTTTTGGGCTCCGATTTTCTTCTGACGGTGTGCAGAAAATTTCATTATGAGGAAGAGCGGCTTTCGCAGCTTCGCGCGGTGGCGGAGAAAATGCTGCCGTTTATGCGCGGGGAGGCTTTTTGGGAGAGGGGAAAGTTCGGGATAGAAAACGAACGGGGGATAGAAAAGAAAGAGAAAGCCTTCAAATATGAGGCGGTGGTTATGTCGCTGGGGGGCGGCATCGACGCTTTGCAAGAAACGTATCACAAAGAAGGCCTGCTCACGGAAAGCTACATGCTTGAAGCGTTGGCCGACGAACTGTTGCTACAGGGCTGCAAGGCTTACAACTGTTATATGGAGGAAAACGGCGGCTATTATGTGGCGGGATATCATTTCCCCGGCAGCGGGGGAAGTTTCCCGCTGGAAACGCTGCCAGAGCTGTTAAAGGGCTTTGAGCATACGGGACATAAGCTTACCTGCAACAAGGCCTTTTGTATGTCCCCGCAAAAAAGCGTGGCGTTTGTAGCGGAGCTGACAAAGGATAGAAAGGCGCGGTGCGGAAGTATTTGCGCGGACTGTGATAACAAGGATTGCCCCAACAGGGCGGATTAGTTAGGAGGATTGAAAGGCCGGAACCGTCTAAGAATAATCCAAGAAAGAACCTCCGGGGATTCAGGACAGCCGTTGTTAAGCCATTGGCGCAAAATGGCAAGAAAACCGGCTTTAAAAAAAGTAAAGTGATACCATATTTCCGCTTCGTCCGATACGCCAAGACTTTGGATATAAGGCTTTGCCGAGTTCTCCCATAAAAGGGAAAAGGCTTCCTCCGCGCGCTGCCTATAATGGTTGAGGTAAATGTCAAAAAAATCACGGCGTTCCTTTACATAGGAAATCAATTTGGCGAGAAGCGGCGTCGAAATAAAAAAATCAATTGGATTACTTGCAGTCTCAAACAGACGCGCAATATCCCTCATCATGGCTTTCCCCATTTTATCCACAAGGTCGTTGATATCTAAATAATGCGCGTAAAAGGTGGAGCGGTTGATAGCCGCTTTACTGCAGATGGAGCTGACCGTCACTTGACGGATATCCGTTGTCTGCGCAAGCTCTAACAGGATTTTCTGAATAAGGGCTTCGGTATCCTTATATCGCTGGTTATTCTTTGTATTCATAGTTTTAAAACCCCTTTTTTATTAATCCAACAAATGTTGAAATATTGATGGTAGAAATTGCTATTTCACCATATTATAATTGAATTATAAAAAATAAACAAGTGTTGGAATAATCAATATAAGCAGAGCCGGATTAATTAAGATGAAATTCTGCATAGCCCGACGGGCCCTGAGGGTATGCAGAATTCGCGGAAAGGAAGGGCAGACTATGAAGGATTTTTTGGCGGGAAAGGTTTTTGACAGCAAAATACATACGGAGAAGGTAGCAAAAAAGGAAAAGTATTTAGGGCATTTTTTGGGGCCGATAAGCGTTATTTTGATGAATTCCATTTTATCAAATTATTTGAATGTCTATTACACAGACGTCCTTGATATCAGCGGAATTTGGGGAGGTATTTTTATCGGCGCGTTTCCCATTGCGGCAAAGCTGCTGGACGTGCTGACGTTTATTTACATGGGATATGTGGTGGACAGAACAAGGTCGAAACAGGGAAAAGCGCGCCCGTGGATTTTACTGTCCGCTCCGCTTTTGGCAGGCAGTATGATTTTATTATTTGTAGTACCGGTAGGAAATGAAAATAGAATGGCGGTGTGGATTTTTTTCAGCTATACGCTGTTTTATGCGGTTGCGTATACGATGTATAGCACCGCTCACACCCTGTTGGCGCCCCTTGCCACCCGCGACGAGGAGGAGCGCAGTAAATTGTCGCTGGTGGCAAATACCCCCAATATGGCGGCAGGCTCTTTGACGGCAATTTTATTTCCCTGTTTGATAGTGCCTATGATTGGCGTAAACCGCGGGGCTTGGATAGCGGTTATGCTGACGGTGGCCGCCGCCGCTTTTCCCATGATATTGGTCGAGTACTTTTTCACGAGGGAGCGAGTGACGGAGGAAAACAGGGGAAAAGAAAAACGTCAGAAGAAAGAGCTTTCCCTGAAACAACAATTTAAGTGTTGCATGAAAAGCAGGAATTGGATTCTTTTGATGATTTATTTAATTATTTTGCAGGTGGTAAACGCGTTGTTCAGCGCGGGAACCTTTTATTACTGTAATTGGGTGCTGGGAAGCTACAACGACGGATTTACGCAGGCGTTGTTTTATGTATTAGGGCAGTTTCCCCTTGGAATAGGGATTTTTGCATGTACGCCGGTGTGTAAAAAATTTGGCAGGCGGAACGCCATGATGGGTGGGTTTGCACTCTCCTTTATCGGAGTTATAATCTGTCTTTTTAATCCAAGGAATCTGACCTTTGTTTTAGCGGGCCAGTTTATCCGGGCGGTTGGGCTGATTCCCTCTAATTTTATGATGTCGAGCCTTTTAGGCGATGCGCTGGACGATGTGGAGAAGGTAAGCGGCCGGCGGTGCGACGGCTTTTCCTCGTCGGTGTTTAACTGTATTATCACAATGGCAGGCGGCGCGGCGCTTTGTATTTTCAATTATGGAATTACGTTTCTGGGATATCAGGCTCCCAAAACCGGCATGATTCCAGTGCAGAATACCAATGTGCAGAATTTTATGATTTTCTGCGTGATAGGAGTTCAGGCTGTCGCCTATCCTGTGATTATGGGGCTGCTGGCGTTTTTTAGGAATGAAAAATATAGCCCGATATTGACATAAAAGAAATATATGTTATACTTTGGACAATTGAACAGATAACAATAAATATTAATAAAAACGGTATAAAGTTATTATTTTGACTTTGCGGAGGATTAAGATAAACTTATGTCTAAACAATCTAAAAATACAGACAATATTTTTAAATTTATAGAAAAGATAATAGAGGAAGAGAGACAAAAAGAGGCGGAAAAGAAACGAAAAGAAGATGAAAGAAAACGAAAAGAACAGCAAGAACAGCATCAAAAGCAATTAATAGAAGCTGTTGAAAGGGAAAAAAGAGAGAGAAATTAGTGGAATAGTTTATGAAACATCACTTGGTAAAACTCGTGACGAAGCAATTTATCAGATATATTTAAGAAAGCCCAAATATACCCTTGAAGATGCTGAAAAAGAATATAAACAGTTTGTTGAAAAAGGCATTATAAAAGAATGGACTAAAATTTGGCATCACAATGTTAATGGTATTGGTGATGATGAAATACGTGATTTTTTAGGGGAGAAACGAAGAGGTCGTTTATAGAAAAATAATTCAATAACATTCAGGTGTCAAAACAGTGCGCAACGCATTGGTTTTGGTGAAAAGGGAAACAGGTGAAAATCCTGTACGAACTCGTCACCGTAATTAGGGAGCAGAAGCCGCTATATCACTGGGAAACTGGGAAGATGGCCTATGCGCTGGTTTGTAAACCTCGAACTTTAAGCCGGGAGACCTGCCTGAATGTTGTACGGAAACATTTGTTTCAAGCCACGAGTAATTGGCTGTACGTTTGAACTTGCGGGAATTTCGGGAAGGAAATATTCTGTAGGCTTGTTTTGTGTACAAGTCCTTTATCGTGGCGTGCGCCATGGTAAAGGATTTTTTTTGCCCCGCTAAAGGCGGGAGAAAAAGGAGGATGAAAATGAAAAAAAGTATGCTTGCAGCACTGTTGGCCGGGGTTATGATTTGTCAGTTGGCGCTGACGGGATGCTCAAAGGAAACGCAGGAATCCGCCGGAAACGATGTGCAGACAGAAGAAAACGGTGAAAACGCAGGGGACGGGCAGGAGGCATCCGAAAACGGTTCTGCAGAAAAAACGCAGGAAGATGCTGAGAGCAAATCCGCAGGGGAAGCGGCCGCAGATGTGGAAGCCGCGGCTTTTGCGGAGGAGGACGCCGACCAAAAGGCAGCCGACGAGGCGGCGGCTTTGATTGACACTATTTATGTGCAGAAGAGAACGGACGACACGGACAGACAGTGCGCGGAGGCAAAGGCGGCATGGGACGCGTTGACCGACGCCCAAAAGGAGCTGGTGGAAGGGGAAAACGCCGACCCCGATTACTTTGGCAGGGATACCGGCGACGCTTCCAAGGACGATGCGCGCAATCAGGACGAGATTGGGGAAAATGAAATTTTAGTGGTAAGCTTTGGCACCTCTTTTAACGGCAGCCGCGTCGATGATATTAAGGGAATCGAGGACGCAATACAGAAGGCCAATCCTGATTGGGCCGTGAGACGGGCTTTTACGGCGCAGATTATCATTAACCATGTGCAGGCGCGGGACGGTGAATTTATCGACAATATGGAGCAGGCCTTGGAGCGCGCGGCGGCAAACGGGGTGAAAAATTTGGTGGTGCAGCCTACCCATTTGATGCACGGCGCGGAGTACGACGAGTTGATGGAAGCAGTGGAAGCTTATCGGGATAAATTTGAGACGGTAAAGGTTGCGGAGCCGCTGCTTGGCGAGGTTGGAACAGACGCCGCTGTGATAAACGCCGATAAGGAAGCGGTTGCAAAAGCGCTTACGGAGACGGCGGTTGCAAAGGCAGGATATAGCAGCTTGTCGGATGCAAAAGAGGACGGAGCGGCCTTTGTCTTTTTAGGCCATGGAACCTCCCACACGGCCAAGGTATCCTACAGCCAAATGCAGTCCCAGATGGAGGCCCTTGGATACGATAATGTGTTTATCGGCACAGTGGAGGGAGAACCGGAGGAAACGGCATGCGAGGAAGTGATTGAAACAATCGGCGAAGCAGGTTATACGAAAGTAATTCTCCGGCCATTGATGGTGGTGGCGGGCGACCACGCCAACAACGACATGGCAGGCTCCGACGAGGATTCATGGCTTAGTATGTTCGAGGCTTCCGGTAAATTTGAGAGCGTGGACACTCAAATAGAAGGGCTTGGCTCTATCGAGGCCATTCAAAAAATTTATGTGGACCACACGGCGGCGGTTATTAACGGGAAGTAAATGACCCTTTGAAAAATATTTATGCTGCCAGCGCGGCATGGGAGGAAGCGTAAAAGATTTATGAGGAAAAAAGCAGTTGTATTTATCGGTATTTTGCTGTGGACGGCAATTCTCTGTGGCTGCGGAAGCAAAGACGGCGCGGGGGAGCAGACGGCAGGGACGGAGGAACTGGTGGAGACGTCGGCCGATGCCATGTCGGAGGGAAGCAGTACCGTCGGTCAATCTGTCGAAGCTGAAATGGAACCGGCAAAGATACCGTCCGAGGCCGTATCAGAGGAAAACAACACCGCCGGTCAACCTGCGGAGGCTGAAGCGGAACCGGCGGAGACGGCAGAGCTGCCCGACGGGATATATGCGGCGGAATTTAAGACAGACAGCAGCATGTTTCATGTGAGCGAGGCCTGCGACGGCAAGGGAATTTTGACGGTGGAAAAGGGAAAAATGACGATTCATATTTCCTTGGGTTCAAAGAAGATAGTAAATCTTTATCCCGGACTTGCGAAGGAGGCCGCGAAGGAGGGAGCGGAGCTGCTTGAACCAACCGAGGATACCGTGACTTACAGCGACGGCATGACGGAGGAGGTTTACGGCTTTGACGTGCCTGTTCCTGTGCTGGATAAGGAATTTGATTTGGCGCTCATTGGAACAAAGGGCGTGTGGTACGACCACAAAGTCAGCGTATCCAATCCTGAACCGTTGGGAGAAGAGGGCGCGTCGGCTTCGGCGGGGCAAACTGGACAGGAAGATAGCGCAGTGGATTCAACGGGGAAAACTGTGCAAAAAGACAGCGAGGCAGCTTTGGCAGGCAAAATACAGAAAGCCACCCTCGCGGACGGCGTTTACACCGCGGAGATTACCTTCGAGGGAGGCAGCGGAAAGGCGGAAATTTTATCTCCGGTGACAGTGAATGTCGCCGGGGAAGAGATAACCGCGGTTGTACAATGGAGCAGTCCCAATTATGATTACATGCTTGTGGAGGGAGAAAAGTATCTTCCGATAAATACGGAGGGAAATTCCGTGTTTGAAATTCCTGTGGCCTGTTTTGATGTGCCGGTGAAGGTTATCGGGGACACAGTGGCAATGAGCAAGCCCCATGAGGTGGAATATACGATTACCTTTCATTCAGACACTGTACAGGAAGCCGGAAAGAACGGAGCGGAATCGACGGCGGCGAGGGCAAAGCCAAGTTCAAAAGCAAACCCAGAGGCAGAGCAAAATTCAAAAGAAAAGGCAGAGCAAAGCTCGAAGTCAAAATCTAAGCAGGGCTCAAGCACAAAGAACAAACCGAGCTCAAAAGCCCAAACCGACATAAGCCCCAACCTATCCTACACGGGCAGCATGGAATTGCAGTATGCCGAAAATTTTACGGTTGATTATTACGAGGGCGGCTATAAGCTCCTGACGACAAACATAGACGGAAAACAGTTTTTGGTGACGCCGGAAAAAAAGGAGATACCAAAGGGGCTGGAAAAAGGAATTGTGACGCTGCAAAGTCCAATAGAAGATATTTATCTGGTTGCGTCTGCCGTGATGGATATTTTTAGCAGGCTGGACGGGCTGGATGCAATCGGCTTTTCCGGGCAGAAGGAGGAGGGCTGGTACATTGAGGAGGCGAGGGACGCCATGGCAAAGGGCGATATTCTCTACGCGGGCAAATACAACAGGCCGGATTACGAATTAATTGTAGCAAAAAATTGCTCCCTAGCCATAGAAAATAGAATGATTTCCCATTCCCCGGAGGTGATGGAAAAACTGGAAAGCTTTGGAATTCCGGTAATGATAGAGTACTCCAGCTCTGAGCCGCACCCTCTTGGAAGGGTAGAGTGGGTAAAGTTTTTTGGAGCTTTGCTTGGAAAGGAAGCGGAGGCGGAGAGAATATTTAAGGAGCAGTCGGAGATTTTGGAAAAAGTTGCGGCGGAGGAGAAAACGGACAAAACGGTGGCGTTCTTTTTTATCACATCAAACGGATTGGTTCAGGTGAGGCAGTCCTCCGACTATGTTCCCAAAATGATAGAGCTGGCGGGAGGAAAATATATTTTTGAAAATCTAGGGGACGCCGAATCAAAGCGTTCCACTGTGAATATGCAGGTGGAGGAGTTTTACAGCGGCGCGAAGGACGCGGATTTTTTGATTTATAACAGTTCCATTGACGGCGGTATTTCCAGCACGGCGGAGTTGATTGACAAGTGCGGGCCTTTAGCGGATTTTAAGGCTGTGAAGGAGGGAAACGTCTATTGTACCGCAAAGGACATGTATCAGGAATCCTTGTCTATCGGCTATTTGATTGAGGATATCCACGGGATGCTTCAGGGCGAGACGAAGGGGATGCATTACCTTTTCCCTGTTCCGCAAAAAGCGCAGGGAAGAAAGGCGGCATAGCCTTATGGAGGAGAATAAAAAATACAGGTACATAACGGCTTATGCGCTTCTTGCCGTAGGCCTAGTCCTTCTTTTTATCTTAAATATCTGCATTGGAAGCGTGCAGATTGCGCTGGCGGATATTGCAGGGACGCTGGCGGGAAGAGGAGGCGACGAGGCGGCGGCAAGGATTTTGTGGGATATCCGGCTTCCAAGAGTGGCGGCGGGACTGATACTTGGCGGGGCCCTTGCCCTTGCGGGGTATCTTCTGCAGACTTTCTTTAACAATCCCATTGCCGGGCCTTTTGTGCTTGGTATCTCTTCCGGGGCAAAAATGACGGTGGCTCTTGTGATGATTTTTCTTATGGGAAAAGAAATCAGGGTTACTTCGTTTACCATGATTTTGGGAGCCTTTGCGGGGGCTATGCTGTCTATGGGGTTTGTGCTGCTGTTGTCGCGCAGGGTAAACAATATGTCCATGCTGGTGGTGGGCGGCGTGATGATTGGCTACATCTGTTCGGCAATTACCGAGCTGGTAATAACCTTTGCGGAGGACGCGGAGATTGTAAACCTCCACAACTGGTCCAGAGGCAGTTTTTCTGGCATGACATGGGGAAATGTAAGGGTGATGGCCGTGGTAGTCGCTTTAAGCTTTGCGGCGGTTTTTATGTTGTCAAAGTCTCTTGACGCTTACCGATTGGGGGAGGCTTACGCCCGGAACATGGGAGTGAACCTCCGGCTTTTGCGGATATTGATTGTGATTTTTTCCAGCATATTGTCCGCGTGCATTGTGGCCTTTGCCGGGCCGGTTTCCTTTGTGGGGATTGCCGTGCCCCATCTGGTAAAAAAGCTTCTGAAAACGGCAAAGCCAATTTACATGATACCCGCTTGCTTTCTGGGAGGGAGCGTCTTTTGCCTGTTTTGCGATTTGCTTGCAAGAACCATACTTGCCCCAACGGAGCTGAGTATCAGCACGGTGACGGCGGTTTTTGGCGCGCCAGTGGTCTTGTGGATTATGGCGGGGCGGAAGAGATAGGGGAGAAGCCTATGGAAAAATATTATTTTCAGGCCCGGCGGCTGTGCGTGGGCTATCAGGAAAAGCCTCTTATCCGGGACATTGAAATTGGACTTGACCGGGGAGAAATCCTGACGGTCATCGGTCCCAACGGCGCGGGAAAATCTACCTTATTAAAAAGTATTGCCGGACAGCTAAGTCCTCTTGCCGGCACGGTGTATTTGGATAAAAAAGACCTCTCCCAAATGTCGGGAAGGGAGCTTTCGCGGGAGATGGCGGTGGTTTTTACCGAAAGGATGAGAACGGAGCTGATGACCTGCGAGGAAGCGGCGGCCACCGGCAGGCATCCTTATACCGGATACTTTGGAGTTTTGTCAAAGGCGGATAATGAAATTGTGGAGGAGGCCATGCGGCTGGTGCATGTGTGGGAGATACGACGGCAGGATTTTAACCGTATCAGCGACGGCCAGCGGCAGCGGGTGATGCTGGCGAGGGCTATCTGTCAGGAGCCGGAGATTATTCTTATGGACGAGCCGGTTTCCTATTTGGATATCAAGCATAAGCTTGAATTTTTGTCCGTGCTGCAGGAGCTTCGTGAGAAAAAAGGCCTCACCATCATTATGTCGCTGCATGAGCTTGAGCTTGCGAAAATTATTTCCGACAAAATTCTCTGCTTAAAGGGGGAGTATGTGGAGCGGTGGGGGCCGCCGCAGGAGATTTTTCAGGGGGATTTTATAGAAAGGCTTTTTGATATTTCGGAAGAAAATTTTTCGGGGAATGAAAAACTGTTGGCGTATGTCAAAAGGCTTGAAGGGTAGAAAAGTATATTTGCGCGCTACGGCAGCGGGGCGGCATGGGCAGAATATTCACAAATGGGGGAAAGATGGCGAAGGTAATCATGGTGCAGGGAACAATGTCAAACGCGGGGAAAAGCCTTCTTGTGGCGGGCTTATGCAGAATTATGCGGCAGGACGGATATAGGGTGGCGCCTTTTAAATCCCAGAACATGGCCCTCAATTCTTACATCACGGAGGAAGGCCTTGAGATGGGGCGGGCGCAGGTGATGCAGGCCGAGGCGGCAGGCGTAAAGCCTATGGCGTGCATGAATCCGATTCTGCTAAAGCCCACAAGCCATACCGGCTCTCAAGTGATTGTAAACGGGGAAGTTTTGGGAAACATGAGCGCGAGAGATTACTTTGCCTATAAGAAACAATTGATTCCCGACATTAAGAGGGCGTTTAAAAGGCTGGAAGAATTTGCGGACGTCATTGTAATCGAGGGGGCGGGGAGCCCGGCGGAAATCAATTTGCGGGAAAACGATATTGTAAATATGGGGCTGGCGGAAATGGTGGGCGCGCCTGTGCTTTTGGTGGGAGATATCGACAGGGGCGGCGTGTTCGCCCAGCTTCTTGGAACCTTAATGCTGCTTACGGAGGAAGAAAAACGCCGAGTAAAAGGGCTGATTATCAACAAGTTTCGGGGGGATGAATCCCTTCTTGAGCCGGGAATTACGATTCTTGAGAAAAAAGGCGGCGTGCCGGTAGCGGGAATTATTCCCTATATGGAATTAATGCTTGAGGACGAGGACAGCCTGACGGAGCGTTTTGACAAAAAGGCTAGGGGCAGCATTGACATTGCGGTCATTCGCTATCCCAGAATTTCCAATTTTACGGATTTTAACGTTTTTGAACAAATACCGGAGGTATCGGTGCGCTATGTAAATTCCCTTAACTCGCTGGGAAGGCCCGACATGATTGTGCTGCCCGGAAGCAAAAACACCATGGGGGATTTAAAGTGGATGCGCCAAAAGGGCTTGGAGGCGGCCGTAAAGGAAATGGCGGGGAAAATCCCCGTGTGGGGTATTTGCGGCGGTTATCAAATGCTGGGAAATACCATCTCCGACCCAGAGGGCGCGGAGGAAGGGGGTAAGCTGCAGGGCATGGGGCTTTTGCCTGTTGCAACCTTGCTTGAAAAGGAAAAAGTGCGCCGCCAGATTAAGGGCAGGTTTGGCAGGATGGAAGGAATTTTTTCTTCCCTTTCGGGGCTGGAATATGAAGGGTATGAAATTCATATGGGGCGGACAAAGATGCTGGGCGGAGGTCATGGTGCAGAATATGCGCAAAGCACAGACAGAAGCCGCAGTGCAGAGCGCGCGCAGGCAGCAGGCGAAAGGCCGGTAGTATTTGGAAATAGTTGGAACGTATATGGAACCTACCTTCATGGAATTTTTGACAAAGGAGCCGTCGCTGCTGGAATTGTAAACGCGCTGGCGGAGAAAAAGGGAATTGAGCTGAATGTAAATGTCTGCGAGGATTATCGGGATTTTAAGGAAAAGCAATATGACAAGCTGGCGGGCACCCTGCGAAAGTATTTAAACATGGAGGAAATTTATGGAATGTTGGAGGAAGCGCATTTGGAGTAGAGAGCTTCCCTATACGGCGGAGGCCTTGCGGGAGCTGAAAATAGACGCGCCGAATGAGGAAATCCGCAAAAAAGTTTTGAAAAATTGGGACAACGTGGCAAAGCCTATCGACGGAATGGGCAGATTTGAAGCCTTGACGGCGCAGATAGGAGCCATCTGCGGAAGCGAGGAGATAGATATCTCAAAAAAAGCAGTCGTTATTATGTGCGCCGACAACGGGATTGTGGAGGAGAAAGTCAGCCAGTCGGGACAGGAGGTCACGCTGGCAGTAGCAAAAAATATGGCCCGGAAACGGTCTTCGGTGGGAAGAATGGCGGAAACAATTGGAGCCGACACGATTCCGGTGGATATCGGTATCAATTGCAGGGAGAAGATTCCCGGAGTGCTGGACAGAAAAATCCGCTGTGGAACCCGAAATTTTAGGAGAGAGCCCGCCATGACGCAGGAGGAAGCCCTTCGGGCTGTTTTTACCGGAATAGAAATAGCGGCGGAGTGCAGGGAAAAAGGCTATAAAATAATTGCCACTGGGGAAATGGGAATCGGAAACACCACCGCCAGCAGTGCGGTTGCGGCGGCTCTTTTGGGCTGCGAGGCGGCGGAGGTAACGGGGCGGGGAGCGGGGCTTAGCGACGAGGGCCTGCTTCGCAAGCAAAGGATAATTGCGGAAGCTATAGAAAAATATGAATTGAGAGATGCGGACGCTCTCCGCGTATTGGCGGCGGTGGGCGGCTTGGATATGGGAGGGCTTGCAGGAATCTGTATCGGGGGAGCGATTTTTCACATGCCGGTAGTATTGGATGGAGTTATCAGCATGGCGGCGGCTCTTGCGGCGGAGCGGCTTGCGCCGGGCACAAGGGCGTATCTGCTTCCTTCTCACAAGGGAAAGGAACCGGTGGCGGAGCGGCTTTCAAGAGAGCTTGGAATCTCACCCGTTATCGACGGCGGGATGGCGCTGGGGGAAGGGACGGGAGCGGTGATGATGCTGGCACTTTTGGATATGGCGCTTGCGGTTTACTGGGAGGGAGCGGCCTTTTCGGATATTTGCGTGGAGAAATATGAGAGGTTTTGACAGACAAGAAAATGATGGTTTTGATTATCGGCGGGAGCAACAGCAGGAAGTCCGCTTACGGGGAAAAATATATTGATTTGCTTATGGAGAAAGCCTCTTTTGCAGAAAAGAGCTCTTTCTGCAAAAGAAAATATTATCTTGCCACCATGGCGGCCTATGACGACGAGAGCAGAGAAAAAATTGAAAAGCACAGGCGGCAAAGGAGAGGCAAGGGGTTTATTACCATTGAGCAGCCGACGGAAATCGGCAGGGCGGTAGTAAAAATGAAGTCGGTGGAGGAAATGGAGCTTTTAGAAAAGATGGGATTTGAAAGAAAGGCGAAGTTTGCGGAGGAAGCAAAAAGCGCAGAAGAGGTGAAAGTTTCAAGAGAAAAAGAAGCAGAGTTCGCAAAAGAAACACAATCCATGAGAAAAATCAAGTCAGAGAAAGAAACTGAGTTTGTGAAAAAAGCAAAATTTATGAAAGAAACGGAGCTTGTGGAGCGCGCGGCCCTGCTTGAGTGTATTTCAAATTTGACTGCAAACGAAATGTTTTCCGGCGTGCCGCCAAAAAGCGGGGAACAAACGGTTATAGAGGTTATAAAGGGTGTAGCTATTTTACAGAAAGCGCTGACCCATCTTGTGGTGGTGAGCAATAACGTTTTTGAGGACGGCAGGGTCTATGACGAAGCCACAACGGCATATATCCGGGCAATGGGAGAAATTAACAAGCGGCTTGCCGCCATGGCCGACAAAGTGGTGGAAGTAGTAGCTGGAATTCCTATTGAGATAAAATGAGAGGGCTATCAT
The DNA here is from genome assembly GCA_023663815.1 of Clostridium sp. Lineage (GTDB taxonomy): Bacteria > Bacillota > Clostridia > Lachnospirales > Lachnospiraceae > Suilimivivens. The sequence continues at coordinate 59,155 of JAMPGS010000002.1, forward strand.
TTTCATGCATATTTTAAAATCGCTGGCAATTGCATTTTCTATTTATTCAAAAATTCCCGTTCCGCAGCTTGAGTGGAAAGAGGAGGATATGAAATATATGCTTTGCTTTTTCCCGTGGGTCGGCGCGGCGGCGGGAGGCTGTCTATACCTGTGGAATTGGCTGTGCGGGAAATTTATGTTAGGGGACATGTGCCGGGTTATGATTGGGGCGGCAATTCCCGTTCTGATAACGGGCGGGATTCATGTGGACGGCTTTATGGACGCCATGGACGCTTTTTGCTCTTACGGTTCAAGGGAAAAGAAGCTGGAAATTTTAAAGGACGCTCATATTGGAGCTTTTGCGGTGATGATGCTGGCCGTCTACGGGCTGATTTATCTGGGGGCGTTTTCCGAGATAAAAAATGAGCGGCTTTTGCGGATTGTATGCGCGGGCTTTTTTCTGTCGCGGTGCTTAAGCGGAATCGGCGTCGTATCTTTTCCCACGGCGAAAAGGGAAGGGATGCTTTACCATTTTGCAAACAGCTCGCAGAAAAACGCCGTGAAATGGGCGCTGTATCTGCAAAGTGTGTGCTGCGTTTGCTTTATGCTTTGCCAGTCTCTTTTTGGGGGAATAGCTGCGGCGGCAGGGCTTTTGGCCTTTGCGTATTATTATCGCCGGACAAAAAAGGAGCTGGGCGGCGTCACGGGGGATACGGCAGGATTTTTTGTGCTGATTTGCGAGGAGAGCATGATAGTCGCGGCGGCGATTATAAATGTGTTGGCGGGGTAGAGATGCTTTTCAAAAAAGATGCTGACTAACACCAAAAAGATTTAAAAAATAAAAAGACGAGGATTAAAAAGAAACTGGTTATCGGAGGATAAGAATTAAAATGAAGTTGATTAGCGGGGATGAGGGTTAAAATGGAGTTGGTAATCGGGGGATGAAAATTAAAATGAAGTTGATTATTGGGGGATATGCACAGGGGAAATTAAAGTATGTATTGGAGCAGTATGGCCTGAAGGACTGTCGGGTATGGGACGGGGAACTGCCGAAGGAGGAAGAAAACGGAAAAACGGCAGTGATGAATCATTTTCATAATTGGGTAAAAAGCAGGCTTTTGAGCGGCGGTCGCCCGGAGGAGGAAATACGCGTATTTTTGGAAAAACACCCCGACTGCGTGATTATCTGCGATGAAATCGGAAACGGGATTGTGCCGGTGGAGGCGTTTGAGAGGCAGTATCGGGAGCGGACGGGAAGAATTCTCATAGAGCTTGCAAAAAAGGCGGAAGAGGTGGTGCGCGTGATATGCGGAATCGGCCAGAAAATCAAATAACCCTTGTGATGATTAGGCACGGGGAGACAAAATCCAACCGGGAGCGTCGGTATTTGGGAAAGAGCAATGAGCCGCTCTCGGAGGAGGGAATAGAAAAGCTAGTAGAATACAAGAGACTTGGGATTTATCCCGCCGTCGAGGGAGTATTTATCAGTCCTATGCAAAGGTGCAGGCAGACGGCGGAAATTTTATATCCTAATATGGAGCCTATCTGTGTTACAGAATGGACAGAGATAGACTTTGGAATATTTGAGGGCAAAAATTATCAGGAATTAAAAAAGGACGAACGGTATCAAAAATGGATTGACAGCGGTGGAACCCTCCCTTTTCCCGGCGGAGAAAGTAGAAGGGAATTTGCCTTGCGTTGTGAAAAGGGGTTTGAGCAGATGATGCAGATAATCAAGATGATGCGGACAATCAAAGGGGAGGGGGACAGGAATATGCCGAAAACGCTGGGAGTGATTGCGCATGGGGGCACTATAATGGCGCTTTTGGAGAGGTACGGAGACGGGGATTACTTTGATTATCAGACTGCAAACGGGAGAGGATATCTTTGCGCATGTCGGATGCAGGACGGGAAAATTGCGCTTGCGGTGAGAGAAAAGATATAGCGGAGGGAGGCTTTTTTGTGAGTTTCAGGATGGATTATCATATCGCCGCTTTTTTTGCAGGCTTTGTGCTGGATATGATTTTTGGAGACCCGGAATTTCTGCCTCACCCTGTTCGGCTGATTGGCTGGCTGGTAAATAGGATGGAGAAGTGGCTGCGGGGCAGGGAGAACGGGCGGGAAGAAAAGAAAGTAAGGGAAGAGAAAAGAGAAGAAGAAAGAACAGAAAGAGAGAAGAAAACGGAGGAAGAGAAAGCAAAAAGAGAGAAGAAAGCGGAAGAAGAGAAAGTAGACGGGGAGAAGAAAGCGGAGAAAGGAAAACCAGAAAGAGAACAAAAACCGAAAGGAGAGAAAGAATACATTGTAGAAAGCAAGCAGAACAAGCAAAATGAGCAAAGTGAACAAAGGAAAAAAAGCGAACTCCATCAGGGGATTTTTCTGGTTCTTGTAATATCAATTGCCACGCTGGCCGCCGCGTCTTTTCTTTTATTTTTGGCATGGGGTATTCATCCCTTTGTCGGATTTTTGGCAGAAAGCATTATGACCTATCAGATTTTCGCGGCAAAGTGCCTTAAGGTGGAGAGCATGAAGGTGTATTATTGTCTGCAGGGACAATGTTTTCAAGACCAGTGTGCCCAAGACCAGTGTTTTCAAGGTCAATGCTCCATTCCCCAACAATGCCCTGACCTGCAAGCGGCCAGAAAAGCGGTTTCAATGATTGTAGGGCGAGACACGGAAAAGCTGGACGAGGAGGGCGTGGCAAAGGCGGCGGTGGAGACGGTGGCGGAAAACACCTCCGACGGAGTGATTGCGCCGATGCTGTTTACGGCTCTTGGCGGGCCGGCGTTGGGGCTTTGGTATAAGGCGGTAAACACTATGGACTCCATGGTGGGATACAAAAACGATAAATATTTTTATTTTGGCAGGGCCGCCGCAAAGCTGGACGATGGGGTAAACTTTTTCCCGTCGAGAATCAGCGCTTTTTTGATGATTTTGGCGTCCTTTATAGGGGGAAAATGCTTTTCAGGGAGGAGGGCGTTCCTTATTTATAAAAGAGACAGAAAAAAACACGCAAGCCCTAACTCCGCCCAAACGGAATCCGTGTGCGCGGGGGCTCTTGGAATACGGCTTGCCGGAGATGCAAGCTATTTTGGGAAAACAGTCAAAAAACCGTATATCGGAGACGCGCTCCGCAGGGTGGAAGCCGAGGATATCAAACGGGCAAACAGGCTGATGTATTTGACGGCGTGGCTGGGAGAAATGATTTGTGTGCTTATGATGGTTTTCGCAGTTAAAATGCTGGCGGCTTAAGAAAAAACAGGTAAACGCAAGGAAAATTTCCGCCCTATTGCGGGCGCAAGCTTGGCTTTGCGGGCTGTAAAAGCGGA
>JAMPGS010000030.1 GCA_023663815.1 Clostridium sp.
AGAGCACACGGTTCATACCCGTGGTGTCGAGGGTTCAAATCCCCCTCTCGCTACTCAAGAAAGCTCTAAAAACTTTGTATTTACAAGGTTTTTAGGGCTTTCATTTCTGCTCGCCGCGCTTAATCATTTTTATCTGCCGCTCTCAATTATAACTAAAGTGCAAAGTCTATTAGATTATCAAAACTTTGCACTTTTCCTTTTAAAAAGTCAATAAACCAGCTTTACGTCCTCTTCATTCGCCGGGTTCACCAAAACCACAATCTCCTCAATATCCACCCTTTCAAGAGAAACGATTCTCCGCTCTCTTATATTCTGCAAAATCAAATCCTTGGCTTCCATCAACGCCGCAATCTCGCCGTCATCTCCGCCTATCCATCTGGGTACAAAATAAAATTCTTTTCCTTCCTCATTCAAATAAGCATAGGGAATAATCCGCTCCGTGTTATAGGTCACTTGAAAACGCACGTTATTTAATGGAACCCTGCTGTCCATCTGAATCTCCAACTGGCTCCATCCCCAATCTCCGCGGACAAGATATTTCTCCTCTGCCGGTTCAAAAGCCACGTCAATATTCTCGGTTTTCATGTTCGTTTTTCCCACTATCTGCTCTCCGCCGTAAGTGAGATAAGAAAATTCCATGAACATAAAGCCTGCTCCAAGGCCGCAAATCAAAACGCCTATGCAAAAAACAACAATCAACAACTTATGCAGCTTACTCATATTGCACCTCCCCCTTCTCCTGTTCCAGCTTTTCCTCTTCTATTCTTGTTCCCCGCTTTTCCTTTTCCGTGCTTGTTCCCGGCCTTTCCTTCTCTATTTCCCACTTTTCCTTTTCCGTCCCTGTTTCCGACTTTCCTTTTTCCCTCTCCCTTTCCTGCTTTCTCTTTTCCGTGCTTGCTCCCCGCTTTTCCTTCTCTATTTCCTGCTTTTCCTTTTCTGTACTTGTTTCCGGCCTTTCCTTCTCCGTTTCCCGATTTTCCTTTTCTATGCCTGTTCCTGATTTTTCCTTCTCCGTATCCGTTTTCCGCTCTTCCTTTTCTGTAACTTTTCCCAGCTTTTCTTTCTCCGCACTCGTCTCCGGCTTTTCCTTTCTAATCAACAGACTAAAAGCTCCCGCCGCCAGCGAGCCGAAGCACAAAAGACCGCCAAGGCATACAAGGAAAAGGCCGATTATCGGGTATCCTTTCAGCAAAAGAACAATCATCGCTCCGATTCCCATAAGCACTATCATTGCCATAACCGCGCAAAAGATAGCAAATATCAGCCATGCCATATTCCAGAAAAGGCGCAGCCACCAACCGCAAAAAGCAGCCAGCATCCGCCAGAACGCAATAAGTCCGCGCCCCATCGATTTAAAGAAATGATTCATTTTTCCCTTTCCTCCCATTGTATTCTTACTCTGCCCCTTCTCACGGCTTGCTCCGCCCACCATAGGAAGCGCGGGCAGAGCTTCATCCTCCATGGCATCCAAAAAGATTTCTTCTTCTTCCGCTTCCGAAAAACCTTCCCGTCCGTCTTTTCTTTTCCTGAAAGGCTTCATAAACCACTGTCCAAAAGCCTTGCCCTTTTCCCCTATCCAGCGAAGGCTCTGCCTGATACCGCGCCGCGTCGCCTTTCCCGCCGCCGTAATCTTTTCTTTTAAAAAGTGCCACGCGCGCACGAAAAAGCTCTTTCCGGCGGCCCTATTTCCGCTTCCAATCCCCGGAAGCTTTGTAAAGGCCGTTTTTTTAGGAAACTCCGGCTTCACATGGTAGGCCTCCAAAATTTCCGCCGCCAGCTCCTTTACAGGACCGAAGTCCTTAATCGCCTCCTCCTCGCTCAAGCCCTTCTGAAGCTTCATATCTATATGCTGGGCATACTCCTCCAGAATATCCTCCTGCTCTTGGTCCTCCAAAATCTGAAGGTATCCCCGCAATTCTTCCAAAAAAATTTCCTTACTCATTTTCGCTCCTCTCCTTCAAAAATCTGCCGACCCTCTCTTGAAATTCTTCCCATTCTGCCGCAAGCTTGTCGCGGTACAAAATTCCGGCAGCCGTCAAGTGATAATACTTGCGGGGCGGCCCCTCGGAGGACTCCCGCAGGTAAGTCTCAAAATAATGTTCGTTCGTCAATCGTTTCAGCAAAGGGTAGATTGTTCCCTCGTTCACGTCGATGACCTCCGAAACCTCTTCCACCAGCTCATACCCGTACATATCCTTCTTTCTCACAGATTCTAAAACAATGAGCTCTAACACGCCTTTTTTAAACTGTGGATTCATTTGTTCCCTCCTTATGGGTATTAGATTACACCAGCTACTATGTATTGTCAAGTACTAATTATTTTTATATACTAATTCTTTTCAAGTAGTAAATTCGTATTTACAAGCCCCGGAGGTTAGTGCTATACTTAAGCAGTTTGAAATAGTATGTATGAAAATCAATAATCCCGCAAGCAATCATTTGCCCATTGCTTGCGAAAATAAAGTCTGTGAAAACCAAATTTCCCGCAGACAAAGAGATATATCACATTTGCATCACATTTGCATCACATTTGCATCACATTTGCCAACATTAGCATCAGGGAGGAGTTTTATGAAACAAAAAAGAGAAGATGTGAGAAACATAGCAATTATCGCCCATGTCGATCACGGCAAGACTACGCTGGTTGACGAGCTTCTTAAGCAAAGCGGCGTATTTCGTGAAAATCAGGCGGTAGCAGAGCGCGTTATGGATTCCGGCGACATCGAAAGGGAGCGAGGGATTACCATTCTTTCCAAAAACACCGCCGTCACTTATAAAGGAACAAAAATCAATATCGTTGACACGCCGGGCCACGCCGATTTTGGCGGCGAGGTAGAGCGCGTCCTTAAAATGGTAAACGGCGTTATCTTGGTGGTTGACGCTTTCGAGGGCGCTATGCCCCAAACCCGGTTTGTACTGCGGAAAGCCTTAGAACTTGGCCTTCCCGTGATTGTGTGCGTAAACAAAATCGACCGCCCGGAGGCAAGGCCCGCCGAGGTGGTGGACGAGGTTCTGGAACTTTTCCTTGATTTGGACGCGGACGATTCCCAATTGGACTGCCCTTTTGTGTTTGCCTCCGCAAAGACAGGCACGGCCACCTTGGATTTAAATGTACCGGGTACAAATATGGAGCCGCTTTTTGAGACCATTATCGACTATATTCCCGCTCCTGTGGGCGACCCTAAAGCTGGCACTCAGGTGCTTATCAGCACTATTGATTACAACGAGTATGTGGGAAGAATCGGCGTCGGCAAGGTTGACAACGGCTCCGTCAAGGTCAATCAGGAGGTTGTCATTGTAAACCATCATGACCCCGACAATGTTCGGAAGGTAAAGGTGAGCAAGCTTTACGAGTTTGACGGGCTGAACAAGGTGGACGTGTCTCAGGCGGATATCGGCTCCATCGTGGCGATTTCCGGCATCTCCGATATTCACATTGGGGACACCCTTTGCTCCCCTGAAAATCCCGTCCCGATTCCTTTCCAAAAAATATCGGAGCCCACCATCGCCATGCACTTTATCGTCAACGACTCCCCCCTAGCCGGACAGGAGGGAAAATACGTCACCAGCCGCCACATTAGGGACAGGCTTTTTAGGGAGCTCAACACGGACGTTTCCCTTAGGGTGGAGGAAACCGACACCACGGAGGCCTTCAAAGTATCGGGGCGCGGGGAGCTGCATCTCTCCGTCCTCATTGAAAACATGCGCCGGGAGGGCTACGAATTTGCCGTGAGCAAAGCGGAAGTGCTTTACAAAACCGACGAGAATGGGAAACGGCTTGAGCCTATGGAGCTGTGCTATATCGACGTGCCGGAGGAATTTTCCGGGACGGTTATCGAAAAGCTCAGTCTCCGAAAGGGCGAGCTTCAAAATATGAGCTCCGCTTCCACCGGCTACACGCGCCTTGAATTTTCCATTCCCGCCAGAGGCTTAATCGGCTACCGGGGAGAATTTTTAACCGACACCAAAGGAAACGGTGTTATGAACACTATTTTTGACGGATACGGCCCCTACAAGGGCGATATTCAATACCGCAAGCAGGGCTCTCTCATTGCTTTTGAGGCGGGAGAAGCCATCACCTACGGCCTTTACAACGCGCAGGACAGGGGCACCCTCTTTATCGGCCCCGGCGAAAAGGTCTACTCCGGCATGGTGGTAGGCCAAAACGGCAAGGGCGAGGACATCGAGCTGAACGTCTGCAAAAAGAAGCAGCTCACCAACACCCGCTCCTCAAGCGCCGACGAGGCTCTTCGGCTGACGCCCCCCAAAATTTTAAGCTTGGAACAGGCTCTTGAGTTTATCGACACGGACGAACTTTTAGAGATAACCCCCAAGTCTCTCCGTATCCGCAAAAAAATATTGGATCCCACCATGCGCAAACGGGCCGCCATGCGGGCCGCGTCGCTGGCACAGAAATAATATAGGCATAACAAGCTCACATTTGTTAATTTATGATTTAACAATATAATAATATACTCTCTGTTTGCTACGCCGAAATACGCTTTATCAGTATTATTTTCATTAGTATACAATACGTATATAGCACATATGTTTAATGCAAAAACTCCGTTCAAAATATCTCGAACGGAGTTTTCCTATCACGCAATATTTAAAAACCATGACGCAATCTGGAAATATACCAGAAGGGACAGCACGTCCACAATGGTGGTGATAAAAGGGCTTGCCATCACCGCAGGGTCAAAGCCGATTTTTTTCGCAAGCATGGGCAGCATACAGCCCACCACCTTGGCAATCAGCACCGCCGCAACCAGCGTCAGGCACACCACAAGGGCCACCGTAATCCCCACCCTGTCAAGGACTAAAAGCTTGATAAAATTCGCCCCCGCCAGCGTTGCGCCGCATAAAAGGGCCACCCGTATTTCTTTCCATACCACCCGAAAAGCGTCCCTAAACTCAATTTCATTTAGAGAAAGGCCGCGGATAATGGTAACGCTGGCCTGTCCCCCGGCGTTTCCGCCGGTGTCCATCAGCATGGGAATATAAGCTATCAGCACTCCGTAAGCAAGAAGCGCATCCTCAAATCTGGTGAGAATACTTCCCGTAAAGGTAGCCGATATCATCAACAGCAAAAGCCACGGCATACGCTTTTTCCATGTTTCAATAACACTTGTTTTCATATAAGGCTTGTCCGACGGCACGATAGCCGCCATCTTTTCCATATCCTCCGTGGCCTCTTCTTGGAGGATATCCACAATATCGTCCACGGTGATAATCCCTACCAGACGGTTTTCATTGTCAACCACCGGCATGGCTGTAAAATCGTACTTTTGAAACTGTCTTGCAACTTCCTCCTGATCCATCAGCGTGTTAATGTAGATGACATGCTCGTTCATAATATCACCGATAATGGCGTCCGCGGGGCTGATGAGCAGATAGCGCAGGGCCACCGTACCTACCAGCGTCCTTTTGGCGTCCAGCACATAGCAAATATTGATGGTTTCGCTGTCCATCCCCACCTTCCTGATACGGGCTATGGCGTCCTCCACCGTCATATTTTCCTTTAAATCCACGTACTCCACCGTCATAATGCTCCCGGCGGAATCCTCTGGATACCGGAGAAGATGGTTAATGTCCCTTCTGGTATCGGGACTAGCGTTGGCAAGCAGTTTTTTCACCACGTTAGCGGGCATTTCCTCCAACAAATCCGCCGCGTCGTCGGCCATCAGGTTATCGATGATGCCCGCCGCGTCCTTCTCCGATATGCTGGTAATCAAAAACTGCTGAAGGTCAACCTCCAAATGGGCAAACACTTCCGCCGCAAGATTCTTTGGCAGAATCCGAAAAATTTTTTGCTGCTCCTCTTCCTCCAGCTCCTCCATAATCACCGCAATATCGGCGGCGTTTTCTTCCGACAGCTTCTGGCGGAGCCTTGTGTACTGCTTTGTCTCAAGCAATTCCTTTACCGTCTCAAAATCTCTAATTTCTTCCATAGCAGTCCTCCTTTAAGTGTGATTTTTACACTCCGTTCGTGAGGAGGAATATCGCTATTGCTTGCTATACTTTTTTTCATAAAAACCACCTCCTTTTTGGGCTTGCCATCTAGTATATCGATAATAAGTTCTTGATATTATAAACTTTCTGAAAGTCTTGCTAAATCAGCTTTTGCCGGAAGTAGATATATCAGAAACTTAATTTATGCTGTACTAGGTATTCATGTAGTACCCGCTGCCCGTAATATTTATCCTTGCCCTCCCCGCAGTCGCCTCCGTCACGGCTTTCCTTACGGCCTGCTCCTTCTCTGCCGGGATACGGATATCAAACTCCACCTTATCGGTGTATCTGGAATCGGAAACCGTGCTCTGCCACGTTCCGAGTAAATGCTGCACTTTTCCTACGTCCGGGTAATCTATTCCAATCGTCATTTCCATTCCATAACACATGGCTGCAATTCCAGCGTTCTCAAGCCCCGCCTGCGCCGCGCGGGTGTAGGAGCGCACAAGGCCGCCCGTTCCAAGAAGGGTCCCTCCAAAGTACCTTGTGACGACGATAATGGCATTGACAGCCTCCGCCCCAAGAAGCGCCTCCAAGATGGGTTTTCCCGCCGTTCCGCTGGGCTCCCCGTCGTCGCTGCATCTGGTGATTTCTCTGTTTCTTCCTATTATAAATGCATAACAGTGGTGTCTGGCGTCATAGTATTTTTTCCTGATAGAATTGATAAAAGCGACGGCCTCCTCCTCCGAGGCTATTGGGGCCACGTCCGCAAGGAAACGGGATTTTTTTTCTTCATACTCGCCCCTGCCCGGCTGATATACCACTTTATAGGGCGGAAATTCCTTATTTTTATCTTTCATAGCCGCTCTTTCCCTTCCAAATCTCTGCCTGTTCTCTTTGAAATTTGACCTGCCTCTATTCTGAAGTTTACCACATTAGGGAATAAAAGTGTATTAATTCGTGAATAATTCTTAATAAACTATTAAAAAACTTTATTTCAGTCCCACATTTTGGTATACTTTAACTGTTATACTTTCATTAATTATGAATGGAATCTACATGGAGGCACATACATGAACTACAGTAAAAGAGGCATCAGGGCCAGACAGAAAGCCCTTCATGCCACATCAACCAGATTAGGGAAAAAGCTGCTTGTGTCAGTTTTAAACCTTTCCCTGCTTTTCATTTTGGCTGTAGGCGTTATCGGCATCAGCATGGGATTTGGAATTTTCAAGGGCGTTATCGACACCGCGCCCAGCATTGAAAATATAAAGGTTACTCCCACAGGCTTTTCCACCTTCGTCTACGACTTGGAGGGCAATCAGACGGCGAAACTGATTTCTCAAAACTCCAACAGAATCCCTGTCACGCAGGACATGATTCCCGAAAATCTAGCCCACGCCTTTGTGGCTATAGAGGACGAGCGTTTTTACGACCACAACGGAATCGACATCAAGGGAATTTTTAGGGCAGCTTACGTGGGTATCACCAACAAATTCCACTTTACGGAAGGGGCCAGCACCATCACCCAGCAGCTTTTAAAGAACAATGTTTTTACCGACTGGACCAGCGAAACCGGCTTTGCCGACAAGCTGAAGCGAAAGATTCAAGAGCAGTATCTTGCTATCGAGCTGAGCAAATCCATGTCCAAGGAGGACGTCCTCCTAAATTATATGAACACCATCAATCTGGGGCAGAATACGCTGGGCGTTCAGGCCGCTTCTCTGCGCTACTTCAATAAACCGGTGAACACTTTGAACCTTTCCGAGTGCGCCGTCATCGCCAGCATCACCCAAAATCCCTCCAGATACAACCCCATTTCCCACCCCGACGACAACGCCGGCAGGCGCAAAAAGGTCTTGGGGAACATGCTGGAGCAGGGATACATCTCGCAGGCGCAGTATGACGAGGCAATGACGGACGACGTTTATTCCCGTATCCAGACTGCCAATGAAGACTCGGAGGAGTCCACGGTAAATACATATTTTGTGGACTCGCTGACGAACGACGTTATGGAGGATCTTTTAGCCGCCGGTTACAATGAGACGCAGGCGTTCACCCTCCTTTACAGCGGCGGCCTGAAAATTTACTCTACGCAGGATCCCAACATTCAGGCTATCTGCGACGAGGTTTTTTCCAACGAAGAAAATTATCCCGCGGACACCCGCTGGTATTTAAACTATGCCCTGACGGTCAAAAAAGCCAACGGGGATTTTGAAAATCACAGCACGGAAATGTTCCGGGCTTATTTCAGGGAGCAGAACCCCTCCTTCAACCTGATTTTTAACTCCCACGAGGATGCTTACGCTCAGATTGAGGAATATAAGCTTGCCGTGGTGGGCCCCGACGACGAAGTCTTTGACGAGGACATCAACCTAACGCCCCAGCCGCAGGTTTCCATCACGGTGGAGGATCAGCACACCGGCTATGTGCTTGCCATGGTGGGCGGGCGCGGCCCCAAGGAGGCAAGCCGTACCTTAAACCGGGCAACCGACACCAAACGCCAGCCGGGCTCCACCTTTAAGCCCCTTGCAGTCTACGCCCCCGCTTTTGACAGCGCCGGATTGACGCTGGCTACCGTAATTAACGACGCGCCCTTCAACTACGCCAACGGGCGGCCCGTCAATAACTGGTGGGGAAGCGAATACCGGGGATTAAACTCCCTCCGTCAAGGCATCATCGACTCCATGAATATTCTTGCCGTCAAAACCCTCACCATCATCACCCCTCAACTGGGCTTTGATTATGTAAAAAATTTCGGATTCACTACCATTGTTGACCGCAAGGAAATCACCGTAAACGGTGAGACGCAGATTTTTTCCGATATCCAGCAGTCCCTTGCGCTGGGCGGCGTCACCGACGGAGTTACCAACGAGGAATTAAACGCCGCCTATGCCGCCATTGCCAACGGCGGAACTTACATTAAACCCAAGCTTTACACCAAAGTCGTGGATCATGACGGCAACGTGATTCTCGACAACACGCAGCCCAATTCCAGACAGGTCATCAAGGAAACCACCGCATGGCTTCTCACAAGCGCCATGATGGACGTGGTGATTCAGGGAACCGGCGCTTCCGTAAATTTCGGCAACATGGCGATTGCCGGAAAAACGGGAACCACCTCGGATTACAACGACGTATGGTTTTCAGGCTACACGCCTTATTACACCGCAACCACATGGACCGGCTACGACAACAATACCAAGCTGCGCAAAGGGGAAGAGCGCAACATCGCCAAAAAGCTTTGGCGCGCCGTAATGTCCAGAATCCATGAGGGACTTCCCAGCGAATCTTTCCCGATGCCTTCAAGCGGAATCGTGCAGGCTACCGTATGCTCCCGCTCCGGCAAGCTTCCCATCGCCGGACTGTGCGACGGAACGCTTAGAACCGAATATTTTGCGGAGGGCACCGTGCCCACGGAAAGCTGCGATGTGCATTATCGCGGTATGCTCTGCCAGTACGACGGCCTTCCCGCCTGCGAGGGATGTCCTTTTGCAGTAGAAGGCGTCCGGGAGCTGATTCCCATAGAGCACCCAAGTCTGCAGCAGGGCTCCGCCCAGACGCAGCAGATTACCAACGAGGACGGCACCGTTTCTACCGTGCCGCTGATACCTAACCAGACAAATACCTGCCAGCACAACGGGGAATTCTTTGCCCAGCCTAATGTGGAGGCAATTATAGAACAGCAGAGAAATGAAATTCTTGCCGCCCAGCAGGCCGCGCTGGCCGCCGCCGCTGAAAATCCGCCCGCCGAAACTGCGGCGCCCCCGGACGACAGCAACGGGAATCCGGCGGAGTAAATTTTATCGAGTAAGAAAAAAGGCGATGCGCAAAAGCACCGCCTTTTGTGGTATCCGTTGTTGAGCACAAAGATGGCACGTAAAGCGTGTCATCTGTTGTTGAGCATAAGGATGACTTGCGAAGCATGACATCATTGTTGAACATAAAGATGGCTTACAAGTCATTCATTGTTTCTTAACTAGCTGCGAAATACAATCTCTCCCGTTTCCGCGTCCATGCTCTCCACAATCGCAAGGGATTCTACCCGGATTCCCTTGCTCCGCAGAAGCTTTCCGCCCTCCTGAAAGCCCTTTTCAACGGCGATTCCCACGCCCTCAATCTCCGCTCCCGCGCTTTCTATCAAATCAATCAAGCCCGCCACGGCGCACCCGTTAGCAAGAAAGTCGTCGATAATCAAAACCTTATCCCCCTTTTGGAGATATTTTTTTGCCACAATCACCTCGTAAATTCGCTTGTGGGTGAAGGACTCAATCTGCGTCGAGTACTGCTCCCCGTCCAGATTAATACTTTGGGATTTTTTTGCAAACACCACCGGCACATGGAAATACTGCGCCGCAATGCAGGCAATTCCAATCCCCGACGCCTCAATCGTCAGTATCTTGTTAATCTCCTTGCTGGGAAAAAGCCTCCTGAATTCCTTTCCCATCTCATTAAACAGCTCCACATCCATCTGATGATTTAAAAAGCTGTCCACCTTCAGCACATTTCCCGGCTTTATTGTCCCGTCCCGCCTGATTCGTTCTTCTAAAAGCTGCATAGCCTCTCCTCCCTCTTTCGTTCCTTAAAATTATTTTACTCCTGTTTCTCTACCTTTATCAACTTTTTTCTGCTCCATTTACCGGACAAATATCTTATAAAGGAAATAATATAGTTGGTTGTCCACCCCATAGGAACCGCAAACCAAACCGCCTGCACGCCCCAAATCGGCGCAAACACAAAGGCAACCGTCACACGTATCCCCAAATTCACCAGATTTGCCAACGTAAAGACCACCACGTCTCCGGCTCCCCGCAAAACCCCGTCCGTGATTGCTTTTAGGCCAATACAGATAAAGAAAAACGCAATGAACGACAGATAAGCGTTGCCCGTCTCAAAGGCCGCCGGCTCGCTTCCCGCCTCCAAAAAAGAACCCACAATCTCTTCATGGAAAAACGTAAGAATCAAACAGATAATCACCGCAAAAGCCGCTGCCATTCTGACGGCGGCCAAATAGCCTTTTTTCACCCGCTCCGGCTTTCCCGCCCCCAAATTCTGCGCCGTAAAGGTGGAAACCGCGTTTCCGGAAGCAATCATAGGCACAATGCAGATGGATTCAATCCTCGTCCCTGCCGTGTAGCCCGCCACCACGGAGGAGCCGAAGCCGTTTACCACAGACTGAACCAAAAGCATCCCAATAGATACAATGGATTGCTGCAGCATGGAAGGAATGGCAACCTTTATCATATTTCCAAGCATTTCAATGTCGAATAAAGCCGGTTTTTCCCCGCTGTAGGCCTTCAAAGAGCGTAGCAGCAGGCTAAAGGATATCACCGCCGAGAGCCCCTGCCCAATTACCGTGGCAATTGCCGCCCCGGCAATTCCAAGCCCCAGCCCTTTTACAAAGGCCAAATCCATTACAATATTTAAGAGCGAGGAAAAAATCAGCAGATACAGCGGCGTCTTGGAATTTCCCATAGCGTTAAAAACAGAGGATAAGATATTGTACATAAACAAAAAGGGAAGTCCCACAAAATAAATATCCAAATAAAGCAGCGCGTCCTCAAGAATATTGCCCGGCGTGTTAAGAGCCGTGAGAATATTTCTGCTAAACGCAAGCCCCACGATTCCCAGAACAATGCTCACCGTCAAAAAACTCAGCAACGCCGTACACACCGAGGTTTTCATCTGCCTGTTCATTCCCGCCCCAAGGTATTGGGAAATCACCACGGAAGCCCCAATTCCGCCGCCGATGGCAATCATAATAAAAACCGTCGTCAGCGAATAGGACGCCCCCACCGCCGCCAGCGCGTCTTCCCCTACGAACTGCCCTACAATAATCGAATCCACCGTCGAATAAAACTGTTGAAAAAGATTCCCCAAAATCATAGGCAGCGCAAAGAAAAACAAAGATTTTCCCGGACTGTCTGTCAGCATATTGTATTTTTTCATTTAAATCCTCCATGGGTTAATGTTTGCAAATGCTATGCTATGCTATGCCATACTATGCAAATTCCATGCAATGAAAATGCTATGCAGTGCAAACGCTATGCAGATGCTATGCGAACGCTATGCAAACGACTTGCAAATACCATGTAAACGTTATGCGGATGCCATGCACGCGCTATGCAGTTGCTATGCAAACGACTTGCTTTTGATATACAGCATATTTCCCAATATTGTCGCCAGAAAATGCCTGTGTATAAAGGCGTCGTACTCTTCCCAATCAATATAATACTTCTTCCCCCAAGAAGAAATTTCCAGATAAACGCAACCTTTTTCTTTAATAACACATGTTATTATTATATAGTGGGCCGATACCACCGCCGCTTTGACAAATTCCGTCTCCTGCTTTCTATAAAAAGTAATTCCCTGCCCTTTGTTCCTCTTCCCAAACAAAAAGGGCATACACAAAATCACCGGGATATCTCTGCCCAGCATCTCCCGCGTTCTCTCGTATATCTTGCCGCCGCAAAATCCCCATCTGGCCCGCAGCCTCCAATGCTCCCTTCGCGCCATGCGGTTAAATTTATACTGCACCCGGATAAAGCTCAGGCCGCCGCTGCTCCACGCGGGAAGCCCGCCTGCAAATTTATAAATACGGTTGTAGTATTCTTTATATTCTTCCTCGGAAAGAACCCGGTTTAACAGTCCTTCATTTTCTTTGACAGCATAGCCCCTATCCCTGCCCGCCAAATACAAAAAAATATCCCCAAGAGCTGTGATGCCGCATCCCAATTTCCGCTTCCGCTCGTCGGCAGACGAAACAGGCGCCCCTGCAAAAAAGCCTTGGTCGCCTCCGTAAGTAATTTCACCGTTCTTTTCCCGTTTTACCTGAATATACTGTCCCGCCAGCTTAACCGGACTAAATGTTTCCTGCGTCATGGGAACCCTCCATGCTCTGAAAGAATCCCTTTTATTATAACAGCACCTTGAAAATTTTTCCACTACAAATCCCATTATAACGTTGACAAAGCAATTTGGACTGTGTTACAATACAATTCGTGATGCAAAGCAGGTATCATAAGCTGCTGTGGCTCAGTCGGTAGAGCGTCGCATTGGTAGTGCGGAGGTCACGGGTCCGATTCCCGTCAGCAGCTTTGGGTAAGAGTGCGGAAACCTTGATTTTTACAGGGTTTCCGCTTTTTTTGTTTGTCTATTTTTTGTAGATAGTTTATAATAAAAGACATCTATATTTTAATAAGATACTACTATTATGAAAGAAGATGCATATAAAATTCAAAAGATGCTACTGGAAAGTTTACAAAAAGTATTGCATAAAAGATTAGTTTGGGTTAAAATAAATACATAAAAGGAATCTACCGTACAGCAACGGTTGTCCTCTAATGTAAAACGATTAAAAATAAACCGCTAGTTTTGAGGGCTGGGCGGTTTATTTTTGCGCTTGATTATATCCAATGGAATATCCTAATCCGAAAGCAGTTAGCACAAGGCTTATAATTGCAATTAGACTTTCAATACTCAACATGGCATCACCCTCTTTCGTATAAATTCCTTATGTAAAAATAAGGTAACTATATTACCAGAGGGACACAAACCCTCTGATAATACAGAGGACAACCGCCACCGTTTTGGTAGACCCCTTGTAATAATAAATATATCATAAAATTTTTGGAATTTCAATAATATAGCATACATAATAAAAGCAACTTTTTGATTTTACAAAAAAGCACTTAAACTCCACTTTTCAAGTGATTTCTTAAATCACAGTTTAACTTTTCTCGCACTATTCAACTTTGATAGCCATTCCTTCATATATCCCAACTGGAATCTTCTCACAAAATGATACTGTTCTACTGTAGCTTTTTATAATACCCATGCTTCTGGCAAATTTCATGCACCGCCTCGGCGTAAATGCTTTGGGAGCTCTTATTAGGAATCCGATTCAAATTCTTTTTCCGCAAATACAAATCCCGCATTTCGTTCCAATATCCTCTTTCCTCAAGCCATTTGGCCTTTTCGGGCAATAAATAATACCCGCGCGGCTGCTCCTCCCATGTATACTGATTTTGCTTTTTATTAAAACGAATATATTTTTGCCCTATGCTCCCGTTATTATCCACATAATTTTTTACAATGGCAAAATCACAACTGTGCAGGATTCTTGAATCTTTTTTATCTTTACATTTAATTGTGATAGCGCGCGTGGAATCCTCGGCATAGGCATAGCCAAAGCGGGGCGCGGTCTTATCCAGAGCTTCTCTTATTTTCGTCTTAATTTCCTTTGCCGCAAGACTACATTCGCAAGAACTCATTTGTATATCGATATCAAAATCGTATCCTACATTTGTCCTCTCGTCATATGTCACCATATTCCGACCTGCGCTGCCTGTAAACTCATACCGAAAAGTAAACTCATGAATCATGTCCTGCACGGAATTGACAATCAATATCAACTCATTTTTGACAGGGGATAACTGTTCCTTCGTTGCGTACTTAAAATGATACATCTTTTTTCTCCTTTTAAAGTTTATCCCCATGCCGACCATCTAACGTTTGTTAAATCATTTCATTTTACTCTTATTCTATTGTTTGTCAAGAATTTTTTTCACTCTTCCTCTATCGCCGCCCTCCGGCTGTTAATCTTCCTGATAACCTCCATATCAAATTTAGGCTTTCTGCCGTAGGTATATAAACCGTTCGTCTCCTGCTCCACATCGTAGAGCTGCGTATAACAAAATCCAAACATGTGGGGATTGTTTAAAAGCGCGTCGGTTAAGCCCTTGTACCTCTGCAGAAATTCCTCCTTCGTCTCCGGCCCTTCGCCGTATCCCCAGCTCTTCTCGTTTCCGCCCTCCACGTCCCACTTGATTCCGCCGTACTCGCTGATAAAAACCGGAATTCCCTTCACCATGCTTTGGCGGTGGGGATGGGTATCCCGCAAATCGCCTCCCGCGGCAAATTCCGCATAATGGCCCGCAAATTTTTCCACGTCCTGCTCATAATCGTGCAAATCATAAATATCCGTTATCACATGAAAATTCCCGCTGGTATCGATACAGGGCCTTGTGGTATCATACAGCTTTGTCATATGGTATACCACGGACAGCAAATCGTCGTCCTGCCTGCGGCCGTTGTAATCCCATGTCTCGTTAAAAGGGCACCAGCCGATAATGGCCGGGTGGTTAAAATCCCTCTCAATTACTTCCATCCACTCCGGCAAAAAAGCCTTTAGCGCCTCCGGCGCACTGACGTCAAGCCCCCAGTTTCCCTGCTCGCCCCAAACCAAATAGCCCAGCTTATCGCAGTGATAAAGAAATCTAGGCTCAAACACCTTTTGATGCAGCCGGGCTCCGTTAAAACCAGCCGCCAGCGACAGCAGAATATCTTGCTTCAAGTCCTCCTCGGAGGCCGCCGTGTAAATTCCATCGGGATAAAAGCCTTGGTCCAGCACCAGCCTTTGGAACACGGATTTTCCGTTAATCAAGACCCGCTCGCCGTCAATTTTTATTTCCCTCATGCCAAAATAGCTTTTTACCCTATCATCGCCAAAGCTCAGCTCCAAATCGTAGAGCCTCCCCGCTCCCGGCTCCCACAAGTGAAGCTGGCTTAAGGGAATCGTAAGCATCGCATTGCCTGCGCTGGTTTTTGCCTGCGCTTTTCCGCAGCTAGTTCCGTCATAAAAAGCCTCCGCCTTAAGTATCCCGTCGCCCCGCGTTACCGCTTTAATGCTTATAGTTTTCTCCTCTATATTAGGATAATACTGCACCTTCTCAATATAGCTTTCCGGTACAAATTCCAGCCATACGGTCTGCCAGATTCCGGTGGTGCGCGTGTAATCGCAGTCGTGGGAAGCGTAAAGGCTGCTCTGCTTTCCTTTAGGCTGCCTGCCGCCTGCCGTCTCGTCCCCGGCGTAAACCGCAATGCTGTTTTCTCCCTCCGCCGCCAATTCCGTAATATCAAAGGAAAAAGAAGAATAACCGCCCTTATGCTCCCCGGCGGGCAGTTCGTTCACCCACACGCGGCACTGGTAATCCACGGCTCCAAAATGCAGCAAAACCCTGCCCTTTAATTGTTCCTTGGAAAAAAAGACGCTTCTTTGATACCACACCGCTCGCATAAAATCCTTATAGCCGATTCCGCTCAGCTTGCTTTCCGGGCAGAAGGGCACAATGATTTTCTTATCCAATTCCGTCCTTTTATAAGATTCCCTTTCTATCCCGCTGTTTCCAAAATCAAAGGCAAAATCCCATTCCCCGTTCAAATTCACCCAATTTTCCCTCAGCATCTGCGGCTGTGGATGCTCCGGCCTCGGTATTCCCATTGCAAGTACCCTCCCTCAAATCCATTTAAAAGTCATACCTTTATTTTAACAAAAAATACCTTTCAAAAATTATATCTTACATTTTAATGAAAAGTACTTCTCAAAAATTATGCTTTACATTTTAACGAAAAGCACTTCTCAAAAATTGTGTCTTTCATTTTTATCAAAACCATTTCTTAAAAAAATTACATTTGCATTTAATTAAATTACTTTTTACCTTATTTCAAACATAAGCTTCTTTAATCAGCAATAACGTTCCTTTCCGTACCGCCACCCTGCTTTCTTTTCCCATAAACTCATTGCTGACCCCCACGGGGTTTTCCTTCACCAAAACTGCATCGTTTAATTTGTACTTAAGGCCGCTCTCGTACACGCCCTCCGCGCGCTCTCCAAGACAAAAAACAGAGAGATAACCCTTCTCCTTCTCGTCAAAGATTATTTCTTCATTGGAAATAACGCGATGCCATGAATCCTTTCCTATTAAAATACCGTTTCCGCCCATGGCTTTCAGCCATGCTAAAAGCTGAATGTTCGCCACGGTATGGGAGAACCGTCCTCCGGTTCCCCCGTAAATGCGAAACTCCCGGTATCCCTGCTTCCAGCCTTCTTTCACTGCCCAGCCTGTGTCCGTCTCGTCCTTTTCCGGCATCAGCACCACCACGTTCGGATGCTCCGGCAGATAGCTTAAGGAATCAAAATCGCCCACCACCATATCCGCCCTTATGCCTTTTTCCTCGCAGTACGCATAGCCGCCGTCGCAGGCAATCAGCATATCTTCCTCCATAAGCGCGGGAAACTCGCCGTCCACTTCCCCGGCTCCCACAATATAGCAAATTCCCACTGTCATCTCCCCTTCATCTTCCTAATCAAAAGCCCTCCGCGAGCAACGAAATATCAATTTGTAACACCCCAAGAAAATACCTTAACAAGCGGACATTTACTCCCTTGCGGAAACAAACATTTGGCTACCGCGCCTTAAAATTTTCCACATCCCGGCATATGTCCCTGCAAATCATTTCCCGCATGGCCTCGGCCTCGATATTTATCCGTTCCTTCGCCTCAAACTGATAAAGAGCATAGCATATTATTCTGGAAAAAGCCATCATTTCCAGATAAACGGCGGTATTTTCTTTTTCCCTGTCTGTCTCCACGTCGGCTTCAATAATCTTTTTTACCAAATCGGCAATCAGCACCTCGTTGTCTCTTCTCTCGCTGAGTATCTCCCGCATTTTGCCGCTCAGGGCGGAATTACCTACCATTAGCTGAAGGACGCGGACAAAGCACCTAATATCGTTCATTTCCTCGTCCATAGTGACAAGAAACAGGTGCATCCTCCCGTAAAGGCTCTTTTCCTCGCCAAGTTTATCGTACATCTCCCGGCAGACATTTTTTGTGTGGTAAAAAATCGCCTCCGCAATCATTTCCTCTTTATTGTCAAAATACTCGTAAACCGTTCCTTTTCCGATACCGGCCTTTTTTGCAATTTCAGCGACGGTGAGATTGTTTAAATCCGCTCCCTCCGCAAACAACTCCATCACCGCCTGATACAAGGCCTCCGCCTTCGGCGCAAGATTCTTTTCCATGCCTACTCCTCCTGTGCCTTTTCTTTCTTTTGAAAGAGCTTTTTCTTATTTTGGGAGCGTCCGTCCCCGTCTTTTTTCTCCCTTGAAAAAATATCGTAAATGCAGGGAATCACTATCAGGGTAAGCAGCGTGCCGTACACCAAACCGCCAATCGTCACGATTGCCATGGGTTTACCCATCTCCGAGCCCATATCGTGGCTGAATACCATGGTACAGAGGGCTAAAATGGTGGTGAGGGCCGTCATCAACACCGGGCGCAGTCTGGTTCTTCCCGCGTTCAGCAGAGCCTCCCTCTTTTCCATGCCCTCGTTTCTAAGCTGATTGGTGTAATCCACCATCACGATACCGTTGTTTACAATGATACCGGACAGCATGACGAATCCAATCAGCGCAATCACGCTGAGCTCGCTCCCGCTGATTACAAGCCCAAGGAAGCCGCCAGTAAAAGCCAGCGGGATGGTAAACATAATGATAAAGGGCGAGAGCAGCGACTGAAACTGCGCCACCATAATCAAATACATGAATATCAACGCCAAAATCAGCATCAGGTAAAGCTGTTCCATCGCGTCCATAATCATTTCGTTTTCGCCGCTCATTACAAGGCTGTATCCGGAAGGCATCTCGTATTTATCTAATTCTTCCTCCAAAACATTGGAGACAAGCCCCACGTTGTAGCCGTCGGCAATGGATGCGGACACCTGAATATAGCGGTTCTGGTCGATTCTGTTTACGGAATCAGGAGAAATTGCATTTTCAAACTCAGCAATTTCCGACAAAGCCACCTTGTCTTTGGTCCCGTCCTGCTTCGTCCGCTCCAACACCACGTCTTTTACAAGATTTCTGGTAAGCTCAATGTCCGAGCCGTGCTTTACATAAATACCGTATTCGTTGTCCGCCGTTTCCAGCGTCGTCACGCTGGAGCTCTCGGCAAGCTTGGCGGAAAGCTGCTGAAACACCTCGGCAACGGTCATGCCGTGCTCGATTGCCTTATCCCTGTCAACTATCACGCGCAGCTCGCCCGTGGATTCCTCCAAACCGTCGGAGACGTTTTCCGTCCCCTCCACGCTCTCCACAATGGCCGCAATGTCAATGGCAATCTTCTGCATCACATCAATGTCGCGCCCGCGCACCTGAACGGAAATACCGCTTCCGCCCATGGCGCTCATATCCATAGAAGAGGTGTCAATGACGATTTCCGCGTCGTTTTCCTCGCAGATATCCGCCATCTCCTCCATAATTTCCTTTGCAATGGTCTCGTTATCCTTTTCCTTTTCCTCGCTCAAGGCAAGATAAAGGGTCGTGGCGTTGGTCGCCGCATTGCCGCTTCCCGTGAGCATCGACATCGACGAGGTGGAGGCCATTGCGCCCACATCCTCTATCTCCTCGCGGGCCAGCAGGCGGTCAATCACTTCGTCCGTAACCTCCGCCGTCTTGGACAAGGGCGTCTCGTCCGGCAGCGTGATGGACATGTTAAACTGCGTGCTGTCCATATCCGGCATAAAAGCGGTTCCCTTGGCGTAAGATGCCGCCGCGCTTGCTACTAGGAGCGCCAAAACTAAAATCAACACCACAGGTTTCCCCTTTAGGGCCAGCTTCAACAGCTTTTCATAGACATTGATTAAGCCGGTAAAAAACTTCCCGTCCGTGTTTTCCTTGGTTTTCACCAGCACCTTGGAAGCCATTGCCGGCACTACCGTCAGGGCAATCACAAGGCTTGCCAGCAGAGAGTAACCAATCGTCAGGCCCATATCCACAAACAATTGTCTGGTAATTCCCTCCGTAAACACAATCGGCAAAAACACGCAGACGGTGGTTAATGTGGAGGCCATAATCGCGCCTGCCACTTCCCCGGCCCCTTCTATCGCGGCTTCCCTTGCCGAGTATCCTTCTTTCCTCAGGCGGTAAATATTCTCGATTACCACAATGGAATTGTCCACCAGCATACCGATTCCCAGCGCAAGGCCCGATAAAGAAATGACGTTCAAGGTCACGCCGCTAAAATACATGCACACGATTGCCGTCACCAAGCTGATAGGAATTGAGCAGGCAATCACCGCGGTAGGCCGCAAATCCTTTAAGAATACAATCAAAATCAGGATTGCCAGCACCGCCCCAAACAAAATGTTGTTTATAATGGAATCCATTACAAGGTCAATGTAAATTCCCTGATCCATCAGGGTAATCAGCATCAAATCCTCGTTTTCTTCCCGCAGTTCGTCAAACTTTTCCAAGATTTTGTCGGACACGTCGCCGGTGGAGTACCCCGTCTGCTTTTGCAGGGTCACCATAATTCCCGGCGCGCCGTTTACATTGGCGTAAATCTCCTCCGAATTGTCGGTCATAAACACATCCGCCACGTCGCCAAGGGTAATAATGTCCACGCCGTCCATTTCCAGATTCATAAGGGGCATTTTCTTTAGCTCTTCAATGCTCTCCGGCTTGTCGCCCACGCGAATCAAATAAGAAATGCCGTTTTCCGTCACATATCCGGCGGGCATGGAAAAATTCTGCGCCGTCAGCAAAGCTTCCACCGTCTCCACGGTCAAGATACTGTGCATGTCGGCCTTGTCGTAAGCGTCCAGCCTGTTTTCCTCCACTTCCTCCTCGCCGTCGAGAATCTGCTGCAGCGCGTCGGCAAGCTGCTCGGCGGTATCGTTGAGCTGCTCCTCGCCATCCTGAATCTGCTCCTCGCCGTCCCGAAGCTGCTCTTCTCCCGCTTCCAACTGCTCTTCCGCCGCCTCAAGCTGTTCCTCGCCCGCTTCAATTTGGCTTTCACCCGCCTCAAGCTGGGCCTCCGCGGAGCTTAGCTGGAATTCTCCAAGGCTGATAGTGCTTTGGGCATTGGCAAACTCAATGGCGGCTATCATGTTGCCTTGATAAAGCTCGTTCATTGCGCTGTCAAGCTTGCTGATGTTGCCGTCGATTTCGGAGAGGGTGTCGTTCATCTGCTTAATATACGCATCTGCGCCAAGTCCCATGGTGAGGGCGTTGAGGCTTTCTTCCATGTTGTCAGCGGTGACACCCATATTTTCATATTCTTCTACCATTTTATCTATGCCAGCTTTAGTCTTATCTATGCCGGACGCAGCCGCCTTTAATATATTCTGTGCTTCCACACCGGTGGTATCTAAACTCAAACTTGCCCCTATATTAAGAGCCCCAAGTAATTGATTAAGTCCTTCAACATCATCTGAAGAAAACCCCATCTCCTTTAAAGGACTAGTAAGGTCGGCTGCGCTTTCTATCTTTTTAAGAACACTCTCTATGTTTGTTTTAATTCCATCCAAGCTTGCCTTCTGCCCAGCTACCGCATTTGAATCCCCCAAATCTACCCCTGCCAGAGTATTCATCTGTTTTTTTCCGGCTTCGATTTTTTCCAACCCTTCCGCCGCCGCCTTAATCGTTGCAACGTTAGCGGTAATGTGCATCTTCGTGGCTTCCAAATCCGCCTTTGCCGTCACAATCTTTGTCTCCGCCTCGGCAAGCTGCTTGGCGGTGGCCGTCTTTTTCTCCGCCAGCTCGGCCTTGCCCTCCTCAAGCTTCGTCCGGTTTTCATTGATTTCCGCCCGTCCGTCGGCAAGCTCCCTCTTGGAATCCTCCAATTCTTTTTTGGAATCCTCAATTTCCTTTTTGGAATCCTCCAATTCCTGCCACTTATCGGCAAGCTCTACTTTGGATTCCTCCAAATCAGCGCGGGCGTCGGCAAGCTCCGCCTGCCCGTCATATACCTCCTGCTTATTTTCGTTCAGCTCCTCCAACACCTCGTTGATTTCCTCGTCGATGGAGCCGAAAACCTGCTCGTTCACCTTATCCACTTTATCCTGCCGGATAATCACGTTGACGCTTTCCTCCAAAAGCCCCGTTGCGCTGGCGGAGGCCACGCCGTCGATGCTTTCCAGTTCGGGAATGATAATGTCCTCCGTCATTTTGGTTATCTGCGCGGCGTCCATATTGTTGCCGCCCACCGCCGCAATCATCACCGGAAGCATATCGGGATTCAGCTTCATGATAATTGGATTGCTTACGGAATCGTCCCAATAGCTTTTTATCTGGTCCAGATTTTCCCGCATTTCCAGCGACACCGCGTTCATGTCCGCCGACTGGGAAAATTCCAAAATTACCATGGAATAATTCTCGCTGGAAACGGAACTGATACTTTCTATGTTGCTCACCGTCGCCATGGAAGCCTCCACCGGCTTCGTCACCACCATCTCTACCGTCTCCGGGCTGGCTCCCGGATAGGCCGTCATCACAATTGCATAAGGCAGGCTGATATTTGGCAGCAAATCTGTCGTCATTCTTGTAAATGAGACAACCCCCAATACAATTACAAGCACTACCGCCACCAGCACTGTGTAGGATTTTTTCACGCTGAACTTTGATAACATATGTAATCCTCTCTCTTTCCCTATATTCGCCGCGGCCTTATTGCCGCGCTACCGCAAAGCTTTCATTTCCGCAGGCAAGCAGGCCAAAAAGCCGCCTGAAGCAAAATTGCCGTTTCCGTCCGACCGGTCGGTCAGTCGGGCCCAAAAAAAGTATATTGACAAACTAAAAGCCTGTCAATATACTCTCTTTTATTTTTATAAAAATTTTATTTTAAAAGTCACTTTCGCCTGATTTGCATATTGCGCAACGGGCCGTCTCCATCATTTCAAAATAGCTTTCCGCAATTTCGTTTTCATTCTTTGAAGCGCGTTATCGGTGGATTTATCGTCCCTTCCCAGCACCTTTGCAATCTGGCTGTAGCTCATTCCCGTAAGACGCAGGTCAAGAACCTGCTTTTCAAAAGCGCTAAGCTCTTTTTCCATCACTTTTTCAAGCAGCTCCACATTTTCCTTATCAATCACAAGCTCCTCAGGGCTTTTCTCCGACATGGATATGAGGCTGTTAATCAGCTCCCACTCCTCGCCCTTATCCGGTTCGTCGCCTCCCGCTCCGTTTGCATAAAGGGAAATATAGGTATTGAGAGGCGCGTGCTTCTGCCTCCCCGCCGCCTGAACCGCCGTGTACATCTGCCTTGACACGCACAAGTCCGCAAAGGTGGCAAAACTGGCGTCGCGCCCCGTATCGTAATCTCGTATCGCCTTAAAGAGCCCAATCATGCCCTCCTGAATCAAATCCTCCCTGTCGGCCCCCAAAATGTACATGGACTTTGCCTTGTTGCGCACCAGATTTTTATACTTGTCCATGATGTAATCGGTGATGGCCTCTTCCCCGTCCCGCAGGCGCACAATCAGCTCCTCGTCGCTGTGTTTTTCATAGTTTCTGTCCATAAGCTCCATCCTTGATTCAAACCCTATTCCCTATACAAATCTGCACAATCAAGTAGAAAAAATTTTTCTCCCTGCTCGCCGCGCAGCCCGTGCGCCGTTTTTGCGGCTTCCTCCTTTGCACGGGCTTTGTGCATAAATAAGGGGCAAACCTGTTGGCCTGCCCAAAAATAATAATAACGCTTACATAAATAATAAGAATACAAAAAATAATGAAAATCATACATAATAATGTAATATATCACCTAATTTATTTAAATATACCAGATAATAATGCTTTTGTCAAATCTTTATGGTTTAAGCCAATTACTATCCGGCCTTGCTATCAGACGGGCGTTATTGTATGCCATATCCAACGTCAAACATGTATGACCTAAATACTGATTTCCCGCTTCATTTTTGCTTACCACCAAAGCCAAATCGGGTACATTATCATTTATCAGACAAATAGGAATCAATAGCTGAATCTTTCCCTTATAATATTGGGGCACCGCAGTTTTGTAATTGGCATTTATCATTTGCTTTGCCCGCTTAATTGCCCCATCAAAAAGCATTATCTTATTGGAGCTCTCCCTTATATTTTCTGGAATCCGCAAAAAATTTTCCGGGTCATTAAAAATATGAGGATATTGCGGAATAATTTCACAATTTGTATCAAAAACCAATTCTGCAGGATTCAAAAAATAATTTGCCCTTTGCGGATGCTCTATTACTCCCATATTAGAAATTTGATAAGACGTATAAAACCCATCTAAAAACCATTTTTGCTTATCCTTATTTTGATTTTTAACAAAATAAGCGTATATTTCTTGATAAAAATTTGTATATAAGCCAGTGTTAAACAAGCAATACTCTGTTTTTTCGATAATTTTACCTTCTTCATATACCTTTTCTAAAGTATGGTCTATGTAATTTTTTAAAATCACATTGTCTGAATTAGAGCCAAAACTCCATTTCTCAGGACACAAACAACTTAAAGCATTAATTTTTTTATCATAATCATAACAGAACGCAAATTGAAATAACTTCATTTAATCTGTCTCTCCATATCAAATTTTATTCAATATACCATAGCATACTATTTTTTTCAATAACTCCGCAGAAAATTATCACATTACCATACATAATTTAATTTGCAAACCCCCATCCCGCAAACGCACAATCAGCTCCTCGTCGCTGTGTTTTTCATAGTTTCTGTCCATCTTCGTCTCCGGCCTCCCTCTTCGCGGCCTCCTCCTCATACAGTGCCCCGGCTTCCTTCTTCTCGGCTTCTTCCCCATACAGCCGTATCACCTCCGCCGCCAAATGCTCCGCAAGCAATGTATAACCGTCGGAATTACAGTGTACGCCGTCCGGCATATAATTGTAAATCACCGCCGCGTCGTGGGTGTCCAGTATATTGGAATTATACAAATCAATGACCGGTATTTCATATTCCGCCGCCAATTCCTTCATGATGTTTACAAGCACTGACTGGGGCAATAAATAATCCCGCTCCTTCCTCAAAAGGTCGTGAAGCACATTTGGAAGGGGCGTTGCAAATATGATAACCGCGTCGGGGTAATCCTCCTTCAAGGAGCGCATAAGCTCGTCCAAATCCCCGATATAAGTTCTCTCCGCCCGCTCTTCCATAGTACCCAGCTCTTCTTCACTCAAGCAAAAGCCGTCGTTTGTTCCCCCCATCACCAAAATTAAATCCGTGTCCTCAGGGATATCCTTATATCTGTCCACAAACGCCTTGTCCCAATATCTTCCGATAGAAGAACCGCCGATTCCAAGATTCGTCACCTTCTTTGCCCCCAGCAGCTCACACAGCTTTGCAGGGTAGGCATATTGCTGATAATCTTCCATATCGCTCAAATTGGCCGCCTCGGTGATGCTGTCCCCCAGACACGCAATGGAAATATTGGAAAAATCAAGGCTGTTCTCCGTGATTATTTTTTTGTCAACTCCGTTCTGCATCCGCGTCTCTATATAGGAGCCGCGGACTTTGCGCTTTTCTAAAAGAGTTGTCCCCGAAAAACCGCCGCTTAACGTACCTTCCGGCGTTACAGCTCCAAAGGCATTATCCCCCGACGCGCCGCTTTCCGACATTGTTTCTCCAAACACACCGTTTTCCAATACGAAAATTTGATTTCCGAAAGCGTCAAATAAATTCCCCGATACGTCAATTCGATTGCCAGATACATCAATGCGGTTCCCGGACACGTCAATCCGGTTGCCAGAAACGTCAACATGGTTGCCAGATACGTCGAACAAATTGCCGGAAACATCCCGAAACCATTTTCCGGATTCACTCCGAAACCAGTTGCCCGATACGTCCCCTAGCCTGTTTTCCGACGTATCCCCGTCCCAATTTTCCGATATTTTTTCCATATCATCGCCGGATACAGAGAACAATCCTTGCTCCGCATCTTCCCCGTAAAACTCCCCGTTCTCTCCTCCCATGCCTTCCGTTCCATGGGAAAAGCCGCCTTGGCCCTGACCTTCGCCGCCGCCGTTTTCCATCTCCTCCAGCATCTCATCAAAATACGCCTTGTTTTCCTCAATAAAAGCGTTAAGCGCCTCCGGGTCGTTGGATATTTGGCTAATCGTCATCTCAATGTCGGCCACGTCCGCATGGGCCTGCTCATACCTTGCCACCCGCTCCGCTTCCCACTTCCGGGCGTTATAATGCTGTATTCCCTTGTCAATCCCCACCGCCGCAAGCATAATTGCGGCCATAGCAATAAGCATCAATAAAAATCTGTTTACTTTTCCCATCTCAACCCTTCACAATAAGCTGATAATCAATCTTCAACAACAAGCTTACAACCAGCTTTCAACAACAGGCTTATAATCAACTTTCACAACAAACTTACAAAAGTCTCTGGCGCACAATCTCATAGGCCAGCACTCCCGCCGCCACGGAGGCGTTTAAAGATGCAATCTCGCCCATCATGGGAATTGCGGCCGTCATATCGCATTTTTCCTTTACCAGCCTGCCCACTCCCTCGCCCTCGCTGCCGATTACCAGCCCAATGGAACCCTTTAAATTCAAGTCGTACATCCGCGTCCCGTCCATGTCCGCGCACACGAACCACATCCCTTTAGCTTTTAACTGCTCCATGGTTTGGACAAGATTCGTGACTTTGGCAACCGGCGTATAATTCAAAGCCCCTGCAGAGGTTTTTGCCACCGCCGCCGTCAGCCCTACCGCGCGGTTTTTGGGAATCACCACGCCGTGGGCTCCAGCCAGATTGGCCGTGCGGATAATTGCCCCAAGGTTGTGGGGATCCTCAATATTATCCAAAAAAATAAGAAAGGGCTGCTCCTTCTTTTCCTCCGCCAGCCGCAGCATATCCTCAACGGTTTTGTACTCGTAAGCGGCGGCGCAGGCAATCACCCCCTGATGCCTGCCGGTCTCCGACATCTGGTCAAGACGCTCTTTGCCCACATATTTTATCTGCGCGTTCCGCTTTGCGGCCTCCCGCTTAATGGTTAAAATAGGGCCGTCCTTGCACCCGTCCTGTATATAAACCCTGTCGATGGTTTTTCCTGAACGGAACGCCTCAATCACGGGATTTCTTCCCTCTATAATAAATTCATTCGCCTGCCTTTCCTCCGCTCCGGCTGTTTTTTTATTTTTTTCGTTTTTCATATTTTCTTTGCTCCTATCCGGCGAGCGCAAATTTCCCATTCAACGCCCGCTGAACTCGTAAAGTCATACCAGCATAACTTTAACTTATCGCCCGCGGAAATGAAAAGTTTGTCCTTCACTCCTGCACCGCCTGCGGGGATGAAAAGCTTGTCCTTCACTCCCACGCCGCCTGCAAGAATGAAAAGTTTATCCTTCACTCCTGCGCCGTCTCTTCCCCCTCGGTTCTTTGCAGGCCAATCTGCACCAGCTCCATGGCGCGCTCCATCTGCTCCGTCAGATAAAGATATCCAATCAAGGCCTCAAGTCCGGTGGCTTTCTTGTATTCCCACATGGTTGCGTTCTTCGCCATAGTATAAGGCTTGGCGTTTTTCCCTCTTTTATACACGGCGTCTTCCTCCGGCGTGAGCTCGTCCAAAATCGCTTCCGCCAAAACCGCCTGCGCGGGAGCCTTTACATAGCGGATAGTCTGGATGTGGAGCTTGTTTGCGGGGGCGTTGCCCCTCTGCACCACCATGGTCCGAAAAATCAAATCGTAAACCGCATCCCCAATGTACGCAAGCGTAAGAGGTGAATATGTCCTGATATCCACCTCTTTTAATGCAAAGCTTTTTTTGATTAACGTCAAAAGACTTACACTCTCTTCCATTTAACCCCCTCGCGGGTATCCTCCAAAATAATCCCTTTTTCCAAAAGCTCTCCCCGAATCTCGTCGGCCCGCTGGAAATTCTTGGCCTTTCTGGCCGCCTGCCGCTCCGCAATCAGGACCTCAATGTCTTCCTCTAATATCTCCGGCTTTTTCTCCACAATCAAGCCGCAGATGTCGGAAAGCATCACGATTTCGTCCTTTAAGCCCTGTAAAAACGTTCTGCTGCAGGCCTCCTTTGTGTTGGAATTCACAAACTTCACCAGCTCAAAGATTGCCGCAATAGCGTCCGCCGTGTTAAAATCATCGTCCATGGCCTCGTCAAACCGGGCGATATAGCCTTTAGCTTCCTCTATAAGCTTTTTTTCTCCATCGCTCATTTCCTCGGAAGCGCTATTTTCAATCAGATAATTTAAATTGCCGACGCTGGTTACAATCCTGTCGTAGCCGTTGCCCGCCGCTTCCATCAACTCCGCACTGAAATTTAAAGGGCTTCTGTAATGAGCGGAAAGCATGAAAAACCGAAGCACCTGCAAATCGTATTTTTCACTGATATCCCTCACCGTAAAGAAATTTCCTTCAGATTTTGACATCTTTTTATTGTCGATATTTAAGAAAGCATTGTGCATCCAATACTTTGCAAAAGGCTTTCCGTTAGCTGCCTCGGATTGGGCAATCTCATTTTCATGATGGGGAAAAATCAAATCCTCCCCGCCCGCGTGAATGTCAATCTCATCCCCTAAATACCGTTTACTCATCACGGAGCACTCGATATGCCATCCCGGACGGCCGTCACACCATGGAGACTCCCAGTAGGGCTCCCCTTCCTTTTTGGGCTTCCAAAGCACAAAGTCAAGAGGATCTTCCTTCTGGTCCTCGCCGCTTACTAATAGAGACCTGTTCCCTCCCCGCAAATCGTCCAGATTCTTGTGGGAAAGCTTTCCGTAATCCTTAAAGCTTCTGGTCCTAAAATAAACCGTGCCGTCCGCCGCCACATAGGCGTGGCCTTTTTCAATCAAGGTTCCAATCATGTCCAGCATACCGCAGATTTCTTCCGTCGCCTTAGGGTGGGTAGTGGCGGGCTTTACATTCATGGCCGCCATATCCTTTTTACACTCCACAATGTAGCGTTCGGAGATAACCGAGGCCTCCACGCCCTCCTCAATCGCCTGCCGGATAATCTTGTCGTCCACGTCGGTAAAATTGGACACATAATTTACCTTGTAGCCCTTATGCTCCATATATCTCCGCACCGTGTCGAACACGATCATAGGGCGGGCGTTGCCGATGTGGATTAAATTGTACACCGTGGGCC
>JAMPGS010000031.1 GCA_023663815.1 Clostridium sp.
TTTTTTGCGGTACGCTTTGCCTTGACTTCCTGCGTCTGCTTTGTATCGTTCTGCATTTTGTCATCTCGTTTTCTAAAATCTATGACAGAAGATAGAATAGTTTATTCCCTATCATACCTTAATTATATAGAAAAATGTTTGTATTTACAATAAAATTCGTATTAAATTTATCTTCTTCCTCCTACATTGTCCTAATGATAGAACCGCCCACGCACCGTTAGTTGAATTTGTTAGTGCATTGAACACTGCGCGAACGCTGAAGTATATTCCAAGTTTCGTGAAAACGGAGTAGTGGTAAAGTCGGACAATATCAAGACGGAAATCAAAAAGGAGATGAAAGAAAGTGCGTTTGAGAGCGAGATTATTGCCTAAAAAAGATAATTGAAAATGTTTTAGGAACGGGGGTATAATGAACACCATATAAATAATGATGTTTAAGAAGGACAAAAAGGTGGAAAGAAAATGCACGCTACTCTTAATCTACAGGCATTAAAACAGAAAAAAGGAAAGATTGTGTCGTCACAAGAAACATTAAAAGATGTTAAACCAATTGCTTGGGGCGATGAAGTTTTAAAGCATGGAAAAAAGATAACGGTCGCTAAACTAGAAGATAGGGGCAATTAATATGTAATGTAAAGTTGGGGATATATTAAGGCGGAACAATTCTACTATTTTGATAGTGAAAAACGGATTTTTATATTATTGGTAATATAACATCAAATTTTTTGGATGCTTTATTGTTGTTTATCGATGAGCTAAAAGAAGTCGAACATATTATCGATAATCTATAAAAGTAACATTCGCAAGAAGAGCTTGGATTTCTCCGAGCTTATTTGCTGGGCTGAGCGGAACTGATTTTTACACCAATTCAAAGAAAAGTTATGCCGAGATATGCAAAGTTATGCCAAATCGATTGGCAGAATCAGACAAAAAGTACTTAAAAAGAGTAATAAAACATTGTAAAAACTGCATAAAAAATACGCTATTTTAACCCGTGCAAATAAGGACACTTTTTTAAGCAAAAGGTGTTCTTTTTTTTACGGACAGTCCGCGTTAAAATAATTTTATAGTGCAACATTACCGTGGACAGCGGGAAAATAAGGAAAGGAGAAGGTATGGAGAAGTATTATCTGGCAATTGATATCGGCGCGTCCAGTGGGCGTCATATTCTTGCGCATAAGGATAATGGCAGGATAATGCTGGAGGAGGTTTACCGTTTCCCCAACGGGATGGTGGAAAAGGACGGCGAATTGACTTGGGAGGTTGACAGGCTGTTTGAGGAAATTAAGAACGGCATGAAGAAGTGTAAGGAGCTGGGAAAAATTCCTGCAAGCGTCGGAATCGACACATGGGCGGTGGACTTTGTCCTTTTGGATGAAAACGGAGAGCGCATGGGAAACGCCACGGCTTACCGGGACGGCCGCACCAGAGGGATGGACGAAAAGGTTTATGAGATAATAAAGGAGGACGACCTGTACGCCGCTACGGGAATTCAAAAGCAGATATTCAACACCATTTATCAGCTTATGGCGGTAAAGGAAAAGCAGCCGGAGCGTCTTGCGGCAGCCAAAAAGCTCTTGCTGATTCCCGATTATTTCAATTATCTGCTTACGGGAAAGGCGGTAACGGAGTACACCAACGCCACAACCATGCAGATGGTGAGCCCGGAAACGAAGGATTGGGCTTGGGATTTGATTGACAAGCTGGGATATCCAAGGGAAATATTTATGGAAATCCACACGCCGGGAAGCGAGCTTGGCTCTTTGACGAAGGAAATGCAGGAGGAAATTGGCTACGATTGTAAAGTAGTGCTTCCGGCAACCCATGATACCGGTTCGGCGGTGATGGCGGTGCCCAGCAACGAGGATGCGACCCTTTACATTAGTTCCGGCACATGGTCCCTTATGGGAACGGAGCTTTCCAAGGCAAATTGTTCTAAAGAAAGCAAAGCCTGCAATTTGACGAACGAGGGCGGCTACGATTACCGTTTCCGCTATCTGAAAAATATCATGGGCCTTTGGATGATACAGTCCGTGAAAAAGGAAATCGGGCAGGACTTGGGCTTTGGGGAAATCTGCGATATGGCGTCGAAGAGCGGTATCGCTTCTATTGTGGATTGCAATGACGACCGTTTTCTCGCCCCGGCCAATATGACCGAGGAAGTGCAGGCAGCGTGCAGGGAATCCGGGCAGCAGGTTCCCGAAGGAATCGCGGAGACAGCCGCCGTTATTTACAATAGTCTGGCGAAATGCTACGGGGCTGTCGTGAAGGAAATAGAGGAAATGACAGGGCTCCATTACGACAGTATCCACATTGTGGGCGGCGGTGCAAATGCGGACTATTTAAACCGCCTTACGGCGAAAGCAACGGGCAGAACCGTCTATGCAGGGCCCACGGAAGCGACTGCAATAGGCAATCTTGCAGCGCAGATGATTGCGGGGGGAGAGCTGGCGGATTTGCGCGACGCAAGAAGCTGTATTTATGATTCCTTTGCAATACAAGTTTATAAACCGGAATAAAATTTAATTTAAAAATAGGAGGTTAAAATTATGTTAGTTGATACAAAGGCAAAAGTAGGTGTGTTTTCCATTGCATTAGGCGCGTATCTACCGCAGTTCCCGTCGCTGGTGCCTGAATTTGAGACGCAGTACGAGGCGTTTAAAAAGACGCTTCCCGACACGGTGGAGATTATTGACGGAGGAATGGTAACTACAAAAGAGCAATCGCAGGCAGCGGGGGATTTGTTTCGGGCGGCGGATGTTGATTTAGTATTTTTACAGCTTTTAACCTATGCGACGTCCTACAATATGCTCCCCGCGGTAAAGGATTTGGACGTTCCGGTGGTTTTGGTGAACGTGCAGAAGCTGAAAGCTCTTGATTACGACCACACGGACATTGCGTCATGGCTGGGCGAGGGCTATGCCTGCGGCGCTGTCGGCGAGATGGTGGCCGACCTTGAGAGATACGGAAAGAGACATGCGGTGATTACCGGAGTGGTTGAGGGCGGAGACCCCGGCGTTGCGGCGGAGATTGAACAGTGGTGCCGCGCCGCTCAGGTGAGAAGAAGATTCCGCGACACGAATATCGCGCAGATTGGAAGGCCTTATCCCGGCATGATGGACCTTTACATCGACGAGTCCAACCTTTACAGAAGGATGCATTTATATACAAAACAGTTTGATTGGGAAAAAATGTGGGCAATCGCCGACGATATCACCGACGAAGAGGCAATCCGCGCAAAGGCGCAGGATATTCTTGATACCTTTGATATTGAGGGCGGCGGAAGCATTGAGGAAGTATGGGAGATGGCAAAATATGTGGTTGCCTTTGAGAAATGGGTGAAGGATGAAAAGCTGGGCCTGATTGCTTCCCATTACGACGGATTCGCTCAAGGCAAGGCGGGCGTTTTGGACAGTATGCTGATTCCTGCTTTTTCCATGCTGATTAAACAGGGAACAGCCTGCGCGGTTGAGGGCGACATGAAGGTTGCTATGGCAATGAGTATTTTAAAAACTATCTCAGGAACCGGCCAGCTTGCCGAGATGTACTCCATTGATTTTAACGACGATATTGCCATTATCGGGCACAGCGGTTCAGGGGACGCCGATATTTCCGACAAGAAGCCCACCATGAAGATTGTGAAGGTATTCCACGGGAAAACCGGCGGCGGCTATTTGACGCAGTTTTATCCCTACACCGGCCCTGTTACCTATCTTGCAATCACCCAGGACGGGGATGGACACTTTAAATTTATCGTTGCGGAGGGCG
This sequence comes from Clostridium sp., assembly GCA_023663815.1. Lineage (GTDB taxonomy): Bacteria > Bacillota > Clostridia > Lachnospirales > Lachnospiraceae > Suilimivivens. Next base: position 3,769 of record JAMPGS010000031.1, read on the forward strand.
TGAACGAGGAGGGCAAGATTCTTTCCTTCGGCGATACTAACATGCGGACGCGCTTTACCTGCGGCGCAAGGGAGTTTGTAAACCGCTGGAGCGAGTGCGGCCCGACCCATCATTTCGCGGCGGCCACAGGCAGACATATCGACACGATTTTGAAGGTGGCGAAGATTTTCAACGTGCCGGTGGATATTGTGACGAGATAAAGAGTTTAAAAATGCAAATATCGGAAGAAAGCTTTACGGAAAGGCAGAGAGGAATTCCGATGCAAAAGGCAGGCTTGCGGGGTCTGCTTTTTGCTTTGTATAAGGCAGGTTTGCGGCGTTTGCTTCCGGTATTCCCTATAAAATAAAAACAAAAAAATTTGTTTGTACTTTGTGCGTGTTATGATAATATTAAATATATATGAAAAAGGTCATGCAGATTTGCAAGGCTAACGTATAAAGGCGGTGGAAAATGACTTTATCATTGGAAACAATATCAAAGGGGATTAGAAAAGTATCGGAGGAATATCCAATAAAGAAGGTTACTTTATTTGGTTCGTATGCTGACGGTTCGTTTACAAGTGAAAGCGATGTTGATTTATTAGTAGAATTTAATATGCAGAATGTGTCTTTATTTATGCTTTCGGGATTGAAATTAGGATTGGAGGAGATATTTAATAAGAATGTAGATGTGCTGCATGCTCCGCTGCCAGACGGCGTTATGATTGAAATTGGGAAGTCGTTGGTTATTTATGAATCATAGAGATTATGTCACTATTGGAAAAATTGTTAAAGAAATAGAAATTGCAGACGCGTTTCTTTATAATATAACGTTGGAAGAGTTTTTGCAGGATGAAAAGACCAAAAGGGCAATATGCATGACAGTAATCAACATAGGCGAGCTCGTGAAAACTGTGACAGGCGATACCAGAATAAAATACGATAAAGTGAAGTGGAGGGAAGCGGCGGGGTTTCGTGATATAGCCGCGCACAAGTATCAAACCTTAAACATGGGAGATGTCTATAAAACTGTAAAAGAGGATTTTCCGTTTTTTCAAAGTCAGATGGAAGAAATTTTGCGGAAAGAAACGGATGAAAAGCTTTAAAATTAAAAACATAAAGTTTACATGCACGCAAAGTGCGGAAAGAGAGGAAAATTATGGCGGTAAAAATGATGATGAAGGGCGCCATTTTGCCCGGAAACAGCACGGTGGAAATGAAAGACTTTGAGGTGCCCACGCCGGGGCACGGGCAGGTCCTGATTCAGACAAAAGCCAGTACCATCTGCGGCAGCGACATCCGCTGTATTTACAGAGAGCACACGGGAAAAGGCCCCGAAGGGTATATTCCCGGCATGGTGGCGGGCCATGAGCCCTGCGGGATTATTGTGGAGGAGGGCGAAGGCCTTCGGCGTTTCAAAAAAGGGGACAGGGTGATTGTGTACCACATTTCCGGCTGCGGCGTCTGCAACGACTGTCGGAGAGGCTATTATATTTCCTGCAAGAGCAAATTCCGTCAGGCCTACGGCTGGCAGAGAAACGGCGGCATGGCTCCGTATATATTGGCGGAGGAAAAGGATTTGATTGCTTTACCCGACGAGCTTACTTACAAGGACGGCGCGCAGGTTGCCTGCGGTTTTGGAACCGTGTACGAGGCAATTGAGAAAATCGGCGTTTGCGGCAACGACGCGGTTCTCGTTACGGGGCTTGGGCCGGTAGGTCTGGCGGCGCTTATGCTGGCAAAGGCATTGGGGGCCGACAAGCTGATTGGCGTGGAAATGAACGATTACCGGATTGATTTGGCGAAGAAGCTGGGGCTTGTCGATTACGTATTTAAGCCGGGCGAGGACGCCTTAGGGCAGATTTTGGCCGTGACCGGCGGCAAGGGCGTTGAGAGGGCTATCGACGCTTCCGCCAACGATGCGGGAAGGCAGCTTGCAATCCGCGCCACCAGAGATTGGGGAAAAATTGCGTTTGTGGGAGAGGGCGGCACATGCACCTTTAATCCCAGCCCGGATATCATTCACGGACAGAAAACTATCTACGGTTCATGGGTGACGTCGCTGTGGAGAATGGAAGAGCTGGTGGAGCGTCTGGTGCGCTGGAACATTCATCCCGAAGATTTGATTACCCACGAATTTTCCATTGACAAAGCGGACGAGGCTTATCGCCTTATGGCAGGCGGCCAGTGCGGCAAGGTTGCGGTTGTTTTTAATGATTAAAGGTTTTATCTGTTCTATAGGACGGTTTATCTTGGCTTGGCGTTGCCTGTCAAGCAGGGTGACCAGTGCAGGCAGACAATGCCTGCGGGATAGACCGTCCTGTAGAGCGCAGGCCTTTTGCAGACGGCGGTAAGGAGAGATATGAAAAATAAAATCGACCAGAGCAGAATTCCCCAAAGAACCCTAAGCAGCGGAGAAAAAATCCCCTGCATGGGGCTTGGGACTTTCGGCTCGGATAAGTACGGCGCGGAGGCGGTCTCCGAGGCGGTTTACGGGGCCGTCAAGTATGGATACCGCCTGATTGACTGCGCGGCGGTTTATCAGAATGAGGAAAACATTGGACAGGTTTTGGAATGGCTTTTCACGGAAAAGATTGTGGAACGGAAGGAGCTGTTTATCACTTCCAAGGTGTGGAACGATATGCATGGGGCGGGAAAGGTGCTGGAATCCTGCAAAAAAAGCTTGTCGGATTTGGGGCTGGATTATCTTGACTTGTATTTTGTCCACTGGCCTTTTCCCAATTATCATGCGCCGGGATGCGCCGGGGACGCCAGAAATCCCGACTCGAAGCCCTTTTCGGTGGAAGAATTTATGGCAACATGGAGACAGTGCGAGGAATTGGTGGATAGAGGGCTGGCGCGCTACATCGGCATGAGCAACATGACGATTCCAAAGCTGGAAGCAGTGCTGCCCCTGTGCAGAATAAAGCCCGCCGCGCTAGAGATGGAGCTTCACCCTTCTTTTCAGCAGCCGGAGCTGTTTGCCTATGCAAAGGAGCATGACATTCTTCCCATTGGCTACTGCCCTATCGGTTCGCCCTCAAGGCCGGAGCGGGATAGGACGGCGGAGGATGTGGCGGATACGGAGCTGCCGGCGGTTGCGGCGGCGGCCAAGGCCCATCAGGTGCATCCCACGGTTATCTGCTTAAAGTGGGCGGTTCAAAGGGGGCAGGTGCCCATTCCTTTTTCCGTGAAGGAGCCTCAGTACATCTCCAATTTAAAGTGCGCTGTGGAGGACCCGCTTACCGAGAAGGAAATGGAGGCAATCAGGCTGGAGGACAAAAACTGCCGTCTGGTGAAAGGTCAGGTGTTTTTGTGGGAGGGCGCAAAAAGCTGGGAGGCCCTTTGGGATTTAAAGGGCGAGATTGTAACGGGATAATTACAGGAAAAGCGGAGGATAAATAAATGTTAAAGGGGATTCCTAAAATTCTTTCACCGGAGCTCTTAAAGGTGTTGGCCGAAATGGGCCACAGCGACAGGCTGGTACTTGCCGACGGCAATTTTCCGGCGGAAACTATGGGGAAAAACGCAATTGTTATCCGCTGCGACGGGCACGGGACGCTGGAGCTTTTAGAGGCAATTTTAAAGGTGTTCCCGCTGGATACCTACGTGGAGCACCCCGTAAACTTGATGGAAGTCATGCCGGGTGATAATGTGGAGACGCCAATCTGGGACACTTACAGGGAAATCATCAAAAAGCATGACGAGCGCGGGGAAGCGGCGGTGGGAACGATTGAACGTTTTGCTTTCTACGAGGAGGCAAAAAAGGCCTATGCTATTGTTGCAACGGGAGAAGAAGCCCTTTATGCGAATGTGATGCTGCAAAAGGGAGTTATAGTATAAAAAAGGCCCTTCGTGGAATTATATTTGCTCTTCCCGGAAGAGTAGATAAATTTCCGCGGAGGGTTTTTGATTGTAAAAAAATTTATAAACAATGTCGGAAACGTTGCCTAAATCGGCCCGCATAGTTTATAATGGTTTTGTGAAATTACAATTTATCAATAATTTTTGGAGAAACGCGATGAGAGAAAGCCAGAGTACCACTACCATTTGTTTTACGAATAATAAGGGGGGAAGCGGAAAGTCCACCACCTGCGCTAATCTTGGATACGAGCTTGCGGCGGCGGGACGGAGGGTGCTTCTCATAGACGGGGATATGCAGCTTAATTTGTCCCTGTCCTTTTTTGATGAGGAAAAGGTGCTTGCTCTGGCGGAAAGTGAAAAAAATCTTTATCACGCCATTCGGAATAAAAGAGATTTAAAGGAATACATTATTTCAACTCCTTATGAAAATCTCGACTTGATTCCTTCCTCTACGCTTATGAGTCAGGTGGAATATGAGCTTTTTACCATGATGCAGAGGGAGTTTATTCTAAAAAAATGTCTGCAGGCCGTCAAGGAAGAAAACAGCTATGACTATATTTTAATTGACGCCCCGCCGACGCTGGGAACGTGGGTTATCAATATTTTGTGCGCGTCCGATTATGTGATTGTACCGGTGGAGGCCTCCCCTTGGGGGCTGTTCGGGCTGGCAAATATGTTTGATTTTTTAAACGAGCTTCAGGACGTGGCGGAGGCTAGGATAATGGGAGTGCTCATCACGAAGGTAGACGGGCGGAAGAATTATTACAGGCAGACGAAGGAAATTTTAGAAAGCTATGAGGAAATTCATGTTTTTGATTCCTGTATACATGTGGATTCAGCGGTAGAGTGGGCACAGGACGCATCAAAGCCTGTGGCAGTCTATAAAAAATCAACGAGAAGCGCGGCGGAGTTTAAGAAGCTTGCGGAGGAGGTATTGTTATGGCAGTAGGCAGAGGAAGTATGGAACGGGCGGCAAAAGCGGCGGGAACGGAGGCAGCCGCCAGAAAAACGGACAACAGGAGCCAGAGCCCTTACAGGCGGCTGACGATAAGCGAGATTGTGGGGGAAACCAGCACCATAGAGCCGCCCAGAACAAGAAGGACGCCGGCGAAGCCGGTGGTAAAGAATGAGCCGCCGGCGGCTGTGGAGAAAGCGGCTGTGAAAAGTGAACCGGTGGCAACGGAAAAGGCTGCGGTCGAGGTAAAGAGCGAACCGGTAGCGGTAAAAGGGCCGACAGTGAAAAATGAGGCAATGGTAAAAAGTGATGCTATGGCTGCGGCGGAGGGAAGCAAAGCAGCGTCGGTAGCAAAAAGTGAAGCGATTGCTGTGCTTGCGGAAGCAGGAAACAAAGCTGCGTCAATAGCAAAAAGCGACCCGGTGGCAACAGAAAAGACTATGACTGTGGAGAAAGCATCAGCAAAGAGCGAGTCGGTAACAGTAAAAGAGCCAACGATAAAAAATGATGCTATGTCCGCGGCAGAGGAAACGGAAAAACCCGCTCCGCCCGTAAAACCAGAACCCGCCTCAGCTCAAGAAACAGGCGGACAAATTGTCTATCAAAAGAGCAGTGGGATGCTGGAAAGAGCGGCGGAGCCCAACGAGCAGTTTGGGCTTGGGGATGCCATGCCAGTGTATTATTTTTAGGAAAGGTATATTTTTAAAAAGGCGCAGGAATAAAAAATGCTATAAGCATAATTGACGCAAACAATGCTAGGGGCAATTGACAACCGCCTTGAATTTGGCTAAAATAAATTTACATTTTAGATTAGCCAAATTCGGGGCGATTTGTTTTTAGTTCCGCGAGCAGCCAGTCAAAGTTATGCCTGCATAATCTTGACGATTGCCGCGCTGCAAGTTCATGCCATCTCTTGGGTTGGAGTTATTGATTAGGAAAGGAAATCCTGTAATGTATATAAAAAGAGCGATTGAAGATACGGTCATCAAAATTTCAAAAATGTTTCCTGTAATGCTTGTGACGGGACCGCGACAGGTGGGCAAGACCACCCTTTTACAAAGGCTGGCGGAGGAAAAACGAAAATACGTCACGCTTGACGACCCGGATACACGTTATCTTGCCCAGCATGACCCGGCGCTCTTTCTGCAGCGGTATACGCCGCCTGTTTTGATAGACGAGATACAGTATGCCACGGAACTTTTACCTTATATTAAGATGTATGTGGACAGCTCAAAGCAAAAGGGCGATATCTGGCTTACCGGTTCGCAGGCTTTTAGGCTGATGAAGGATGCCAGCGAAAGTCTTGCCGGGCGGGTGGGGATTGTCAATCTGCTCGGTTTGTCCGACGCGGAAATTTACGGATATGAAAGCGCGCCTTTTACCACTGAACCTGACTACTTGATGAAGCGGGCCGAAAGCGCAAAGGCGAGAAGCCTCAATGAAATTTACGGGAGAATATTTAAAGGCTCCATGCCGGAGCTTTATGCGGACGAGAATATGGATTGGGAGACATATTACAGGTCTTATGTGGATACTTATCTGCACCGGGATATCCGCGACCTTGCCCAAGTGGCTGACGAAATGAGCTTTTATCATTTTATGACGGTTGCGGCGGCCCACACTTCAAAGCCTGTGGTCTATGAGGAGCTGGCAAATGCCGCCGGAATTTCGGCGCCCACGGCAAAAAAATGGTTGTCGGTTCTTGTCTCTTCCCACATAATCGCTCTGGTAACTCCTTATTATAACAACGTGCTGAAGCGGGTAGTGAAAATGCCTCTGCTTCATTTTCTTGACACAGGCCTTGCGGCGTATCTGCTGAAATGGGGAAATCCGGAAGCCTTGGAAAAAGGCGCAATGTCTGGCGCATTTTTTGAAAGCTATGTCTTTTCGGAAATATATAAGAGTTATTTAAATGCGGGAAAGGAGCCGCCGCTTTTTTACTATCGGGATAAAGACCAGAAAGAAATTGATTTACTGCTCTACCAGAACGGCCTTGTGTCTCCTATAGAGATAAAAAAGGCGGCCTCGCCGGGGCCGGGAGCGGTTAAAAATTTTAAGGCGCTTGAGCCCTTGCAAAAACCGGAAAAATTTGGCGGTATCGAAGAGCTAAAGGTAAATGTGGGAACAGGAACCGTTATCTGCATGGCGCGGGATTTGCTCCCCCTAGATAAAAAGAACTGGTATGTTCCAGTGTGGCTTATTTAGCAAGCAGCCCCGTCAAAAGCTCCACGCTTCCGTTAATCACAAGCTCCGGCGGGAAATCACATTCCTCAAGCAGCGGGAAAATGTATTCCATATCCCCCACATGCCCTTTGCCGTGGCTGTCGCTGGAAAGCAGCACAGGGAGCCGCCGCTTTTTGCAGATGGAGAGTATTTCCATAGAATTTTTGTGCCCGTCCGTTCGGTAAGCGTCCGGCGTCAGGGAAGCGTTGTTTATTTCAGGGTAAACCCGGTATTTTGCGCAGGCAGACAAAAGCCGCTCATAGTCGGCGGGAAAACGCCCGTCGTCGGGGTGGCCTAAAAAGCGAACGCCGGGATGCTTCATGGCGTTTATGTACGCGTTTGTGTTAAAAGCAGTATCGCCCGCTTTAAAAACAGGGTGGTGCATACTGATAAAGGCATAATCTAAAGAAGCAATCAGGGAATCTTCTAAGTCCACGTCGCCCTTTTCATTTAAAATATTCAGCTCCACCCCATATAATAGAGAAACGCCAAAGCGTCTGCGCTCCGCCAGCAGGAGGTTGCGGAAATAGGAGCTGCTCCCCGCCCCCGCGGTCTTGGGGCCGTGGTCTGAAATCCCAAGCACCTTGAGGGAACGGCCGGCCGCCGCCCTTGCCATGTCCGTGATGGTGTCATGGCTGCCGTGCCCGCTGGAAATGCAGTGCGTATGAATGTCAAGTAGAATAGGAAACTTCTCTATATTCTCCATATAAAACACTTCCTTTTTCAAACTGAAAGCAAGTAATCCGCCATCCGACGGCCAAATGTCTGGAACCGCCGCAGCAGCAAGCCCCTTCTCAAAAGCTCACTTATCTTATTATCTCATAAAACCACTAGAAAAACAACAAAAACCACGCAAAAACAAAAAATAAATTGGAAAATAAGCCCAAAAACAGGCAAAAACGGAACGAAAAAGTTGTTGTTTTGTGTTGACTTCACATATGGAATAGTATATAATTAAATCACCGTTAAAAGACGGCCATAGTAAATCAAAAATAGATAAAAAGAAAATCTAAAGCAGTAAACATATTGCATGAAATTTTTCGGGTTCTATACAGGAAGAATGCTCAAGGGCGGTTCTTCATGGGGGAAGAGTGAAAGATAAATCTTTCACTCAAAGAGTTTGTGTTTGCGTTGCATCCACAAACTCCGTTATGCACAAAAAACAGCGCAAAAATGAGGAAAAACATGGAAGCAAAACAAAGAATCATACAAGAACTGGTACCCGGCAAGCAAATCACACTTGCACACATCATTGCAAATCCCGATAATATCCTTTATGAAAAATTGGGGCTTAACCCCGCCGTGGAATATTCCAAATCGGCAATAGGCGTGCTGACGGTCAGTCCTGCGGAGACCGCCATCATCATGGCGGATATTGCCATCAAGGCGTCCGGCGTGGAGCTTGGCTTTGTGGACAGGTTTTCCGGTTCGGTGATTGTGACGGGGACGGTGTCCGAAGTGGACGCGGCGATTCAGGCGATTCTCCTTTACGTGGAAGAAACCTTGGGCTACACGGTCTGCGGGATAACCAGAACATGAAAAGGCTGATTTTAATAGGGCGGAGCGAGGCGGGAAAGACCACCCTAACCCAAGCCCTTAAGGGCGAGACGATTACCTACAAGAAAACCCAGTATGTGAACTACTTTGACGTGATTATCGACACGCCGGGAGAGTACGCCCAGACCGCCAAATTGGGACGGGCCTTGGCCCTATACTCTTACGAGGCCGACGTGGTGGGGCTTTTGCTTGCGGCCAACGAGCCCTACTGCCTGTACCCGCCCAACATTACCTGCATGGTGAATCGGGACGTGGTGGGAATCGTCACCAAGATTGACAGGCCGGACGCGAATTTGCAGCAGGCGGAAAAATGGCTTCGCCTTACCGGCTGCAAAAAGATTTTTTTTGTCAACTCTACCGCAAACGAAGGGGTATCCGACATCCTTGAGTATTTGAGGGAGCCGGGCGATGTGATGCCTTGGGAAGCGGAAAATCATAAAACAATATAAATAAAAAAGAAAAGGAGAAAGAAATGGCACTGAACGAGTATGAAATCAAAAAACAGATTTGCGACATCGGCAAACGAATCTATGACCGCAATATGGTTGCGGCCAACGACGGAAATATTTCCGTTAAGCTGAGCGACAACGAGTTCCTCTGCACCCCCACGGGAGTATCCAAGGGTTTTATGACCCCGGAATTTATCTGCAAAGTGGACGCAAAGGGAAACGTGATTCAGGCGAACAAGGGCTTCCGTCCCTCCTCCGAGATTAAAATGCATATGCGCGTTTATCAGAAGAGACCCGACGTGGGAGCGGTGGTACATGCCCATCCTACCTTTGCAACCAGCTTTGCAATCGCAGGGATTCCTTTGACCCAGCCCATTATGCCTGAGGCGGTCATTGCCCTTGGCTGCGTGCCCATTGCGCCTTACGGAACGCCCTCCACGATGGAGATTCCCGACGCGGTGGAGCCTTATCTGGAGCATTTTGACGCGGTTCTGCTTGAGAGCCACGGGGCCCTCACATGGTCTACGGACGTTGTTGCGGCTTACATGAAGATGGAATCCGTTGAGTTTTACGCGGAGCTGCTTTACAAGGCAAGACAGCTTGGCGGGCCGAAGGAGTTCAGCCCTGAAAACGTTCAGAGATTATATGAAATCAGGAGGCAGATGGGCCTTCCGGGACGTCATCCCGCCGACCTCTGCCAGAACAAGGGAAAAGCAAATTGCCACAACTGCGGTTCCTGTTCTTCCAAGGATGCAGGCGACAGCCAAGAGCTGGTAGCTGCAATCACAAAGAAGGTTTTGGAACAGCTTGGAAAATAATCCATGGAAAAAGAACATCTTGATAAAATTGTAAAAAAGCTGGTTGACAAGGCGATTGTAAAGGAAGTTATGTCGCTGAAGCTGGCGGTGGCGCTGATTGAAGCGGTGGAGGAAAAGGCGCGGGAGATGGACATGCGGGTGGTAATCGCCGTATCGGACGCTTCCGGCAGGCCTGTGGCGGTCCACTGTATGGACGGCGCTTATCACGGAAGCTATGACGTGGCCTTAAATAAGACCTACACTTCTACGGCTTTTCAAATGTCAACGGCGCAGTTGTCCCGATTGTGCCAGCCCGGTCAGGAGCTGTACGGGCTTCAGTTTTCAAATGAAGGAAAAGTGATGATACTGGGAGGCGGGGAGCCGCTGATGGTAGGGGACACAATGATAGGAGCCTTGGGAGTGTCGGGAGGCACGGCAGCCCAAGATACGGAATTGGCCGCTTACGGCAGGGCCATGTTAAAGGAGGTAATAGCGTGTCTGTAGACGAAAGCATGATTCATGACATAGTGCAAAAGGTCATGGCAAATATGCAGATAGCCAGCCCGGCGGCGGGGATGCACGGCGTGTTTCAGGATATGAACGAAGCCATCAAGGCGTCCATCGAAGCCCAGAAGGTTGTCCGCAACATGTCTCTGGACCAAAGAGAAAAAATTATTTCCGTTATCAGAAGAAAAACCCATGAAAACGCTGAAATCATTGCCAACATGGGCGTAAATGAAACGGGGATGGGCAATGTAGGAGACAAGATTTTAAAGCATAAGCTCACAGCGGATAAGACGCCGGGAACAGAGGATTTAAGCACCATTGCTTGGTCCGGGGACAGAGGGCTTACGCTGGTGGAGATGGGGCCTTTCGGGGTTATCGGCGCAATTACGCCGGCGACAAACCCCTCGGAAACGGTTATCTGCAACTCTATCGGAATGATTGCGGGGGGGAACACAGTGGTTTTCAATCCTCACCCCAATGCAAAGAAAACGACAATTTACACAATCAACATGATTAACGAGGCTTCCCTTGAGGCGGGCGGGCCGGACAATATAGCCGTTACCGTGGAGGTTCCCACAATGGAGACGAGCTCTATTATGATGAAACACCCCGCAATTCCGCTTTTGGTGGCGACAGGCGGGCCCGGCGTGGTGACGGCGGTTCTCTCCTCAGGAAAAAGGGCCATCGGCGCGGGCGCAGGCAATCCCCCCGCACTGGTTGACGAGACCGCGGACGTGCGCAAGGCGGCGAAGGATATCGTAAACGGGTGTACCTTTGACAACAATCTCCCCTGCATTGCGGAGAAAGAAATTGTGGCCCTTGACGGTATCGCGGACGAATTGATGAACTATCTCATCTCCGAAAACGGGTGCTATCTTGCCAGCAGGGAAGTGCAGGATAAGCTGGCCGCCACCGTGATTACGCCTAAGGGAGCGTTGAACAGAAAATGCGTCGGAAGGGACGCGAGAACGCTTCTTTCCATGGTAGGCGTGGAAGTGGGACCGGAAATCAGGTGTATTGTATTTGAAGGCCCCAAGGAGCATCCGCTTATCGCAACGGAGCTGATGATGCCCATCCTTGGAATGGTGAGGGTAAAGAGCTTTGAGGAGGGCGTGGAGACGGCCGTATGGCTTGAGCATGGCAACCGCCATTCCGCACATATTCATTCCAAGAACGTGGACAACATCACAACCTATGCAAAGGCAATCGACACAGCGATTCTTGTAAAGAACGGGCCCAGCTATGCGGCTCTTGGATTTGGGGGCGAGGGCTACTGTACCTTTACAATTGCTTCCAGAACAGGCGAGGGCTTAACCAGCGCCCAGACCTTCACCAAGAGGAGACGCTGCACCATGTCGGACAGCTTGTGCATCAGGTAAAAATAGGAGGAAAAAGCAATGGCAGTAAGTGAGAAAGAGCTTGAACAGATTGTCAAGCAGATTTTAAGTCAGATGTCGGGAAGCGGCGCAGCTATGCCGACAGCCGCAAAGAGCCAGAGCGGGGATATCCCCAAGACGGCCCATGTGGCAATGCTCACCGCCCTTGAGAAATTTGAAGTAAAAGAATTTCCCATGCCGGAGGTTGGCGACGACGACATTCTGGTAAAGGTGGAGGGCTGCGGCGTTTGCGGAACGGACGCCCACGAGTTTAAGAGAGACCCCTTCGGCTTGATTCCCGTGGCTTTGGGCCATGAGGGAACCGGCGAGATTGTAAAGATGGGTAAGAATGTCAAGAAGGACAGCGCGGGAAAAGACCTTCATTTAGGCGACAAGGTTGTAACCTGCATGATTTTCAAGGACAACCCGGACATTACCATGTATGATTTAAACAAGCAGAACGTGGGGGCGGCCGACGTGTACGGGCTTCTTCCCGACGACGATATTCATTTGAACGGATGGTTTTCCGATTACATACTTATCCGCGGCGGTTCCACCGTCTTTAACGTAAGCGATTTGGATTTGGATTCCAGAATTTTAATTGAGCCCTGCGCCGTTTTAGTTCACGCGGTGGAGCGGGCAAAGACCACGGGAATCCTGCGCTTCAACAGCCGCGTGGTGGTTCAGGGATGCGGCCCTATCGGCCTTATCTGTATCGCGGTATTGCGTACCATGGGTATTGAGAACATTACGGCGGTAGACGGAAACGATATGCGGCTGAGCTTTGCAAAGAAACTTGGCGCAAGCCAGACGGTGAGCTTTAAGGATTATCAGGGAATCGAGGCGCTTGCAGGCGCGGTGGAGGCTTCCTTTGGCGGGCATTTGGCGGACTTTGCTTTCCAGTGTACCGGAAATCCCGCGGCCCATGCCAATATTTACAAGTTTATCCGCGACGGCGGCGGGCTCTGCGAGCTGGGCTTCTTTGTAAACGGCGGGGACGCCACCATCAATCCCCACTTTGATTTGTGCTCCAAGGAAATTACCTTGGTGGGCTCTTGGGTGTACACCTTGAGGGATTACGCCACAACCTTTGACTTCTTAAAGAGGGCAAAGGGAATAGGACTTCCTCTCTCCGAGCTTATCACCCACAGATATCCTTTGGAGGAGATTAACGAGGCGTTAAAGACGAACCTTGCAATGACAGGGCTTAAGATTGCAATTGTAAATAAGTAATGAGCCGGAAAGGGATAAGCTATGGAAGAGAAGACAAACCATGAAGCGGTAGGGCTTTTAGAGGTATACGGTCTCGTATGCGCCTTCCTTGCGGCGGACGCAGGCTGCAAGGCCGCCAATGTCCGTCTGGAGGTATTTGACAAGAATAAACCGGCTAATGCGGATTCTCTTCCGGTGCCGCTTTTGGTCACTGTCAAATTCAGAGGCAGCGTTGCAGACGTCGAGGAAGCGATGAGGGCCGCCGAGGAGGTCGCCCTTGCAAACACAGGAATCGTGTGTAAGCACATTATTCCAAGACCCACGGAAGATACGGAAAAAATGCTGAAAATCAGCGCGCTTGATAAAAATTAATAGTTAATAAAAGGAGGACAAGAAATGTCACAGGAAGCATTGGGAATGGTGGAAACAAGAGGACTTACCGCAGCGATTGAGGCGGCGGATGCAATGACAAAGGCAGCGGAGGTTGTTTTGATTGGAACGGAAAAGATTGGTTCCGGGCTTGTGACCGTAATGGTGCGCGGCGACGTTGGCGCGGTAAAAGCGGCGGTTGAGGCCGGCACAAACGCGGCAAGCAAGCTGGGCGAGCTGGTAGCTACCCACGTCATTCCAAGACCCCACAGCGATGTGGAGAAGATTCTGCCGAAGTTCAAGGGCTAATTGGACAAAAGCCCGCGCGCACAAAAGAATTTCAGAACGTAAAAGATGGCTGGAAATTGGCTGGAAATTCCTTTGACAAGGCGTGCAGGGGCTGACGGGGAAATGGAAATAGGAGAGGCATTATGGCTAATGCATATGGATTTATTGAAATTTCCGGAGTAGTGGCGGCCATGGACGCGCTGGACATTATGTGCAAGGCGGCAAACGTCACCTTATCCACGTGGGAGCGCAAATTAGGAGGCCGTCTGGTAACTCTGGTAGTGGAGGGGGACGTGTCGGCGGTGAAGCAGGCCCTGGAGGCAGGAAGCACGCAGGGACTTAGAAAGCCCGCGGCGGCCGGTATGATTGCCAATCCCCACCCGGAGATTGTCAGAATGGTAGAGCTGTCGGCAAGCCGTTTCAAGGGCAAACCGGAGCCCTCCTCGGAATCAAAAATGCTGGGCGAGGATCCGCCGGATTTTGTACCCAAGGAAAAACCCGCCCGCAGGAGCAGTAAAAAGTAAAGAAACTTAAAAACAACGGAACTAAAAAACAGGAGGAATAATTTTATGGCATCATTAGAAGCATTGGGAATGATTGAAACAAGAGGACTTGTAGCGGCAATCGAGGCGGCGGACGCAATGTGCAAGGCCGCAAACGTAACGCTTATCGGAACAGAGAAGATTGGTTCCGGGCTTGTGACCGTAATGGTACGCGGCGACGTCGGCGCAGTAAAGTCATCAGTGGAAGCGGGTGCAAGCAGGGCAAGCGGACTTGGCGAGCTGATTGCAACCCATGTAATCCCCAGACCTCACAGCGATGTGGAGATGATTTTACCGAAGGTAATGCCGGAGGCATAATCATATGGATGGATTCGGCAGCGTAGAACAAATAACAAGGATGGTGCTTCAAGCGATTGAAAGCACGAAACAAAATCAAAATCGAATGACGGTTCCGGTTGGCGTATCCGCAAGACATATCCATCTGACGCAGGAAGACGTGGAAAAGCTGTTTGGGCCGGGTTATCAGATCACAAAGAAAAAAGAGCTGATGGGCGGACAGTTTGCGGCAAACGAACAGTGTACGCTGGTGGGCTTAAAGCTGCGCGCAATTGAAAACGTGCGCATCTTGGGCCCTGTGCGGAGCAAGTCTCAGGTGGAAATCTCCGCCACGGACGCGCGCACGCTGGGAGTGAACGCCCCCCTTAGGCAGTCGGGGGATACGGCGGGCTCCGCCCCGGTAGCCCTTGTGGGACCTAAAGGAGTCATTTATTTAAACGAAGGCTGTATTGTGGCGGCAAGGCATATCCATATGACGCCGGCCCATGCTGCCGCCGTGTCCTTAAAGGACGGGGATTATGTTTCCGTCCGCATGGGAAACGAGAGAGGCGCGGTGCTTGACAATGTGAAAATCCGGGTGGACGAATCCTTTTCACTGGAAATGCACATCGATACGGACGAGGCCAATGCCTGTCAGGTAAAGCAGGGAGATTTTGCGACAATTATTCAGACAATATAAAGAGGCTGGCATTATGATAATTGGAAAAGTCGTAGGAAGTTTATTTTCCACCAGAAAAAGCGAAAAGCTGGTGGGCAACAAGTTTATGATTGTGGAGCCGGTGGAGGCTATGCGGGCCGCCGGGGAGCGGTTTGTGGCCATTGACATTATCGGCGCGGGTATTGGCGAATATGTGCTGGTAGCGCAGGGCTCGGCGGCCAGAATCGGCTGCGATATGGCCGACGCGCCGGTGGACGCGGCAATCGTGGGAATCATCGACGAAGGACAGGATTGGAGTAAGTAGTCATGCTGATTGATGAACTGAAAAATATCGCGAGGGAATACGGCGTAGTGGGGGCCGGCGGGGCCGGCTTCCCCTCCTATGCCAAAATGACGGAAAAAGCGGACACGGTTATCTTAAACTGTGTGGAGTGCGAGCCGCTTTTAAAATTGCATAGGCAGCTTCTTGCAATGCACGCGGAAGAAATTATCCAAATGCTGGATGAGGTCAGGCAGACTTTGGGGGCAAAAGAAGCGGTAATCGGGGTGAAGGATACCCATGTGCACACGATTCAAATAATCACCGACGTGATGAAAAGCTATCCGAAGGTGCGGATTTGCGCGGTGCGCGCCACCTATCCCATGGGGGACGAGGTGATTCTCATTTACGAGGCAACGGGACGGGTTATAAGGCCGGGGGGAATCCCCATCGACGAGAATGTGGTGGTGTATAATACGGAAACCATGTACAATTTGTACAGGGCGGTACATATGCAGATACCCGTCACAAACAAATTGGTATCCATCGTGGGCGAAATCGACCGTCCCTTGACCGTTAGGATTCCCTTGGGGACCACGGTGCGGGAAGCTATTTCATTGGCTGGGAAAGTGACTACCTCCCATCCCGCCTATATCATAGGCGGCCCGATGATGGGAAAGCTGGGAACGGAAAACACCGTAATAACAAAGACAACAAACGCCATTATCATTTTACCGGACGACCATAAAATGGTGAGGCGTATCAATAAAAATTTAAGTATAGAGAGAAAGCGCGCGGCTTCCTCCTGCTGTCAGTGCAGGACCTGCACGGAAATGTGCCCAAGGCACGCGCTGGGGCATCCAATAGAGCCCCACCGGATTATGCGGGCTCTGGCAAATCAGGACGTCAGCGATTTGTCGGTGTACACAAATTCGGCGTATTGCAGCAGCTGCGGGCTTTGTGAAAATTATGCGTGTCCTCAGGGGCTTTCCCCTAGAAGCGTGATTGCGGAATTTAAAAACGGGCTTCGGGCGGCGGGTATCCGCGGCGATAACCCGGAGGTAAAGGAAGTGTCCCCCGACAGGGAATTGAAAAAAGTTCCCGTCAAGAGGCTGAAGGCAAAGCTGGGCTTGTATTTATACGACGTCCCGGCGCCCTTTATCGACACGACGCCCACCACAAAGTATGTGAAAATTCAAATGAGCCAGCACATTGGCGCGCCTGCAAAGCCCTTTGTGAAGGCGGGGGAGCATGTGAAAAAGGGGCAAAAGATTGCGGACGCGGCGGAGGGCCTTAGCGTTGCAATTCACTGTTCCATCGACGGTATTGTGGAGAAGGCGGACGAAAAAGAAGTAGTAGTGCGGGAGGAAGGATAAAAGATGGCGAGAGCAATAGGCATGGTGGAAATTACAACGGTGTCCGCGGGATTTGCGGCGGCGGACGAGATGGCAAAGGCCGCTGACGTGGAAGTGCTGCAGGCGGAAGTGACTTGTCCGGGCAAGTTTATCGTTTTGGTGACGGGCGAGTTAAGCGCGGTAAAGGCCTCTGTGGACAGCGCAGAAAACAAATACAGGGATAAGGTGATAGACACCTTTGTCTTGGGCAACCCTCACGAATCCATTTTCCCGGCTATTTACGGGACGGCAGAGCCCACGGACGTAAACGCGGTGGGGATTTTGGAGACTTACGACGTGGCTGCCCTGATTGTGGCGGCGGATTTGGCGGCCAAGACGGCGATTGTGGAGCTGGTTGAGCTCCGTCTGGCAAAGGGCATGTGCGGCAAGAGCTACATGATTCTTACGGGAACCGTCTCGGCGGTTCAGGCGGCCATCGACAAGGCCAAGGAGGACGCCGGCGACAGGGGAATGTTTCTCGACAGCACGGTGATTGCAAGACCCTCCGACAAGATAAAGAAGTACATATTCTAAAGATTGCCATATTAAGAATCGTTGAAATGGCAGGAATCGCTAAAAATGCGGGATTCCTTATAATCGGAGATGTATCAGTATTTCAATTTCATAAGAATAAGAATCATGGAGGCGGAAAATGTTAGCGGCTGAGAGAAGAAATTTAATTTTGGAAAAAGTCCATGAGAATAAAAAAGTAATCGTGAACGAGCTCAGCAGGGAATTTGACGTCTCGGAGGAAACCATCAGGCGGGATTTGGATAAGCTTGAGGAGGACGGCCACGTCACAAAAAGCTATGGCGGGGCGGTGCTAAACGAAAAAAGCAGCATTGATTTGCCCTTTAATATCAGGTGGAAATCCAATCCTCAGGGGAAGCAGAAAATTGCGGATTTAATCAGTGGTGAAATTGAGGACGGGGACCACATCATTCTTGACGCGTCCACCACGGCGGTATTTATCGCGAAGAATATCAAGCAGAAAAGGCATTTGACGGTAATTACCAATTCCATTGAAATCCTTTTGGAATTGTCGGACGTGCCGGGCTGGGATATCATTGCCACGGGCGGGCTTTTAAAGTCGGGAACCATGTCGTTGTTTGGGAAAAAAGCCGCCGACAGTATCAGCTCTTACAATGCCGACAAAGCGTTTTTTTCCTGCAAGGGGATTGACTTGGACAAGGGCGCTACGGACAGAAATGACGACAGCGTGGGGGTGAAGCAGAGTATCTTATCCTCCGCGGGAAAGATTTATCTGGCGGTGGATTCCACCAAATTTGGAAAGGTAGCTTTTTCCAAAATCTGCGGCCTGTCCCAAGTGGATGCGGTGGTGACGGACAAAAAGCCCGACGGGCGCTGGCTGGAGGCTTTTGAAACAATGGGAATTGAATGTATTTATGCGGAGGAATAAATCGACGGACGAAAGGCATGGAATAATTTATAGACGCATGGCGGCTGAAAATTGTTTCCGGCAGGGCGCGCTGAAAGAGGTCGGAAAGGTCTAATGCAGTAAGGAGGTATAAAATGAACACATATGACGCTACACCTGTGGAAAAGACAGAAAGGATTGGGAAGCTGGTCGCGCATTTGTACGCAAAGATGCCGGAGATTGAGGCGGCCAGAGCGGAGCTGATTACGGAATCCTATCGACAGACGGAGGGCCAGCCCATTATGATGCGGCGGGCGCTTGCTTTTGCCCATATACTGGAAAATATTCCCATTATCATCCGCCCCGGCGAATTGATTGTAGGCAGCTCCACGATTGCCCCCAGAGGCTGCCAGACCTACCCGGAGTTTTCCTATGAGTGGCTGGAAGCGGAATTTGACACGGTGGAGCACAGGGCGGCGGATCCTTTTTATATTTCCGAGGATACAAAAAAGAGATTGAAAGCGGTCAACGGCTACTGGAAGGGCAAAACCACCAGCGAGCTGGCATCCAGCTATATGGCGCCGGAAACTCACCGCGCCATGGAGCATAATTTTTTTACGCCGGGGAATTATTTTTATAACGGGGTAGGCCACGTGACGGTTCAATATTATAAAGTGTTGGCAGTCGGCTTTGACGGAATCAAGAAAGAGGCCCAGGAAGAGCTTTCTGGGTGCCATTTTGGGGATGAAAATTATGCCTCCAAGAGTACGTTCCTGCGGGCGGTGCTTATTTCCTGCGACGCGGTAATCGGATATGCGAGAAGATACGCGGCGCTGGCGAAGGAAATGGCGGCGGCGGAGAAGGACGCCGCAAGGAAAAAAGAGCTCCTTGTCATTTCTAAGGTTTGCGGAAGAGTGCCGGAGTTTGGGGCGGAAAGCTTTTATGAGGCCTGTCAGTCCTTTTGGTTTGTGCAGCAGCTCTTGCAGCTAGAGTCCAGCGGACACTCCATTTCCCCTGGAAGGTTCGATCAATATATGTATCCTTACTATGAAAAAGATTTAAATAGTGGGAAGCTTACCCGCGAAGGGGCCCAAGAGCTGATTGACTGTATTTGGGTGAAATTAAACGATTTAAATAAATGCAGGGACGAGGTCAGCGCGGAAGGATTTGCGGGCTATTCCCTGTTCCAAAATTTAATTGTGGGCGGTCAGACGGCGGAGGGAAAGGACGCCACCAACGACTTGTCCTTTATGTGCATTTCCGCGGCAAGGCATGTATTTCTGCCTCAGCCCTCCCTTTCCATAAGGGTGTGGAACCGTTCCCCGAAAGACCTTCTTATGTATGCGGCGGAGCTCACAAGGACGGGTATTGGCCTCCCGGCTTACTATAATGACGAGGTGATTATCCCCGCCCTGATTAACAGAGGCCTCACTCTTGAGGACGCCAGAGATTACAATATTATCGGCTGCGTGGAGCCTCAAAAGTCGGGCAAAACGGAGGGGTGGCACGACGCGGCGTTCTTCAACATGTGCCGTCCGCTGGAAATGGTATTTTCCAACGGGTACGACAGAGGGGAAAAGGCCAGCATCCAAACCGGCAAGGTGGAAGATTTTAAGACCTTTGAGGAATTTTACGACGCTTACAAAAAGCAGATGAATTATAATATTTCCCTTCTTGTAAACGCGGACAACGCCATCGACATGGCCCATATGCAGCTTTGCCCCCTGCCCTTTGAGTCCTGCATGGTGGATGACTGCATGAAGCGGGGAAAAAGCCTTCAGGAAGGCGGCGCGGTTTATAATTTTACCGGTCCGCAGGGTTTTGGTATTGCCAATGTGGCGGATTCCCTTTATACTGTAAAGAGATTGGTATACGATGAGAAAAAGATATCTATTACAGAGCTGAAAAAAGCGCTGGAAATGAACTTTGGGCAGGGCTTTGACGCTATCACCGCAAAGGAGGTGGCTTTGCAGGTTGCAGGGGCCTTGAAAGCGCAGGGAAGGGAAGTAACGCCGGATATCATTGCAATGACTATCCAGAACGTGCTGACGATGGAGCTTCCCGAAAAGGAAAAAGCGCGTTATCAGGAAATCCGGGATATGATTGACGAGCTCCCCAAGTTCGGCAACGATATTGACGAGGTGGATATGCTGGCAAGGGATGCGGCGTACACCTACACGAAGCCGCTGGAAACCTATAAGAATCCCAGAGGCGGCATTTTCCAAGCAGGGCTTTATCCGGTATCCGCCAACGTGCCCCTTGGCGCGCAGACAGGCGCGACGCCGGACGGCAGGCTGGCCCATACGCCGGTGGCGGACGGCGTATCCCCGTCCTCAGGTAAGGATACCAACGGGCCTACCGCGGCATGTAATTCTGTTGCAAAGCTAGACCACGGCATTGCCAGCAACGGCACGCTGTTTAATATGAAGATGCACCCCACGGCAATGGCGGGGGAGAAGGGACTGGAAAGCTTTGTGTCCCTAGTCTGCGGCTATTTCGACCAGAAGGGGATGCATATGCAGTTTAACGTGGTGGACAGGCAGACGCTTTTGGACGCCCAAAAGCACCCTGAAAAGTACAGCGGGCTGGTGGTTCGGGTGGCCGGGTACTCGGCGCTATTTACCACATTATCAAAGTCCCTGCAGGACGATATTATCCGCAGGACGGAGCAGGCGACAAACCGATAATAGCGGGGATAGTTCAAAAAACAGAGTTGATATTGAAGCAGGCGGCGGTTCAGGAAAGCGGAATTGATATTGCAACATTGCAGTAGAAGCAGTTGAAGTGAACGGAACTGATATTGCGACAGAAGCAGTTGTGAAGAACGAAACTGATATTGCAATGGACGGCATTTCAGAAAAGCGGAATTGCCGCTGCAACAGAAAGCAGCGGATAGGTGAAAATGAAAGACTATTTAAATATTTCGGGAAGAATATTTGACATACAAAGATATTCCATCCATGACGGCGCAGGCATCCGCACCATTGTTTTTTTGAAGGGCTGCGCCCTTCGATGCCGGTGGTGCTGCAATCCTGAATCACAGGAGTTTGCCATAGAAACCATGATGGTAAACGGCAGGCCGAAAACCATAGGCAGGGATGTGACGGTGCGGGAAGTGATGGAGACGGTGCGCAGGGACATGCCCTACTATGGGCGTTCCGGCGGCGGGCTTACCTTGTCCGGCGGCGAGAGCCTTTTGCAGCCGGAATTTGCCTCGGCGCTTTTGCGCG
The DNA here is from genome assembly GCA_023663815.1 of Clostridium sp. Taxonomy (GTDB): domain Bacteria; phylum Bacillota; class Clostridia; order Lachnospirales; family Lachnospiraceae; genus Suilimivivens. Next base: position 25,102 of record JAMPGS010000031.1, read on the forward strand.
CGGCGAAAGATATGGGAATCACTACTGCCATGGAAAGTATGGGATTTGCAAAATTTGAAGTGATAAAGGGCCTTTTGCCTTATCTTGATACCTACCTTATGGATATCAAGCATATGAATCCGGCCAAACATAAAGAGTTTACAGGTAAGGAAAACACCATGATGGTGGAGAACGCAAGGAAAATCGCGGAGAGCCGCATGTGCGAGCTGATTATCCGCGTGCCGGTGATTCCGGGCTTTAACGACACGGAGGAGGAAATTTCAGCTATTGCCGCTTACGCGGATTCCCTTCCGGGCGTTGCGCAGATACATATTCTTCCTTATCATAATTATGGCGAGGGAAAATATGAAGGGTTAGGACGACCTTACCTGTTAAAAGACGTGCCAAGGCTTCCCGATGGAAAAATGGAACGGCTTAAGGCTTTAGTGGAAGAAAAGACAGCGCTTTCCTGCCAAATTGGCGGGTGACACCATAAAAAAGAAAAAATGGAGGGGACAATTCATGAAGAAATGGGTGTACTTATTTACGGAAGGTAATGCCGACATGCGCAACCTTTTAGGCGGAAAAGGGGCTAATTTGGCGGAAATGACAAACTTAGGCCTGCCTGTGCCTCAAGGTTTTACCATCACAACGGAAGCTTGTACTCAGTATTACGAGGACGGCAGACAAATCAACGACGAAATCATGGGCCAGATTATGGAACACATTGCCAAGATGGAGGAGATTACCGGAAAGAAATTCGGCGACAAAGAAAATCCGCTGCTTGTTTCCGTCCGTTCCGGGGCAAGGGCTTCCATGCCGGGCATGATGGATACCATTTTAAATCTGGGTCTCAACGAGGATGTAGTTGAGGTTCTTGCGGCGAAATCCGGCAATCCCCGCTGGGCCTGGGACTGCTATCGCCGGTTTATTCAAATGTATTCCGACGTGGTTATGGAAGTGGGAAAGAAATACTTTGAAGAGCTGATCGACAAAATGAAAGCCGAAAAAGGCGTGACGCAGGACGTGGAGCTGACCGCGGAGGATTTGAAGGAGCTGGCAAACCAGTTTAAGGCGGAATATAAAGAAAAAATTGGAGAGGACTTCCCTGTAGACCCGAAGGCGCAGCTCCTTGGCGCAATCAAGGCCGTGTTCCGTTCATGGGACAACCCCCGCGCCAATGTGTACCGCCGCGACAACGATATCCCTTATTCATGGGGAACCGCGGTAAACGTTCAGATGATGGCCTTTGGAAATATGGGCGAGACCTCCGGGACCGGCGTTGCCTTTACCCGTAATCCCGCAACCGGCGAGAAGAAGCTGATGGGCGAATTTTTGATTAACGCTCAGGGCGAGGACGTGGTGGCAGGCGTGCGCACGCCTCAGCCCATTGCCCAGTTGGAAGATACCATGCCGGAAGTGTTTGGACAGTTTGTGGATATCTGCAATAAGTTAGAGGATCACTACAGAGATATGCAGGATATGGAGTTTACCATTGAGGACAGGCATCTTTACATGCTTCAGACCAGAAACGGAAAGCGGACCGCAAAGGCGGCTCTCAAAATTGCCTGCGATTTGGTGGACGAGGGAATGATTAGCGAGGAGAAAGCCGTTTCCATGATTGACCCTAGAAATTTGGATTCCCTGCTTCATCCTCAATTTGACGCTGAAGCCCTTGCAGCGGCGACGCCCGTTGCAAAAGCCCTCGCGGCGGCTCCCGGAGCGGCCTGCGGCAAAATCGTATTCTCCGCGGAGGATGCAAAGGCATGGGCGGCAAAAGGCGAGAAAGTAGTGCTTGTAAGACTGGAAACCTCCCCTGAGGATATCGAGGGAATGAAGATAGCGCAGGGCATTTTAACCGTCAGAGGCGGTATGACAAGCCACGCCGCCGTGGTTGCAAGAGGAATGGGCGCGTGCTGCGTATCGGGCTGCTCCGCAATCACCATGGACGAAAAGAATAAGAAGTTTACCCTTGCCGGAAAAGAATACCATGAGGGAGATATTATTTCCTTTGACGGCTCCACAGGCAACGTGTACGACGGCGCCGTTAAGACGGTGGACGCCACCATTGCAGGGGAATTTGGAAGAATTATGGCTTGGGCCGACAAATATAGAACCTTGAAAGTGAGAACCAACGCGGACACCCCTGCGGACGCAAAGAAGGCAAGAGAGCTTGGGGCGGAAGGCATTGGGCTTTGCCGCACGGAGCACATGTTCTTTAACGACGACAGAATCGACAGCTTCCGTGAGATGATTTGCTCCGATACTAAGGAGGAGAGAGAGGAAGCCCTTGCAAAGATTCTTCCCCTTCAGGAAGGCGACTTTGTGAAGCTGTACGAGGCGATGGAAGGCAGCCCCGTTACAATCCGTTTCCTTGACCCTCCGCTTCATGAATTTGTTCCCACCGAGGAGGCCGACATTAAGAAGCTGGCGGATGCAAAAGGCAAATCCGTGGAAGAAATTAAGGCTATGATTGATTCCCTCCATGAGATGAATCCTATGCTTGGGCACAGAGGTTGCCGCCTTGCGGTCACTTACCCTGAAATTGCAAGGATGCAGACCTCGGCGGTGATTCGTGCAGCAATCAAGGTGGCGAAGGAGCATCCCGACTGGAACCTTGTGCCGGAAATTATGATTCCCTTAATCGGCGACAACAAGGAGCTTAAGTACGTTAAAAAAATCGTGACTGAAACGGCGGACAAGGAAATTGCCGATGCCGGTATTAAGATTACCTATAAAGTTGGAACGATGATAGAAATTCCCAGAGCGGCCCTCACCGCCGACGAGATTGCAAAGGACGCCGAGTTCTTCTGCTTTGGAACCAACGATTTAACCCAGATGACTTACGGCTTCTCCCGCGACGATTCCGAGAAGTTCATGAGTTCCTACTATGACGCGAAAATTCTTGAAAGCGACCCCTTCGCAAAGCTCGACCAGACAGGCGTGGGCGCGTTGATGGAAATTGCGCTTACCAAGGGAAAGAAAACAAATCCGAACCTTCACTGCGGTATCTGCGGCGAGCATGGCGGCGACCCTACTTCCGTGGAGTTCTGCCATAAGCTGGGACTGGATTATGTGTCATGCAGCCCGTTTAGGGTGCCGATAGCTAGGTTGTCGGCGGCGCAGGCGGCTATCAATAATTGATGCCATAGGATTTTTGGTGTTGTTTTTGCAAAAAAATTTTTTGCTGAAAGCAGAGTATAATCTATCCTGAGTTCATAAGAAGAAACTGTATAAAAAGTTAAATCGAGGACCTTGTAAGAATCGCTTCTTGCAAGGTCCTCTTCCTTTC
>JAMPGS010000032.1 GCA_023663815.1 Clostridium sp.
AGAGGTTTTGGCTTCTTCCCTTTATTTTTTTGCCAACTATAATTTTACACTAACATTTTATGTGCATTACAATAGGCATAGCAGAAAACACTCTTTCTTTATAATAAGGAGGTAAATAAAATATGCTGTCAAATGAAAAAGAAATCAACGTCAATCTTTTTGGGCAGCTTGAAATTGTTGAGCGTATCAGAAGAGAAGCGAAAAGGGGCGGGATTGACGCGGTAATGGAACAGTTGGACATTGAACAAACAGCGATTGAAAGAAAGCTATATCAAAAACCGCCGTTGATAAATGAATAAATAGACCCCTTAAACAAAATCCACGTGCTTCCCAAGTAGCATATCAAGAGAATTGCCAAGATAGCGGCAATGGCCGCAACCTGAGCAAATAGGGCGGAAAATCCAATATAGGCCGAAATTTGCGCGGCAATTGTGGTAAAAAAGTAGGCGGCCAAAATGACGGAGGCTAGCACGGCAATGCCGACAGGAAGCCCAAACCACAGACTAAGCTGTTTTAAAACCAGCCGGTCAATTTCTTTTTCCTCCACACCTAATTTCCTGAGAACCCCGAAACGGTATTGATATTGCGGCGCGTCCAGCAATTGCTGCAAGGAGAGAATCGTCAGGCAAATGACCATTAAGACCACGCCGCCGTAGGTCATCATGGCCCGCAGCACAAAGATGTCGGCGGTTGTTCCGTTTATCTGCTGGGTTTTGGTTCGGAGATAATATTGCGTTTCTTTCTCATTTTCAGAGGTTTCGGGATATTGCTGCACAAAAAGCTTTTCAAGGGTCAAGGCCTGTTCGTAGGAGAGGGGTGCGGCGGTTGCAACATACCGGTTCCGCCCGGCGGCAAGGAGGCCTCGGCATACCTCGTCGGGGAAAACATAAATCACGTCGGTATATAAATTATAGAGGGTTTCCCCCAGATTTTCTTCATAGTAAGATATCTGTGCCAGCGTCAGATTGCCGTTGTCGGTGGAGACGGAAGCATGGCTCTCTAAAAAGGCCTCTCTATCCTCCGGGGTGGCAATGGCCTGCCATTGGGTGGTAAATTCATTTTTTCCTAAAGATATCGGACTGTAGCTCAGCATTTTTCGCAGAGCATTGTAATCGGAGAGGGAGATTGCCACTATCGGAAAATCCTGCTTTATCCGCTTGTGAAAATCTGCGCGGCAGGGAAGGTATAGGTTAAAGGTACAGTCATGTACTGCGGTGATATTTTCCTGCGCAAAAAAGCTGTCCACAAGCTCGTAGTTGTCCCTTGGAAGCTTTTCCTTTTCGCTGACGCGGTTATAGCTGGTGCTTATCTGGACGTCGTACAGCGCGCGTATTTCCAGATAGCCAAGGGCCCACTCGGCCAGAGCGGGGGCTGCCAGAAAAAGGAAAATGGAGAGCGCAAGGGTTAGGCAGATTAGGGTCATGGTTTTGGAGGTGGTAGTCAGCTTTGAGATGACCTGTCCAAAGAAAAAAAGATTCTGTCCTTTATAGGTTTGCAGGGGAAATTTTTCTTTCCATGCATAAACGGTTTTCCCCGACAGATAAATGATTCCGTAAATTAAAAAAATTAAGTTTGTCAGAAGAAAAAGCAAATACTGGTTTGCGCCGGTGTCGGAGCCCAGCGCGGAGGAGCCGAAGGAAATATAGTAGCGCATACAAATCCGGGGCATGCTTGCCGCAAAGCAAAGGCAAATAAGGGTAAGCAGCATTTCAATGAAAAGAAGCGCGGCCTCGCATTGGGGGTAAGCGGTATTTGCATTTGCAGTGTTTATGCTTGCGGCGTTTGCAGCTACAATATTTTTTGCCTTTGGACGAGAGCCTTTCCGGCGGTAAAGGAGCCATACCGGGAGCCACAAGAGGGCGGCTATGGGCGAAATGACGTTTCCCCAGAACATAATACGGACGGGAAGGGCAAGGCGGGAATCGAAATAAAAGTAGATATTTGAAATTCCCGTGGCGGCCATGCACAGCAGCATAATGCCGTGAAAAATCCCAATAACCGCCATATAGCGGCTTTTGTCAAGGCGCGGTTCGTTTAGCCTGTCTGCGGAAAGCATGTCGATAATTTTTATTTTTCTGATAGCGCGGATATTAAAAAGTCCCACCATAAAAAGGCTTCCTGTAAAAAAACAGACGGTGAAAAAAGCCGTATCGGGGAACAGCGTCCAAGTAAGCCTGTAGGCCTGCCCATAGGAGGACAGCAGCATGGCGGTGATAAACTGTGAGCATATCATTCCAAGAAAAATTCCGGCAAAGATGGAGAAAGCGCCCATTACAAGGGTTTCCGCGAAAAAAAGGCGGCTGATGGTTTTCTGCTCCATTCCAAGGATAGCCTGAACGGCAAATTCTTTCTGCCTGCTTTTCAGCATATAGTTGTTTACATAGCGTATCAAAAAAAGGAGCAGCAAGGTAACGCCGCAGACGGAAAGCTTCATTTCCTCCCCCAGCATGGTAAAATCGTATTCGGAGCCTATGTCCGGCCGATAGTAACGGCTTGAAATGGACAAAAAGGCGTAAAACAGCATGACGCAGATAGTCATGGTGACAATGTAAATCAAATAGTTTTTTGCGGAGCGCGCGGCATTTTTAAAAATCAGCTTCGTATACATCCGTATGTCCTCCTCCCATCATGGAAAGCACGTCCAAAATCCGGGCAAAAAAGGCCTTTCGGGAGAGGCTGCCCTTTCTTATTTCCGTAAAAATTTCTCCGTCCTTTAAAAATAAAATCCGGCCGGCATAGCTGGCGGAAAAAGCGTCGTGAGTTACCATTAAAATGGACGCGCCAAGCTGCCGGTTGATGCTCTGTATGGTAGATAGGAGCATTTGGGAGGAATGGCTGTCCAAGGAACCTGTGGGCTCGTCGGCTAAAATCAGCTTTGGCCGCCCCGCGATGGCTCTTGCGCAGGCGCAGCGCTGCTTTTGGCCGCCGGATATCTGATAGGGATATTTATGAAGGATATCGGAGATGGCAAGGCTTTCAGCGGTTTTTTGCACAATATTCTCAATTTCTCCCGCTGATACCTTGCGGATGGCAAGGGCCAGCGCAATATTTTCCGAGACGGTTAAGGTGTCCAATAGGTTAAAATCCTGAAAAATAAAGCCAAGATTTTCCCGGCGGAAACGGGCAAGCTGCTTTGGCTTTAAGCCGGTTACGTCGGCTTCACCAAGATAAATATGCCCTGCGCTGACGGTATCGATGGTTGAAATACAGTTTAGAAGCGTAGTTTTTCCCGAACCGGAAGCCCCCATAATTCCAAGAAATTCCCCTTCCTCAACGGAAAAGCTAATGTCTTTTATCGCCAGCGTTAGATTTCCTTCGTTTCCATAATATTTTTGGATATGCTCAAGCTTTAAGATTGGGTTCATGATTTCCTCGTTTCCGCGATGCTTTTTGCACAAGCATAAATGCACAAGCATAAATGCTTGTAGAGTTTGCGTTGCGGCTGCTTTTGGCAGGCGGTAAGATAGCGGCGGTATGCAGATATTTGGCGTTTGCCGTGGGACATGCCGCTTGTTCTGGTTATATTATAGTGAAAAAGCCGCGGAGTTTGTATGCGATTTTCTTACAGAATTCTAACAGAAATGTAAGAAGTGATTTAAATAAAAAGATAAAACGACGGTAGTGCCGTCCTGCGATGAACGGACGTCAAGCCCGATTTCCAGCTTGCCGCACAGGCGTTTGCACAGATAAAGGCCAAGTCCGGTGGAGCCTTGCACGGTTCGTCCGTTGCGCCCGGTGAAGCCTTTCTCAAAAATCCGCGGTAAATCTTCCGCCGGTATGCCGATACCGTTGTCCGCAACAGACAAAAGAACCCGGCAGTCCTTTTGCTCGGCATGGAATTGCAGGGAGGGATTTGCAGTACGGTATTTGACGGCGTTCACGATAAGCTGGTTTAAAATAAAGCGGAGCCACTTGTCGTCCGAGTAGACGGTAAGCTCGGTTTCCTCCACATTCACAGACACATTGTTCTGCCGCAAAAGATATTTGTTGTCGGCAATCGCTAAGTGTATGACGTCGGACAAACGGATTTCCCGTATGGAGTAATCCGTCTCCGCGTGCTCGCTGCGTGCATAGTAAAGGGCCTGCTCCGTATAGCTGTTTACTTTTTCAAGCTGCGTCAGCAGTTCTTTTGTAAAAGGAGAAGAATTATTTTCACATAAAAGGCGCATTGCGGTGATAGGCGTTTTGACCTCATGAATCCATTGCTCGATATATTCTTTATATTCCGTGCGCTCCTGCTTAAAGGTTTCAATTTCTTCCAGCATGGATTTTTCCGCCAGCTTTAAAATCCGATAAAACACGCGGTCGTCCGCCCGCTGGGGGAGCTTCATTAATTCCGCGGTCAGATACCGCTTGGAGAGCTCCTCCGTCATGTGAAGGAGGGCGTCCATTTCTCTTTTTCTCCGGTAAAAAAGAATGGTGGAGCCTGCGGCAAGAATTGTCAGCCAGATAAAAAGAATGAAAAAAATAGTGTCGGGATTGCTGCCGCTGACCTGTAAAAAGACGGAAAGCGCCAGCATACAGAGAAGATTTAAAATGAAAAAGGGAATTTGATTTTTCCAGTATAATCTGCTATTCATATGGTATAGCCCTGCCTGTGCTTTGTTTTAATAAAATCTGTCAAGCCGATAGCGGAAAGCTTTTCGCGGATGCGATTGATGTTTACGCTGAGGGCGTTGTCATCCACGTAAACCTGATTGTCCCATAAATAGTCGGATAAATCCCCTCGCAGACAGATTTTTCCCGCATTTTTAAAGAGAAAATAGAGAATTTTTGTCTCGCTTTTCGTTAAATCCGCTTTTTTATCGCCGTATTCAATAACGCCGCTTTCCGGGCGGAAAAGAGCGCCGCGCCACGAAAGGCTTTCTGGCTGCCCGCCGTGATAAACGCGGTTTATCAGGGAGGAAATTTTTGCAAGCAAAATCGCGGTATTGTAGGGCTTTGTGATAAAAGCGTCGCCGCCTAACATAATGCTGTTTAGCTCGTCCATATCCGTATCGCAGGCCGTCACGAAAATGATGGGAACGCTGGAGAAAGCGCGGATTTTGGAGCATATGGAAAAGCCGCTCTCGCCGGGCAGCTTAATGTCCAGCAAAATCAAATGAGGCTTTTCCGATTTTACCATATCTATAACAGACGCGGAGGAATCCGCGGCAACGACGGCATAGCCTGTTGCAACAACGGCATAGCCGTTTCCCCTTAAAAGTGTCTGCAGCTCGGATAAAATAAGAGGGTCGTCCTCCACAATTAAAATTTTATACGGTGTCATTTATTCAACCTTTCAAAGTTTCTATAATTATTATAGACTGCTGCGGGGGAAAATGCAAAGACACAAAGGAGGGTTTTATGTTATAATAATAACTGCAAAAAGAAAACAAGCGACTGCGGAGCAGGCATTTGTTTTCCTGCGGTTATTAACGAGCAAACGTCCGGCGAAGCCGGACAGAGAGCGCGCCAGCGCGGGTTTGCGAGTGTACGTGGCGGAAAAAGAAAAATAAGCGAGTGAAGAAACGGAGAAAACAAGAGATGAAAACAGCAAGCTATGAAGAAAAATATAAATTAATGACGGAAACGCCTATCAGCCGTCTAATACCCAGACTGGCGGTGCCAACTATTATCAGCATGTTGATTAGTTCTATCTATAACATGGCGGATACTTTTTTTGTGAGCCAATTAAGCACCAGCGCGTCCGGGGCGGTGGGCGTAAACTTTTCCGTGATGGCGATGATTCAGGCTATTGGATTTACTCTTGGAATGGGAAGCGGAAATTATATGTCCAGAATGTTGGGGGCAAAGGAACAGGAGAAGGCGCAGCGGGCGTGCTCTACCGCGGTGTATACGGCTTTTGTTTTCGGGCTGGCGCTGGCCGTTTTGGGAATTGCCAATATCGACGGGCTGGTCCGCGTTTTGGGAGCGACGGAAACCATTGCGCCCTACGCTAAGGATTACGGACGGTACATATTGATTGCGGCCCCTTACATGACGATGTCCTTTGTGTTTAATAATCATCTGCGCTCGCAGGGAAACGCCACTCTCTCCATGATTGGCATCACCACCGGAGGCGTTTTAAACGTGATTTTGGACCCGATTTTGATTTTCGGCTTCCATATGGGAATTTCCGGCGCGGCGATTGCCACGATTTTCAGCCAGTTTGTCAGCTTTTCCATTTTGCTTATATTGGTAATCCGTTCAAAAAATGTGTTGAAGCCTCTGCCCAAGTATTTTACCTTTAAGGGCTGGGTGTACGGGGAAATATTGTCCGCGGGCCTGCCGACATTGGGGAGGCAGGGCTTAGCCAGCGTGGCGTCCGTTTTGTTAAATGTGGCGGCCTCTGGGTTTGGAGACGCCGCGGTGGCGGCAATGTCCATTGTCACAAGAATTATGATGTTCATTAACTCGGCCCTTATTGGGTTTGGTCAGGGATTCCAGCCGGTGTGCGGATTTAATTTTGGCGCAAAGCGGTACGACAGGGTGCTGGAGGCTTACTTTTTCTGCCGGAGGGTGGCTCTCGTCTTTCTGCTGGTAATGGCGGTGGTGATGTTTGCCGTTTCTACGCCGATTATGCGGGTATTTCGGAGGGAGGACGCCGAGGTGGTGCGCATCGGCGCGCTGGCCCTTAAAATGCAGTGCTGTATGCTTCCTTTTCAGTCCTATGCGATTATCGGGAACATGCTTACGCAGTCTATCGGCTACAGCTTCCGTGCAACGCTTACCGCTATCAGCAAACAGGGATTGTTTTTTATTCCGGCAATCTTGATTCTGCCGCGGGTTTTGGGAGTTACAGGGCTTCAATTAGCGCAGCCCGTGGCCGACGGGCTTACCTTTGTGCTGACGCAGGTTATCGTGGTGATGGTGGTGAAGGAGCTGCGGGAAATGGCTAGGGCGCAGGGAGAAAAAGAGGAAAAAGAACAAAAAGAACAAGAATGAAAAGAATAAGAATGAATCTTTCTATGTTTTAGCGATTTCAGATTAAAGGAATTGGAAAGAATGAATCAGCAATTGATACAGGGTGTGGCTATAAATTGGGATAAAATAGGCGGCCGCAGCTATTTGAGGGAAATAGAAGCGCTGCGGGGGCTGGACTATCTGGAATTCAAGCGTCCGGTTACTTTTTTTGTGGGAGAAAACGGAAGCGGTAAATCTACCATGCTGGAGGCCATGGCGGTGGCGTCGGGTTTTAATCCTGAAGGCGGAACGAAAAATTATAACTTTTCTACCTATAATTCCCATTCGGAATTGTGCGAGGCTATGAAAATCGTGAAAGGAATCCGCCGGGCGGGGTGGGGATATTTTCTCCGGGCGGAAAGCTTTTATAATGTGGCGACGCAGGAGGAGGAGTACGCCAGAGATGTGCCTATGCCGTCGGAGGGCCTGCACAAGCAGTCCCACGGGGAGAGCTTTCTTGCAATAGCGCAGAAGCATTTTAGGCCGAACGGGCTTTACTTCCTCGACGAGCCGGAAGCGGCCTTGTCGCCGCAGAGGCAGTTGACCCTTTTAATGGAGATTGACAGGTGCGCAAGGGAAGAGTCGCAGTTTATTATTGTGACGCACTCGCCGATTCTGCTGGGGCTGCCCGGCGCGGAGATACTCACCTTTGACGCGGGAAAGGTTCACCCCTGCAGGTACGAGGATACGGACAGCTATCAGGTGACGGAAATGTTCATCAATAACAGAGAACAGCTATTGCGGAGATTGTTGGAGGACTAAGTGAAGAAGATAAAGTGAAGAAGATGAAAGGAAGAAGATAAAGCGAAGAAGATGAAGAGAAGAAGATAAAGTAAAGAAGATGAAAGGAAGAAGATGAAGTGAAGGAGATAAAACGAAGAAGATGAAGGGAAGGAGATAAAGGGGACGAGAGTATGGGATTTTCATTGGAATTAAACGTATCGGCGCTAACCGTGTTTTTGCAGGGGCTTGTGAGCTTCTTTTCACCCTGCGTGCTGCCGTTGATTCCCCTTTACATGGGCTATCTGTCAGGGGGAACCGGCAAAAGGGGCGAGGACGGACGAATGTACTACCAGCGGGGCAGGGTGATGCTTAATACGCTGTTTTTTGTGCTGGGAGTGAGCTTTGCGTTTTTGCTCTTGGGGCTGGGAATGACGGCCGTTGGGCAATTTTTTAGCAGTCGCCAAATATGGTTTGCCAGAATCGGCGGGATTTTGGTGTTTGGATTTGGGCTATACCAATTGGGCGTTTTTGGAACGTCTAAGATGTTGGAAAAAGAGTACCGGCTTCCTTTTCGGCTGGACGTGATGGCCATGTCCCCGGTGACCGCCCTTGTGTTGGGATTTACCTTCAGCTTTGCGTGGACGCCCTGCGTGGGGCCCGCTCTTGCCAGCGTGCTTATTATGGCGGCGTCCGCCGCTACGCAGGCGGCGGGGGTTATGCTGATTGGCGTTTATACCTTGGGCTTTGTCCTGCCCTTTCTGGCGGTGGGGCTGTTTACCGCTTCTTTGCTGGAATTTTTCAAAAGGCATAATCAAGTGGTGAAGTATACGGTAAAAATCGGCGGAGTTTTGATGCTGATTATGGGAGTGATGATGTTTACCGGAAAAATGAATTCCATAACCGGGTATTTGTCGCAGCTATCGAATTCCGGGCAGCAGGAGAGCTTGGACGAGGACTTGGACGAGAGGGCTTCGGAAGCGGAAGGGAAAGAAGCATCGGAAGCGGCTGATAGCGGAGAAGTGGAAACGGATGGGAAAAATGCGGGAGAGACGGCAGGCGGTGCGGCGGCTGTGGCGGTAAAGGATTCAGAAGGGGTAGCGGGCGCAACAGATAAAGAAGTGAAGAGTTCGGATAAAGAGGCAGGCGCAGCGGGCAAAGACGCAAAGGATTCGTCTCAGCCAGCAGGCGCGTCAGAATCGGAAACAGAAAATGTGGAACAGACAGCAGCGGAAACGGATGCGCAAGATTCGGAAGAGCAGCTTCCCCCTGCAATTGATTTTACCCTGACAGACCAGTATGGAAACGCGCACACCCTTTCGGATTACAAGGGAAAAACGGTTTTCCTTAATTTTTGGGCTACATGGTGTCCGCCTTGCCGGGCGGAAATGCCGGATATCCAGAAAATTTATGATTCCTATAGAGAAAACGAGGACGATTCATTGGTGATTTTGGGCGTGGCGGGCCCTAATCAGGGGCAGGAAGGCACGCAGGAGGAGATTGCCGATTTTTTGGAAGAGAACGGTTATACCTATCCGGTGGTCATGGATACGACGGGAGAGGCTTTTGCAAAGTACGGAGTTTACGCGCTGCCCACTACCTTTATGATTGACAGGGACGGCAATGTGTTCGGGTACGTCAGCGGCCAGCTCAGTGAGGATATTATGTTGAGCATCATCGAGCAGACCATGGAAGGAAAAAGGCGTTAGGCGCGAAAAGGGTATGGAAGGAAAAAGATACTAGGCGTAAAGAGATATGGAAGAAAAAAGAGACTAGGCGCAAAGAGGCATGAAAAGAAAAAGATATCGGACGCAAAGGGATATGAAAGGAAAAAGATATCAGGCGCAAGGGACATGAAAGAAAAAACGTTAGCGCAAAAAGGCGCGGAAGCGGGAGGGAAAATGATATTTGAGCAGATACCCATATTGAGAGACCTTACATTTTGTTCGATTTTGCTGCGGACTGTACTTGCTATGGCGCTCAGCGGGATTTTGGGTTATGAGAGGGAAAAAAGGCATCGGCCCGCGGGTTTTCGGACTTATCTTGTGGTCTGCCTTGGCTCCACGCTGGCTATGATGGTGGGAATTTATGTGACAATGTACACGGGCTCCGGGGACACCAGCAGGATTGGCGCGCAGGTAATCAGCGGCATTGGCTTTTTGGGAGCGGGCACAATTCTTGTCACAAGGCAGAATCAGGTAAGAGGCTTGACGACGGCGGCGGGACTGTGGTCTATGGCTTGCCTTGGGCTGGCGATAGGAGCCGGTTTTTACACGGGCGCGCTGATTGGCTTTGCCGCCATTTGGGCGTCCATAAGGTTTTTATATATTGTGGACAGACGTTTGTATTCCAATCTTGTTACGTTGTCGGTGACCTTTGAAAAAAGCGGCGACGTGAGCCGGTTTCTTTCCTTTGCAAAGGAACGGGGCTGTACTGTGGAGCATTTGGAGATGGCAAGGACGAAGGAGGCCGGGGATAGCGGGACTATCTTGGCAAATATTGCGCTGTGCTTTAAGGAAAAAGTCACTTACGCGCAGATTGTGGAGGATTACGGAGGGCTGGAAGGGGTTATTTTTTTGGAGATGTTGTGATATTTGGCAATATGCTGACGCTTTGTCTTGTACACCAGAACTTAGTGCAACAGTCCATTTTATTGCGTCACAGTAAAAACTTTTCCATACAGAGATAGCTATTAGTGGGAAAGTTATGCAAAGGAAAGACCTTGCAGCACAAAAAGAAAGTGCGTTTTTAACAAATAAATGCATAAAAATAATCATAAATGCTTGACTTGTGCATAAAAATATGCTAACTTGTATGCACAATGAAAACGAAACGCACAAAAAGAAAGGAGACAATTGATTATGAAAAACATAGAGTTAAACGCTTTAGCGCAGGTTGGCTTTATAGTAAAAGACGTTGAGGCGGTAAAAGGGAAATTTGCCGAGCTTTTTGGGGTGCCGGTACCGCCTACAATAGACGGCGGGGAATATGAGATTACCCAGACGCAGTATAAAGGCGAAGCAGCGCCCGATGCAAACTGCCTGATGGCTTTCTTTGATTTGGACAACGGTTTCCAGATTGAATTGATTCAGCCTAACGAGCATCCTTCCGTTTGGAGAGATTTTCTTGAAGAAAAAGGGGAAGGGCTTCATCACATTGCTTTTCGCATGAAAGGAATGAAGGAAAATATAGCCGTATGTGAAAACTTTGGAATGACCCTCGTTCAAAAAGGCGAATACGGAAACGGAGCGGGAAGATACGCATATCTGGACGGCGAGAAGGACCTAAAATGTATGATAGAGCTTCTTGAGGATGATTAAAAAGAGCCCTTAGCCGGTATTTACACATAAAACGGCGGCAAGATGGACAATTTTTTGTCGATTAGGGGCAGTAACATATTCCTATTGTAATAGAAACGAGGAAAAGCATATATGAATGTACTGGTGATTGGCGCCAGCCGCGGATTAGGAAAGGTATTAAGCATGGAATTGTCGGCGCGGGGACATAAAGTAGTTGTCGGCGTCCGCAGAAAAGAAGACGTCGGTTTAGATGCTTTTCAATCTGGCAGTATAGCGGCATATCAGATGGATGTCACCGACGAGGAATCTTTAAAAGCTGCGGCCTGCGAGATAAAAAGTAAAGGCATAACTTTCCATGCTGTGGTTCAAACGGCCGGCGTGCTTATGGCAAGCGACAGGGAAAAGAATTTGCTCCATGCAGATATCGGCGATTTTAAAAGAGCGTTTGACGTTAATGTTCTTGGGATTGTTCTTGCTTTTAGGACGTTTTATCCTCTAATGGAAAAAGGGGGAATCTATATCGCGCAGACTTCCGAGGGAGGAAGCTTTCTTGGAGGCGGCGCAATGTTCCCAGCCTATGGGATTACAAAAACGGCGGCGAACAAAGTAATTCAGACTCTTCGCAGCACGGTAGACGACGTTAATGTTATCGCAATGCATCCCGGAAGAATGAATACGGATATGGGAAGAACTACGGCTCAGATAGAGCCGGAAGAATCGGCAATAGGAATTTGTGAAATTCTTGAGGGCAAAAGGCCGTTAAAAGACGGGGAATGGTTTGTTGATTATCTGGGTAGAAAAATGCAAAGCGGTTTTCCAGAGTGATTAAAACAAAAGGCTTTGAAATAAGTAAAATAGTTTATAGCTATAAAATGAAAGGCGTCCTTAAATAAAAAGAGGATGCCTTTTCATTTTGAGGATGCCTTTTATGCATACACAGTAAAGGTTTACCTTATAAATTAGTTGAATCCCGCAAAATAATATCGGATTGGGTCAAAATGAATTTATGGGGCAGTTCAGGATTGTTGAGGCGGTCTATCAGCATTTGAGCGCTGCTTTGTCCAATTAAGTCAGGGTGCGCATCAACCGTGGATAGCGGCGGCGTTTGACGCTGCGTTTCCGAGCTGTTGTTAAAACCCACAATGGATACGTCGTCCGGGATAGTATAACCCAGCTCTTGAAGAGCCTTTGACGTTATAACGGCGCATAAATCGTCCGCGCAAATAAAAACCTCAGGGATTTTTTCCATTTGACAAAGAAGCTCCTTTGCATATTGAATGGCCCCCGATTTATTAAATGAATCTGTATTTAAGATACATTTGCTTTCATCAAGAACTAAATTGTTTTCCTCTAGGGTTGCTTTTAAGCTAAGCCATTTTTGAAACATAGAATAGCAAAAATGATTTGGGCCCACAAAGCCAAAGGAGGCTGCGCCTTTTTCAATAAAAAGATTTACTAAATTATGTATAGGGCCGGAACATTCCACCGTGACGATATCCGTCTTGTTGATAAAACGATAAGGGTTATAAAAGGTATCTATGAAAACGGAAGGAATATTCAAAGAAATAATTTCCTCCCAGTATTGCTCGTCGAAGATATTAAATGAAATCACGCCGCAGGCGGAGCTGTCATAGAGACTGGGCGGGATTGGAATATTGCCGGTAGTATCGCCATGGATAATGTTCATCAAAAGGGAATAGCCGTTTGCTTTCAGGGTTGCCTCTACGTTGGCAAGCACGTCGTTAAAGTACTCCGCGTTTTCATGGTGATAGGTAAAAACTACATATTTTTGAATTTGAAAAACAGGAGCAGAAGAAAGGGAATCTTTACCGGGGGCTTCGGCTGAAGCAATGTATTGCAGGATCATATTTTTGGTTTTTTGGGAAACGCCGTCTTTATTGTTTATTACTTTAGAGACGGTATTTCTTGATAAATTTAACGCTTTAGCTATTTCAATGATTGCAGGTTTTCCGCGCATATGTCATGCTCCTAACTTTTGTTTATGATGTCAAACTTGAAAGTCAAATAATTGCTTGCACTACTTATTATAAGGTAAAATAAGCAGAAAAATCAATTATATTAGAAAAGAATTTAAGTATATTGCATGAAAGGCTCAGAAAGAAGGATGGAAGCTCTTTCAATTCTGTTAAATTTATGTTAAAATGTACGGAAACGTAACAAACAGCGGAAAACTATAAGAGATTATGACAATCTAAAATGAATTAGGGAGTGTGCGTATGAATTTACTGAAGAAGTTAATGGAACCGGTTGATATGACGGAAGGGTCCCCGTGGCAGAAAATTGTGCTGTTTACAGTTCCAATGCTTGTGGGGAATATTGCCCAGCAGCTCTACAATACGGTGGACAGCGTTGTAGTGGGGAATTATGTGGGGGATAACGCCTTAGCGGCGGTTGGAAGCGCGGGGCCGATTTTGAATCTGCTCATCGTTTTGTTTGTGGGAATCAGCGTGGGAGCCGGAATTATGGTGTCCCAATATTTTGGAGCCAGAGAAAAGGAGCAGCTATCGGTTACAATCGGCAACTGCGTCACCCTCACGGCGATTGCAACGTTATTTGTGATGGTGGTGGCTTCCTTGGTGGCAAGGCCGCTGCTTGAGCTTTTGGGGACGCCGGAGTCAATTATTGACTGGTGCCACTCTTATTTGCTGATACTTTTTATCGGGTCGGCGGGCCTTGCTTATTATAACATTTTGGGCGGAATATTGCGGGGACTTGGAGATTCCATGTCGGCCCTTGCCTATCTGCTGGTGTCAACGGTTCTCAATATCATATTGGATTTGCTGTTCGTGGCAAAGCTGGGCATGGGCGTCAACGGCGTTGCGCTGGCGACGGTAATCGCGCAGTTTGTTTCCGCCGCCCTCTGCATGGTGCGGCTGATGCGGATGACGGATATTTTTGAATTGAAAAAAAGCCATTTTAAATTGAAACGCCAGTATTCCATGAGGGTAATACAGTTGGGGCTTCCGTCGGGCGTTACGCAGGCGATTTTGTCTATGGCGATGATTGTGGTGCAGTCCTTGACAAACAGCTTTGGGGAAATGTTTATTGCCGCCAACGTAATCGTTATGCGTGTGGACGGATTTGCCATGATGCCGAATTTCTCCTTCGGCACGGCGATGACAACCTATGCGGGGCAGAATGTGGGCGCAAGGCTGAACGACAGGGTGGAAAAAGGCGCCAAGCAAGGAACTATAATTGCGATGGGAACTTCCGCCGTGATTACGGGCTTGATTTTAATTTTTGGAAAGACGCTGATGGGAATTTTCACCAAAACGCCGGAGCTGGTGGAGCTTAGCCGGGACATGATGGGAATTCTTGCAGTAGGCTATATTGCCATGGCGGTAACGCAAAGCCTTTCGGGCGTTATGCGCGGGGCAGGCGATACGATAACGCCCATGTGGATATCCATTGTAACGACAATTGTTATCCGCGTGCCTATTGCTTACGGGATTTCTTTCCTGACGAGAACGCCGGAGCTGCCTAACGGGCGGCAGGAATGTATTTTTATTTCCCTTTTGCTTTCATGGGTGATTGGCGCGGTTATCACGTTTATTTCCTATAAGCGCGGAAAATGGAAAGAACGGGGAATTTGATTTTTATTTAATTTTTGCGAGCGCAGGGCAAAACGTTGAAATTAGTATTTTAATGTTTGTGGCGGAAAAGTTGGCCTTTACAGCTAATTGTAAAAATACGTGAGGATAAAATGACAAAGAAGGAACTGGCGGTTGCCATTGTGGAACGGTTAAAAAAGGAATATCCGGGGGCTGAATGTACGCTTGACTATAATCAGGCGTGGAAGCTTTTGGTGAGCGTGCGTCTGGCGGCGCAGTGTACGGACGCCAGAGTAAACGTGGTGGTGAAGGATTTGTACGCCAAATATCCAGATGTGGAATCGCTTGCCGAGGCTCCTGTGGAGGAGATTGAAAAAATTGTAAAGCCCTGCGGGCTTGGGCACAGCAAGGCAAGGGATATCAGCGCCTGCATGAAGATGCTACGGGATACCTATAATGGAAAGGTGCCTGATGATTTCGACGAGCTTTTAAAGCTCCCCGGCGTGGGGAGGAAGAGCGCAAATCTTATTATGGGAGACGTTTTCGGTAAACCGGCCATTGTGACGGATACTCATTGTATCCGTTTGGTGAACAGGATGGGGCTTGTGGATGGAATCAAGGAGCCGAAAAAGGTGGAAATGGCTTTGTGGGAGCTGATTCCGCCGGAGGAAGGGAGCGATTTCTGCCATCGGCTTGTGAATCATGGCCGGGAAGTGTGCACGGCAAGGACAAAGCCTTATTGCGACAAGTGTTGTCTGCAGGATTTGTGTTTGAAGCGCGGGGTGGAAGGGGTGTAAAGGGCTGCAATAGTTTAAATGTTTTTGCAGGCAGCAGGCTAAACGGTAATTGGGGAAGATAAGCATGTTAAGAAATGAATGGTAAATAAGTTTAGTATGTAAAAGATTTGTTCGATGATATAAAAGCTCATTAAATGATATGCAAAAAAATATTTACAAAAGTATTGACATTTAATGAGCTTTGCTTTATCATAAACATATGAATAAATGTTCAATTGTTTAAATGATAAATTCAAAGAACATAAAAAATGCAGACAGAACGCAGAACGCAGGGGTTTATATGCGGAGCGGATATGTCGGGAGGGGAGTGATGGATTGGCAGTTAATGATGTAGAATGTTGTGAAACCTTTCAAACTCACGAAGAGCTTTTGAAGGTAGTGAGCGAGAAAATGCCGGATGAGGATAAGCTGTATGACTTGGCGGAGCTTTTTAAGGTGTTTGGAGACTCCACCAGAATCCGGATATTGTACGTACTTTTTGAGGCGGAGGTGTGCGTGTGTGATTTGGCGGAGGCCTTGAACATGACGCAGTCCGCAATTTCCCACCAGCTTAAAATTTTAAAGCAGTCAAAGCTGGTAAAAAGCAGGCGGGAAGGAAAATCTGTTTTTTATTCTCTGGCGGACGGGCATGTGCGAACCATCATAGCTCAGGGAAGAGAGCATATCGATGAACTGTGAAAAGGGCCGGAGGAGTAAAGAGATGCATTGCATCCGGAAGAGCAAGAAACTGTGTTGTATTTGAAAGAACAAAGAACGGTGTCACAGTCAATGAGCAAAAGACTGCGCCCGGTATATTTTAAAAGCTGAAAAGGAGAAGAAGAATATGAAAAAGAAATTTAAACTGGAAGATTTGGATTGTGCAAACTGCGCCGCAAAGATGGAGGAAGCAATCAAGAAGATAGACGGAGTAAACGATGCCGCCGTGAGCTTTCTTTCACAGAAAATGACGGTTGACGCGCAGGACGATAAGTTTGATGAGATTATGAAAGAGGTTGTGAAGGTCTGCGCTAAGGTGGAGCCCGATTGCAAGATACTGGTGTAAGGAGAGGAGATTATGACAAAAAAGCAACAGAAAATGCTTGCCCGCATCATCATAGCGGCAATTCTTTTTCTGGGATTGTTTATCTGTGAACATGCGGGCTTGTTTGAAGCTATAAATACATGGATTTTGTTTGCGGTATATCTGGTTCCCTATCTGATAATCGGATACGACATTATTTATAAAGCGGCGAGGAATATCAGCCACGGGCAGGTGTTTGACGAGAATTTTCTTATGATGATTGCCACCTTTGGGGCTTTTGGGGTAAAAGAGTACTCGGAAGCGGTTGCGGTAATGCTTTTTTATCAGGTGGGCGAGCTGTTTCAAAGCTATGCGGTGGGAAAATCCCGCCAATCCATATCAGATATGATGGACATTTGCCCGGAGTATGCCAATATAGAGGTTGACGGAAAGCTGACCCAGGTAGACCCGGACGAGGTGGAAATTGGAAGTATTATCGTCATTAAGCCGGGAGAGAGAATTCCCCTTGACGGCGTGGTGGTGGAGGGGGAATCCCTGATTGACACCGCGGCGCTGACAGGCGAGTCAGTTCCAAGGAAAGCCGCCGCAGGCGACGAGATTATCAGCGGATGCGTCAATGGCAGCGGGACGCTAAAGGTTCAGGTGTCTAAAGAGTTTGACGACTCCACTGTGGCAAAAATATTGGAGCTGGTGGAAAACGCCAGCAGCAAAAAGGCAAAGGTAGAAAACTTCATTACCAGATTTGCCAAATACTATACTCCGGTGGTTACAATTGGAGCGGTGCTTTTGGCAATTCTGCCCCCGCTTATTTTAGGCGGCGGCTGGGGGGAATGGATTCAGAGAGCGTGTATTTTTCTGGTAATTTCCTGCCCCTGCGCCCTTGTGATTTCCGTGCCGCTGGGCTTCTTTGGAGGAATAGGGGCGGCTTCTAAAATCGGCGTTTTGGTGAAAGGAAGCAATTATCTGGAAGCGGTTGCCGAGATGACAACCATTGTGTTTGATAAAACCGGAACGTTGACAAAAGGCGAGTTCAAGGTTCAGGAAATTCTGCCTGAGGGCTGCACAGCGGAGGAGCTCCTAGAAATGACGGCTCTCGGCGAGGGATTTTCCACCCACCCTATTGCCGGTTCCATCAAGGAAGCCTACGGGAAAGAGCCTGATATGAGCAGAGTTGGGCAGGCGGAGGAAATTGCAGGCCATGGGATTTGCGTGCCGGTGGACGGCATGAAGGTGCTGATTGGCAACGAGAAGCTTATGAAAGCAAGGCAAATCTCTTATGCTCCTTGTCAAAACGCGGGAACGATTGTGTATGTGGCCCGCGAGGGAAAAAGCTGCGGAGCCATTGTTATTTCCGACAGCGTAAAGGACGGGGCGAAGGAAGCAATCCGCGATATGAAGCAGGTGGGAGTGAAAAAGTGCGTTATGCTCACCGGCGACAGAGAAAAGGCGGCGCAGGCGGCAGCGGATGCGCTTGGAATCGACGAGGTTCATGCGGAGCTTTTACCGGGAGATAAAGTATCCATTGTGGAGAAGCTTTTAAACGCCCAGAATCCAAAGGAAAAGCTGGCTTTTGCGGGGGACGGCATTAACGACGCCCCGGTGCTCACCAGAGCGGACATAGGGATTGCCATGGGAAGCATGGGAAGCGACGCGGCCATCGAGGCGGCGGACGTGGTGCTCATGGACGACGATGTGCGGAAGATTGCCGCCGTGGTAAAGATATCGAGAAAAACGCTCCGCATTGTAAAGCAGAATATCGTGTTTGCCTTGGCGGTTAAGGCGCTTGTGCTGATTTTAGGCGCCTGCGGGATGGCAAATATGTGGGAAGCCGTTTTCGCCGATGTGGGCGTGTCGGTGATTGCGATTTTGAATTCTATGCGGGCGTTGAAAGAGTAGGAAAGAAGGAATAGAAAATAGAAGAAATAGAGAAATAGAAGAAATGAAAAAATAGGAAAAATAGAAGAAACAGAAAAATAGAGCAAGAGAAGCGCAAAGGAATGTTTAGGGGAGATATTTCTTTGCGTTTTTGTGTTTAGCAACGCGCCTGCAAGATTTTAACATATGACAAACGAATTTTTTAAATTTGTATAATATATGCGTAAAGGGCTTTCGAGTTGAACAGACAGACTATTCCTTGATACGTAAAAGATATTGGATATGTTAGACGTTTTTTCGATAGAAATTCATTGCCATATAAAAAGGATGCGGGAAGGGTTTTAAGTGTTAAGCAATAATATTTTTTTAGTAATACTTTTTTATTTGGAAGCATGACGTGTATTATAGAATATGATAAAATGAAAACATAGTTATCTTTACATGTGGGATAAAAGCCATAGAGTGTAGCAAGGCAGGCTTTCCAACTGAAATACAAAGGAGACACTCCCAAATTGAAACACATATTTTTAACTATCTTATTTTGCTTTACTATTTTTTTCATAATCCCAATCCCCGCCTATGCCGAAGAAACCGAGGACTTAAAAGCGTTATCTAAGGCCTATGAAAGCTACCGGCAGCGTCTTTTGGAGGTGGAAAGGCGGGAGCAGATAGAGGACGCCGGTTTTCAGGTGATAGAGGAGCAGATTTTTTCGATAGAAATGCGGGGATTTGGCGAGGTTTTTATGATACCTGCCATGGAAAAAGAGTACTGTCGGCTGGCGCTCTTTTTTGCGGACGGGGACGGAAATATTGTGTATAAGACAGACCAGCTTGAGGCGAACAACCGTAATAAGGGCGAGCTGTCCCAGCCGGTCAGGGAGCTTAAGGCGGTATCTTTTCAAGACCTTAACGGGGACAGGCTTACGGATATTGTGATGATTGTTACCTGCGTAAATGAAAAGGGAGATTATGCGGGAAAGCCTTATAAAATTGGGGAGGCGTTATTTCAGGGAAAGGGAGAATTTTATCGGGATTACAGATTGTCGGATAAGATTAACCGTTTTAGCATGAATAAGAGCGTGGAAAGCATTGTCTCCTTTGTGCGGGACGGTTATTCCACGGAATTCCTTTACACGGCGGCGACGAAACGGGAGCTGCTTGACAACGGATTTGAAATTATAGAGGAACAGTGCTATTACAGGCAGTTTGAAAAGCTTGGGAGGCTGGAGGTGGCGCCGGGAACTTACACCATGGCAAGCTTTTCAACTTTTATGATTTATTTGATTAATGAGCAGGGATATATTGTGTGGAGCTTTCAGCCTATGGGGGACTATGAAAATCTCTATGCGCTGAAGGGAATTACCTGCCGGGATATCGACGGGGACGGAATGAAGGATATACTGGTGCTTGCCCGTTATAGCAGCGGCGGGGATGATAATGAGCTTGTAGTGAAGAGCGACTATAGGATTTACTACCAGAGAACCGGGGGATTTTACGAGGATACGGAAATAAGGCGGCAGTATAGATGTAGGGACGAGGATACAGTGTCGGAGCTTGTGGAGAGGGCTAGGGGGTATTGGGGATGGCAATACGAAGGAACTTACTAGGCTCGTGAGCTGCACAGCAGCTCATGACCTCGCCAAGTGAGTACAGCTTCGTATTTAGAAGAATGACCTGACGGTCATTCTTCGCCTGACGGCAATATGAAGGAATTTACTAAACTCGTGAGCAGCTGTGCAGCTCATGACCTCGCTAAGTAAATTCAGCTTCGTATTTAGAAGAATGTCCTAGCGGCCATTCTTCGCCTTGCAAACCGCATCATATGGAGGAACTTACGAAAACTCGAAAGGATAAGGAAATGATAAAGATACTGATTGTGGACGATGAAAAGGCAATATGCGACTTGATAGACTTGAATTTATCGGCGTCGGGGTATCATTGTAAGTCGGTGCAGAATGGGCTTGAGGCTATTGACTTGATAGAGAAGGAAGCTTTTGATTTGATTTTGCTGGATATTATGCTGCCGGGGGCAGATGGGTTTGACGTGATGGAATATATACGGCCTTTAAAAATTCCCGTCATTTTTATTACCGCAAAGCATGAGGTGAAGGACAGGGTCAAGGGGCTGAAGCTGGGGGCCGACGATTATCTGGTAAAGCCTTTCGAGGTGGTGGAGCTGACGGCCAGAGTGGAAGCGGTTCTTCGGCGTTATCATAAGATGGAAAGGGAGCTGACGGTGGGGGACGTTGTGGTGGACGTGGAGGCCCGCAAGGTGTCGAAGGGCGGAAAGCCGGTGCCCTTGACCAACAAGGAATTCGGCCTGCTTATGCTGTTTATCCAAAATAAAAATATCGCCTTGTTCCGGGAGACGCTGTATGAGAAGGTATGGGAGGACGAATATATCGGGGACAGCCGGACGCTGGACATTCATGTGCAGCGGCTTCGGAGGAAGCTGGGCTGGGAACAGAATTTGGTAGCGGTGTATAAGGTGGGCTACCGTTTAGAGGTGCCGCAATGAAATTTTCTTTAAAGCTTTTGCTGTGTACAATGATAGTCATGGCGCTTGCCCTTGGATTTTCAGGGTTTTACATTGTTAATTATGTGTTTGAGACCTCCCTTGCAAGGGAAGCGGGGCAGGCTCTGGACGAAAACAGTATTCTTTGCTTTGCCTTTGAGACGGCGGCTTTAAATGTGCCTGCAAAATATGATGTGCTTCAGGACAACACGGTGGAGCAGATTGCCTCTAATTTGGAAAAAAGCGGGCAGGGTATGCTGCGTATTTCTGATGAGGAAAAGGGGATTTTGTACGCTGGGGATGGATTTGAGGCGGACGACGCCCTTTTAGAAGTGACCGACGAAGTTACTAAGGCCTATCGGACGATTTTTCAAAAGGGCCATTATTACATACAGACCGGCAGTACCTTTAACGCGCTGGACAGGGTTTTGTATCTGGAAACGCTTCGGGACGTGTCGGAGGTTTTCAGCGAGAGGGAGCTGGGCTTTCGGGTGTACCGGCGGGTTACGATGGTGATACTGGTTTTGGCAATGGTTATCATGTATCTAATTTCTTTTTGGCTGACGAAGCCCATCCGTCTGCTCACAGGGGCAACCAAGCGGATGGCAGCGGGAGATTATGATTACCGGGCAAAAAAAATCAGCGGCGACGAGCTGGGGCAGCTTACCTGCGATTTTAACCACATGGCGGAAGCCCTTGAGGAAAACATGGGGAAGCTGGAGGACGAGATTCAGGCGCGGGAGGATTTTGTGGGGGCTTTTGCCCATGAGCTGAAAACGCCGCTGACGGCTATTATCGGCTATGCGGATATGCTGCGCTCCCGGCAGATGGACGAGGAAAAAAGTCTTTTGTCGGCCAACTACATTTATAAGGAAGGGAAAAGGCTGGAGGCCATGTCCATCCGCCTGCTGGACATTATGGTTACAAGGCATGGGGAAGCGCAGTTTCAGGAGGTTCAGGCGGAGAGCTTATTTTTGTATCTGCACGATATGTTTATGCCCAATGAAAACATGGAGTTTATTTATTCTTACGATAAAGCCTCCGTGTGGGCGGAAAGCAACTTGATTATCACGGTTTTGATTAATCTTTTGGACAATGCGTGCAAGGCCTCCGAGCCGGGCAGTACCATCGAAATAAGGGGGCGGCAGGAGACGCCGGGGTACAGATTTATTGTGCGGGACTACGGTATTGGGATTCCAGAGCAGGAGCTTCAAAAGATTACCAAGGCTTTTTATATGGTGGACAAGTCAAGGGCGCGGAGCCGGAACGGGGCGGGCCTTGGCCTTGCGCTTTGCACGGAAATTTTGTCTCTTCATGGTAGCGCTTTGGAAATAAAGAGCACGCCGGGGAAAGGAACGGAAATTAGCTTTGTTCTGAAAAATAGTTAAATGTTTATGTGCAAAACCCATGTTTTTTGGTTACATACATGCGCATAGTGAGGAAATACAAAAATGAAGAAAAGTATGAAAAGAACGACGCTTAACACCGCGCTGCTTGCCGCCGCGGTTTTGATTATCGCGGGCTCCATCTGGGGGCCGGAGCTTCTTGCGGAATATAAAGATAAAACGATGATTGGTAAAATCAGCGCCCAGACCTCCGAGACAGAAGGGGTGGGATACCGGTACACGCTGAGCGGGAACGAAAAGCTGTTTATTTTGTCCAAATGTTTAAACAGCCAGTCTTTGCCGGAAAGCGAGCAGAACGCGCTGACAAGGGTGGAGGAGGGAGCCGAGTATCAGGAGCTTGAGGGGACCTATGCTTTTGTGGTGAACCACAGGGGACCCACGGGGAAAGAAATTACGGACGGGGAAATTTTTGCCGCCTGCAATGAGACGCTTTCCGCCTTAAAGGAATTGGATATTTTACCGGCATCGGTAAAGGAGGTAGACGGGAAAAGCTATGAGGCAACCCTTTACTCCGCCATCGATGTGTTGGAGCCCCGCAACAATGTTGCGGTCTGGAAGGTAAGTCTTTCCACGAGCAAGAGAAATACGGACAGGTCAAACCGGCTCATTGACGCTTATTTGGACGCCGATAACGGGAAAATTTACGAGTTTTATGCCAGAACCGACAGGAAGTGGGAGGACATTGACCCCGACGAAATGGTGGAAAAGTGGAGCGGCTATGCGGGGCTTGAAAATCCCATGCCTTACGAGACGGAAAATCCTCTTTCCGAGGCAACTCCTTATTATAAGAAGTACGTGTTTTCCGGTATGGGGGACGAGAGAATTATTGTGACGGTTGGGTTCTATGAGGGAATCAACGAGCTGTTTTTAAAAATTTCTAAATGATGCAACTTTGATACAACTTTGATGAAAAAATGATGCACCGCCTAAGTAGACTGGAAAGTGGCAGGAAAAGGCCGCTGGAAAGTCTTGAGGAAGGGGGCGTCATTTTTATGTATACGAAAGAGGATTGGAAAAAAGGGGAGCGAAAGAGCTTAAGGGGGTGGGCGTATTCTTTTGGCGCGGCGTTGTTTTTAATATTGATGGCAATGGCGGTGGTTGCGGCGAAGAGCCCGGAGCTTGGGGTGGAGGAATGTGCTGGGAAGCCGGGAGGAAAAGATGTGGCAGTAAAAGAAAACAGCGCAGCACCGAAGGACGGAGACGCGAAATTTGAGAAAACAAAGAAAAACAACATAAAAAATTTCGCGTTGGCATTTGGCGAAGAAATAGACGACAAGTTTGCAAGCACGTCTGCGGAAGCAATTCTTTTTTTGAAAAAGAGCAGAGCTAACACTCCGCTGGTGGCCTTGGACGCAGGGCATGGCGGGATAGACAGCGGATGCATGGGAAACGGAGCTATGGAGAAGGATATCAATCTTCAAATCGCCCTTCTTGTGCGGGAAAAGCTTCGGGAAAAGGGTTTTCAGGTTATGATGCCCAGAGAGACGGACGAGGAACTGTCCAAGGAGGAGCGGGTGGAGCTTGCCAACAGCTATCAGGCGGACATTTATATCAGTATCCACCAGAATACCTACGAGGGAAGGGACAAGAGCATTGGCGGAATTGAGACATGGTACGACGGGCAGGACGGCAGGCGGGACAACAAAAGCCTTGCGGAGCATATTCACCGGGAGACGCTTGCCAGCACAGGGGCGGTGGAGCGTTCCCTGATTGACAGCGGGGAGCTTTATGTGCTCAGCAATACGCTGATGCCGGCCTGTTTGATTGAAACGGGTTTTCTTTCCAATCCGGCGGAGTGCCGTAAGCTGTGCGGGGCGGAGTATCAGGAAAAGCTGGCGGAGGGAATTGTAAAAGGGATTATCGAATATTTCAAAGAGGCCGGAAAAGTATAAAATTTCCTTTTTCAACCATAATATATGGTGCAAAAACAGAAAAAGGAGATTTTTTATGGCAGTAGATTTTAAAACCAGTGAGACGAAAGATAATTTGATGCGGGCTTTTGCGGGGGAAAGTCAGGCCAGAAACCGGTATACTTTTGCGGCGGAGCAGGCAAAAAAGGAAAAGCTGCAGGTGATAGAGGCGGTTTTTAAGTACACCGCAAGTCAGGAGGAGGCTCACGCGCAGGTGTTTTATAATCATTTAAAGGAGCTGTCGGGGGAGACTATTCATGTGGACGGCGGCTACCCTGTGGACATTTCCGAGGACGTGGCAAAGCTCCTTCGCATGGCCCAGCACAACGAGTACGAGGAGCACAACGACGTTTACAGGGCGTTTGGGGAAAAAGCAAAGGAAGAGGGATTTTTGCAGGTGGCGAATTCCTTTTTCATGATTGCGGAAATTGAGAAGGAGCACGGAGACCGCTTCGGCAGATTTGCGGAATTGATGGAAAACAACGGGCTGTTTAAGGAAAACGGCAAGACAAAGTGGATGTGCCTAAACTGCGGCCATGTCTATGAGGGCGAGAGCGCGCCCGAAAAATGCCCCGTCTGCCTTCACGATAAGGGGTACTTTATCCGGTATGAGGAATCGCCGTATGTGAAATAAGTTTTTATATAGGAAGTCTTAAAATTTTATAATATTATCCTAAGATTATAGTAAACAATTGACAACCGCTTGAGGCTGTGAATATAATAAATGTTATTAAAATGGGTTCTGCATAGAGCGAGACGGCGTTTGGTCTGGCAAATGCGAAGCGGCGTTCATTTCAATGAGCTGTGAAGCAATGTTTGACCTAGCAAGCTGTGAAGTAACGTTTGGTTCAATAAGCTGCAAAACGGCGTTTAGTCTGGCAAGCCTGCTCATGAAATTATGTTTAGCAGCAAGGAGCAATAATGAGTAAAAAAAAGCGGTTGTTCGGCCTGATTTTGTGGGCCATGTTTATTATAATGGTTGCCATTGTGATGTATATTTCCTTTGAAAACGGAGAGGAAAGCAAGGCGGCGGGGGAAAAGTTCCTCAGTACCTTTGCCGGGATAAAGAATTCCGACGCGGCGGGGCAGAAACGAATGGACAGTTTGATGTTTCTTCTGCGGCAGAGCGGCAGGGCGATAGCCTTTTTTATGATTGGAATGGTGGGAACGGCGGCCATTCAGATTACCTGTGCAAAATGGCTTTGGCTGCTACGGACGGGCCTCAACGTGTTTATTTTGTGGGCCATTGCCTGCTTCACGGAAAAAATGAAGCTTTATATTCCCACCAGACATTACAGTCATGAGGAAATGATGATTAGCATTGCGGCGGCGGCGGCGGGATTTTTGATTGCAAGCCTTGTGTTGTTTTTTGGAAAAACCTTGAGGGGCTTGTCCCGCCGCCTTTTGTCCTAAATTGGCGTAGCGGAAAATGAGGGCTCTGGGATTTCTATATTCATATCCCTTGCCGATTCTAACCATAATGCTTCGGCAGCTTCAAGTTCTTTTAACGCTTTTTCCCGCGTTTCGCCATGCGCCATGCATCCCTGCAATTCTGGAATACTTGCGACATAAATTTCATCTTGTGCATCATAATACATAAAAACGGAATATTTAGACATTTTATTACCTCCTATAAACCATGTTTTATAATAATATCCCTTAACTGTCTTACCTGATATCCTTTCGCTTTTGATTTATCATTTTGTATTGTCATTCTTTCATTTATGCCGCTATGATAATATTGAACATGAGAGCCGCTTTGGCGAATAAAATCAAAACCAAGGTCAACGATTAAATTTCTAAAATCATTGAAATTAATATTATTATCTGATTTTCCGCTTATGATATTATTGTATGTTTTTTGGTTCATTCTGATTCGCCCTTTTGTATATTGTGATTATATCAAATTTGATGATATTTTCAAGAACTTGTCGGCCGTCTGCTATAAGCGTTCCGTGAATTTTTCCTCACAGTATTTGCAGCGGTAAATTTCTTTTTTCTCGTCCGCCAGAACAAAAATGTGGGGCAATTCCTGTTCTATGGAGGTGATGCATCTGGGATTCTTGCAGCGGATAACGTTTTTGATTTCCTTGGGAAGCATCAGCTCCTTTTTTGACACGATTTCCCCGTCCTTGATGACGTTCACCGTGATGTTGTGGTCGATAAAGGCCAGAACGTCCAAATTCAGCATATCAATGTCACATTCCACCTTTAAAATGTCCTTTTTTCCCATTTTATTGCTTCTTGCGTTTTTAATGATTGCAACGGTGCAGTCCAGCTTATCCAACTGCAGATGATGATAAAGGGAAAGGCTTTTTCCGGCCTTGATGTGGTCGAGAACGAAGCCCTCTTCAATTTTTCCTACGTTAAGCATGTCTTTTCCTTTCCTTAATCTATTTTAATGTCCAAGAGCGTCAGAATAAGAGCCATTCTCACGTAAACGCCGTATTGTACCTGTTTGAAGTAGGCGGCTCTGGGGTCGTCGTCGATTTCCACGGAAATTTCGTTGACCCTTGGAAGCGGGTGAAGCACTAGCATGTCCGGGCCGGCCAAACTCATTTTCGCCTTGTCCAAAATGTAAAAATCCTTTAATCTTACGTAATCCTCCTCGTTGAAAAAACGCTCTTTCTGAACGCGGGTCATGTACAAAAGGTCAAGCTCCGGCATGATGGCCTCAAGACGGATAACCTCCTCATAGGGGATGCCTTTTTCATTCAGCATTTCCGTGACGTAATCGGGAACCGTTAATTCTTTTGGGGAGATAAAAATAAATTTTATTCCCTCATATCTTGCAAGGGCGTTAATCAGAGAGTGGACGGTGCGGCCGAATTTTAAATCCCCGCACAGGCCGATGGTAAAGTGGTTCAAACGCCCTTTCAGGGAACGGATAGTCAAAAGGTCGGTGAGGGTTTGGGTAGGGTGCTGGTGGCCTCCGTCGCCCGCGTTGATGACCGGGATTGCGGACTTTCCGGCGGCTACCATGGGCGCGCCCTCTTTGGGATGGCGCATGGCGCAGATATCGGCAAAGCAGGAAACGACCCGTATAGTGTCCGACACGCTCTCGCCCTTGGCGGCGGAGGAGGAGGCCGCGTCGGAAAAGCCGATAACGCTTCCCCCAAGATTCAGCATGGCGGCTTCAAAGCTTAATCTTGTGCGGGTGCTTGGTTCATAAAAGCAGGTGGCAAGCTTTTTGCCGCTGCAGGCTTTGGCATATTTTTCCGGGTGTTTTTCAATGTCGTTTGCAAGGTCAAAGAGCTTGTCCAGCTCCTCCACGGAAAAATCCAAAGGGTTCATAAGATGTCTCATAGTATGGCTGCTCCTTTTGAAAATATATTTGTTCAATCGGGCAGGAAGAAACGATTCCTGCTCGCTGCGCGGGCGTTTGCCGGATTTGGCGGCAAGTTTTTGCACGCGCGTTTTTTGACGGTAAATTTGAAGTCTGTCTTGCGCATAAAAAATCGAAGAGAAAAATCCTCTTCGATTTATCAGCTTTGAAATGATAATAATTCTTCCACAGGCTTCCTTCTGGGAGCGGCGGGTTCTTCGTCGGGATATCCCACGGGAACAAGGGCGGCGAGAATTCTGTCCTCAGGAAGCTTTAACAGAGAAGCGGCTTCGGCTTCGTCGAAAATTCCCATAATCACGCTGCCAAGGCCTTTATCATAGGCAGCTAAACAAAAGGTTTGGGTGGCGATTCCTGCATCAAATACCTGCCAATCCGCACCCTTGGGAGTGGAAAAAGAACCGTCACGCTCAAAACCGCTTCTTCCCTTGATAAAGGTAACGGCGATAAGCATCGGCGCCTGCGCGATAATTTCTCCGTTTCTGGGATAAGCGGAAGTACACTTGGCGGCGATTTGATTCTTTAATTCTCCTTCTACAGCAATATAACGGGCAATCTGGGTGTGCTTCCAACTGGGAGCGTAGGAAGCGGTTTCAATAATTTCAGAAAGCAGCGCATGATCCACAGGCTGGTCTTTGAATTTGCGGATACTTCTGCGTCCTTTGATACATTCCTTTGCGTTCATATAAAATCCTCCTGCTGATTTTTAACTATCATATCACACCGCCGGGAATCTTTCAATCAGTTAGTGTAAAATTATAGTTGGCAAAAAAATAAAGGGAAGAAGCCAAAACCTCT
>JAMPGS010000033.1 GCA_023663815.1 Clostridium sp.
CGGACAGTGACAAAATCCACTCGTTTAAAGCGGTATCTCTCTTAATCTTGCTGCTCGTCATGTTTTTTGCGCGGACGATGGCCCCGTCCTTAATTTTCCAGTTATAGGTATTGTGCTGGAACATGCCGATGCTCCTGCTCTCCACAATCTCATATTTTCCGTGGTTTTCCAAAATCATGCCCACCAGCGAGGAGCGGGGGATAAATTTCACCACCTTATCTTCAATAGCCTGAAAATTCCCCTGTTCCCGGATTTCCGGCCGGAAGCCCGGCCCGTCGTTGTTAAATACCTTAAGCAGCCTCTCCCGCGTTTCCTCCTTGCAGTTCATGGCCGCATAAACCGCCAGATTTCCTCCCTTGGAATGGCCTCCCGCGTAAAAGCTTCCGGAAACCAGCCCCGCCACCCTGTCTAAATATTCCACCGCCAAATACTGGCTTGGGAGCGGCTTGGAAAAGGCTAAATTTAAGTCCTCCTTCCAGCCCACAATGGTAGCGTCGGTTCCCCGGTAGGCCACATAAATGCTTCCGTCCTCCAAAAAGTAGGTCATGGCGGAAAACTGCGTTTCCTCGTCCTCGTCGATGATATTCACATAGTAATTCATTTTCAGCCCGCCAAACCTTGGGGACTGTGCCATAGCGGAAAGCAACTCCTTATTGCTTTCGTGATACCAGTAATTCTCAAAAATCCTATCCTTCTCCGGGTTGGAGTAGATGCTTTGGATGCGCACCGGCTCCCTCCCCTCCTGCGGCCCCGGAACAAACGCTTCATAATTTAAATATACAAACTGGCACAAAACCAAGCTGTCCGCCTCGTTTAAGGGACGCTCCTTTAAGCTGTATTTTCCCCAATCTCTTACGTATGAAATGATGTTTTCCATAAATTCTCCTTTTCCAGCAACAAATATGCTTCGCCTTTATTGCAGCAAACAAGCTTCGCTCTTATTCCAGCAAACGCGTTTCACGCTTATTGCAACAAACAAGCTTCGCTTTTATTGTAATAATTTAGTATAATATCCCATCATAATACCACAACAATAAATTCACCACCCTGCTATAGCTGACGGTTCCGTCGGACACGCCGTTTAGGGTAAGATTGGTGTCCAAAAAGGCGTCCGCCGCACGCTTTACCGTCTCTGTCTTGATGAGGGCGTTTTTTTCCATCTGCTCCCGCGCCTCCTGCGTGAGAAACTTTTTGTCCGCCGCTGTCTGCTCTGCAATTTGAGGGTGCGCCAAATAAATTTCCTCATCTCCCCCGATTGCCCTCCTAAAATCCCTGTCCAAATATCCGATAACGCTCAAATACGCGCTGTAGCGAAACAGCTCGTCCTCCGAATCCACGCAAGCCAAATACCCTATAAAATTCGCCTCGTCCTCCAAGATAAAGCCTTTTAAGTGGGATAATTCATGACACATGGTTACCGGCATATTGGTAATGTACATCTGCCTGTTGTAGTTAGCCTCCATAGAAAAAGGAAAATAATAACCCATAATGCTCTGCTGGCTGTAAAACCCGGACAAGCACAGCCCCTTGGGCCTTGGATAATACCCTTTAAGGTTTTTAAAGGTTCCTCCAAGCCGCCGCATTTCCTCTCTGGCCTTCTCCCGGATATCTTCCTTGTATACAATATACCCTTTTTCGTCCCGCTCAAAAACCGGCGCAAGCTCGTTGGCCCGCCCCACCACAAAATCCCGCAAAACCGTAATTTCCTCCACGCCGTAAGCCTCCTTTTTCTCCTCCCCGGCAAATCTTACCGGAATCGGGGAAACCT
Source organism: Clostridium sp. (assembly GCA_023663815.1). Lineage (GTDB taxonomy): Bacteria > Bacillota > Clostridia > Lachnospirales > Lachnospiraceae > Suilimivivens. The sequence goes on from JAMPGS010000033.1 coordinate 1,769, forward strand.
GATACAAGAGAAAGCAGTTCAGCATCATAATCACGCTGACAATTCCCGCCGTCCAATAAAGAAAAAGAACATACCGCGTATATAATTTTTTTATGACGGAGGGCAGTTTCCGCCTTAAAATCACACGAAACAGCGCGCAGGCAATAGTTGCCGCCGCCAAAACAAATACCAAGAAAACGGCCAAATACAGCATCCACTCTCCCACTGAAAAAGGAAACACGCCGGTAAGTCTCCCATAAGTTTCCGCCCAAAGGGGAAAAATGTTATCCGCATAAAAATTGCTGAAGCCCTTCCACAGCCTCCCCGCTATGTTGAGCAATACCGCAAATAATATTAAGATTCCCGGAATCCAAAGCTTCCATTTTTTCACTGTTTTTCCCCCGCGCCGCCATGTCAATTAATTTTTCCGCAAATGCTCTTTTTTGCCAAACATTCTTTTCACAAAACGCTCATATCCGCGCTTTCCGCCTACTATATTAGTAGTAAGTATCGAAAGGCCTTAAACCTATGCAATCCCTGTTTACTTCTATCCAATCCGTCAATCAATTTCTGTGGAGCGGCCCCCTTTTATTTCTGTTGATGGGAACGCATCTTTATTTTACCATGAAACTGCGCTTTCCGCAGAAAAATATTTTTAAAGCAATCCGCCTTTCCGTTACTCCCTCAAAGGGTAAAGACGGGCATAACCTTTCCGTCTTTGCAACCCTCGCCACCACATTGGCTGCCACCTTGGGAACGGGGAACATTATCGGCGTTTCCACCGCCGTGGCCCTTGGCGGTCCGGGGGCCGTGTTTTGGTGCTGGATTACCGGGATTCTCGGCATGGCTACCTCCTATGCGGAGTGCTTTTTGAGCGTCCGCTTCCGAAAACGCGCTCTTGACGGCGTTTATCAGGGAGGCCCCATGTACGTGTGGGAAAATGGGCTTCACCGGCCCGCCGTGGGAAAATTTTACGGATTTTTAACGCTGATTGCCGCTTTCGGGGTGGGCTGCACCACTCAGTCCAACTCCATCACCCAGACCACCTCCTTAAGCTTTGGGCTGAATCCGCATATTGCCGGATTTGCGGCGGCCATTTTGGCCGGTCTTGTGATTATCGGCGGCGTCCGCTCCATCGGGAACGTGTGCATGAAAATTGTGCCCGTTCTCGCCGTTCTCTACACCGCAAGCTGCGTGTTTCTTCTTATTATAAATAGGGAAGCCCTTCTGCCCGCCGTCAAATTAATTGTATCCCACGCCTTGGCCCCAAGAGCCGCCTTTGGCGGGGCGGCGGGCTCCTCCTTAATTCTCACCGCCCGCTACGGTATTGCCAGAGGGCTTTTTACCAACGAAGCGGGAATCGGCACCGCCGCAATTGCCGCGGCCGCCTCGGATACGGACAATCCGGCCCGTCAAGCCTACGTCTCCATGACCGCCGTGTTTTGGGACACGGTGGTTATGTGCCTGCTCAGCGGCCTAGTAATTGTCAGCAATATGCTTTTACACCCGGATTCCCTTCAGGGCGTCAACGAGGCCGGGCTCACGGAGGCGGCTTTTTCCCGCCTGCCCGTCTTTGGAAACATTTTTTTATCCTTATGTCTGGTGGCTTTCGCCGTCACCACCTTAATCGGCTGGTCCTATCTTGGAGAGCAGGCTTACCGGTATGTGACGGGAGACCGAGGGCTTTTTTTCTACAAGGTGGCTTATATCGTCATGATTTACGTGGGCGCGGTTCTCCCCTTAAATTTCGTCTGGGAGTGCACGGACCTTATCAACGCCCTCATGGTGATTCCCAATGTGGCGGCGTTGTTTTTATTGCAAAAACATCTCCGCTGGAAAATTTGACTATTCCCGCTTTCTTCCGTATAATGGTAAACTATATAGCATTATCGGGAGGCTTTAACGTGAAAAAAGAATATGTAAAATACATTCTTCCCTCGACGCTTTCTTTTCTGCTGACAGGGATTTATTCTATTGTTGACGGCATTTTTGTGGGCAGGGCCATGGGCGACGCGGGCCTTGCCGCCATCAACATCGCGTGGCCTTTAGTTGCGCTCATTCTTTCCCTTGGCACCGGCGTCGGCATGGGCGCGGCCGTGATTATCTCTTTAAATAAGGGAGCGGGAGAGGACAAAAAGGCGGTCAAGACGGAGGGCAACGCATTTTTTCTATTGCTTGCAAGCTCCCTTCTGCTGACCCTGATTCTTTTTTTGTGCGGTTCTTTTTTCCTGCAGCTTCTCGGCGCGCAGGGGGAACTGCTGCCGCTGGCAATGACCTACCTAAGATACATTCTCGCCGGCGGGGTTATTCAGGTTTTTGCCACCGGCATGATTCCCATTATGCGGAATCACGGCGCGTCTTTTTACGCCATGTGCTCCATGACCCTTGGATGCCTTGCCAACATTTTTTTAGATTACTATTTTGTCCTCGCCCTTAACCTTGGACTGATGGGCGCGGCGCTGGCTACCGTCTTTGGACAGGCCCTAACGCTCCTTCTCTGCGCCGCTTTTTTTCTCAGGAAAAAGAACCGCATCGCTTTATCGGATATGCGCCCCGACGGAGAGATTATCTCCTCTATCCTGCAGGTGGCCGCCTCCCCCTTTGGGCTTACCTATCTGCCCTCCGTCGCCATCATTTTTATGAATCTTCAGGCCATGAATTACGGCGGCGAGGAGGCCGTCAGCGCCTACTCGGTGCTCGCTTACGTGGTTTCCTTTATGGAGCTTTTGCTTCAGGGTATCGGCGACGGCAGCCAGCCCCTTTTATCTTTGAGCGAGGGCCGGGGCGATACGAAATCCTTAAAAACTTATTCCCGATGGACCTTCACGCTGGGCGTCAGCACGGGCCTTATCGGGGCTCTTTTCTTTCTTCTTGCGCGGAACGCCATACCGGAATTTTACGGCACCTCCCCGGAAGCGGGGGACTACATTGTACGGGCGACGCCTGCCTTTGCGCTGATAGTGGCTCTTTACGGGCTTACCAAGCCGTCCGTATCCTATTTTTATGCAACTCACCGCACGGTGCGCTCCAACATTTTAGTTTACGGGGAAATTGTGATGACGGTGCTTTTTATCTTCCTGCTGCCCCTTATCTTGGGGCTTGACGGGGTTTGGTACACTATCCCGGCGGTTCAGGTCATCCTTGCCCTGCTCTGCATTTTCTTTTTAAAAAAATCGGACAAAAAATAACTGAAAATCACAATGACTTTCCGCTTTTTCTGTGATACAATACAATGACTACGCAACAAAAATCTGCGCTGCCGACATTGCGGGCGCGGCTCCATGCGCCGGATAAGGCGCGGAAATGAGGAAAAAATGATAAACAAATGGAAAAATGACAGATTTTACGGCCAGATAACAAAGCTGCTGCTGCCAATCGTATTTCAAAACCTGCTCAGCGCGGCGGTGAGCTCCGCCGATGTGGTGATGCTAAACTATGTGGGGCAGTCCTCCATCTCGGCCGTCTCGCTGGCCGCCCAATACGCCAGCGTCCTATTTATGGTTTATTACGGGCTGGGCACCGGGGCAACTATCCTTTGCGCCCAATATTTCGGCAAGGGCGATATGCGGGCCATTGAAATTGTGGAGGGGATTGCATTGCGGTTTTCCATCTCCATCTCCATCTTTGCCGCGGGTTTCGCCATGCTGGCCCCCGGACTTATGATGAAGCTGTTCACCAATGACCCTGAACTAATCGCCATCGGCGCATCCTACCTGCGTCTTGTGAGCGTCAGCTATTTATGCTGGGGTATCACGGAGGTTTATCTTGCCGTGCTCCGCAGCGTGGGGCGCGTGGTTATCAGCACCGCCCTCAACACCCTTGCTTTCACCTTAAATATTCTTTTAAACGCCGTGTTTATCTTCGGCCTTTTCGGCGCGCCGAAGCTTGGGGCCGCCGGGGTTGCCCTTGCAACCTCCCTTTCCAGAGTTATCGAGCTGATTTGCTGCTTTTTTGTATCCGCAAGAAGCAAGGATATCAAGCTGAAATTTTCTACTTTGTTTGTAAAAAATAAGCTGCTGTTTGGGGATTTTCTCAAGCTTTCCCTTCCGGCAATGGGCAACGATATCGCATGGGGCATTGCCTTTTCCATGTACTCCGTGATTATCGGCCATCTGTGCTCTGACGCCGTGGCCGCCAATTCCTTTGTCATCGTGGTGCGCAACTTTGGGACCGTCCTCTGCTTCGGCATTGCCAGCGCGGGCGGAATTCTCCTTGGAAACGTTATCGGGGAAAACCGGCTGGAGGACGCGCGGGAGGACGCAAAAAAATTAATGAAGCTCACCATCTTAAGCGGCGCGTTCGGCGGCGTCCTCATTCTTGCCATCACTCCTTTTGTGCTTATGTACGCGGAGCTCACGGAAACCGCCATGCACTATTTAAAATATATGCTCTTAATCAATACATACTACGTCATGGGAGCCGCGGTAAACACCACCTTGATTGCGGGGGTATTCCGAGCCGGGGGCGATTCCCGCTGGGGCTTTATCTGCGACGTGATTGACATGTGGGTTTACGCCGTCCCCTTGGGATTTTTATCCGCCTTTGTGTTCAAGCTTCCGGTCATGTGGGTTTATTTCCTATTGTGTACCGACGAGTTTGTCAAGTGGCCCTGGGTTATCAAGCACTACCTCAGCGGCAAGTGGCTGCGGAATATTACAAGAGACAATATAGAATAAAAATGAGGAATTATAAATGGAAGCTGTTTCAAGCTATAAAATTTTAGCCGCCGAGGACGACGGAGATATCCGGGAGCTTTTGCAGAATTTTCTTCAGGAGGCGGGTTATGATGTGACGCTTGCCTCCGACGGGCAGGAAGCCCTTTCCGCCTTTGAGACGGGCAGATTTGACTTGCTTCTTTTGGATATCATGCTTCCAAAAATGGACGGCTTTACCCTATGCAAAAAGATACGGCAAAAATCTCAGATTCCCATTATCATGCTGACCGCCCTTGACGGGGAGCCGGAGCAGATAAAGGGCCTTGACCTGCAGGTGGACGACTACATCACCAAGCCTTTTTCCATGCCGATTTTAATCCGCCGAATCGCGGCCGTCCTGCGGCGGAGCCAAAAATCGCCGGAAAGGGCGCAGACCATCGCCTACAGGAATCTCGTCTTAAATTTGGAGGGCTACACCCTTTTGGTGGACGGGCAAAGCCGCGAGCTGACTTTGCGGGAATTTGAAGTGCTTCGGGAGCTTCTCACCCACCAAGGGCAGGTGCTGACCCGCCAAAGCCTGCTAAACCGTCTGTGGAAATACGACTTTTACGGGGACGAGCGGGTGGTGGACACTCATATTAAAAATCTGCGGAAGAAATTGAACGTTGATTTTATCCGCACCATCAGAGGGGTAGGTTATAAAATTGAAAAAGAAAATTAAAATCAGCCTTGGGGCAAAGGTCTTTTTATTAACCTTCCTTCTCCTTTTATTTTGCAGCCTCGCCCTCTTTTTTCTTATCTCCCTCTTTACGCCCCGGACCTACTCCGCTTATCTGACGGACAGCTTAAATGAAAAGGTCTCTGATTTTCTCTCAAAAACGGCGGCCCTCCCTTATAAGGAAAGCGGCGGCTTGTTTGAGCTTCTTCTCCGTGACCCGGAGATTCTTTCCCTTACTCTGCTGGACGACGCTGGAAAAGAACTTTCCTTTCCATGGGAAGAAGCCGCATTTTCAGAGCTGGCGCAGGAGGAGGCTTCCGTTGCCGTCACCGAGGCAACCGATGATTTCTATGAAAACGCTTCCCTGCAAAGCTATGATATTTCCTTTGCCGACAAGCCGGGCTGTACCTTGCTGGTTTACGGAAACGCCCAGCCGGTTTCCCAACTTCGGGAAGCGTTCAAAAGGCTTTTCCCCTTTCTGCTATTTATCTTTACCCTTGTTTCCCTTGTTTTTTCCCTCTTTTATTCCCGGATTGTCATAAATCTGCAAAAAGACATTGAAAAGGAAAAACAACTGGAAAAGGAACGACAGGCGTTTTTTTCCGCCGCTTCCCATGAGCTGAAAACCCCCGTAACCATCATCAAGGGCCAGCTTGAAGGGATGCTTTTAAATGTTGGCGTTTACAAAGACCGGGAAAAATATCTGGCCCGCGCGCTGGAAGTGGCAAACACCTTGGAAACTATGATTCAGCAGCTTTTAATCTCCTCCCATTTGGACGCCGCGGACTACCGCATTTCGCTTCAGCCTGTAAATCTATCGGATCTTACAAAGGAATGTCTCTCTTTATCGGAGGATTTGCTTGCCGGTAAAGAGCTGACCGTTCACGCGGATATGGATACTTCCCTGCTGACCCTCGGCGATAAATCCCTTCTTGAAAAAGCCCTTGGGAACCTTATCAGCAACGCCGTCTATTATTCGCCAAAGGGAAGCGATATTTTTATCACCCTAAAGCGCAGCGGCTCCGACGCTCTTTTTCAAATTGAAAACACGGGCGTCCATATTCCCGACGATGTTCTTCCAAAAATCTTTGAGCCCTTCTACCGGGGCGAGCAGTCCCGCAGCCGCCAAACCGGCGGAAGCGGCTTAGGGCTTTCCATCGTCCAAAAAATACTGCAAATACACGAAAGCCGATGCAGCGCGGAAAACACGCGGGAGGGCGTGCGCTTTTCTTTTCGGGTTTTCTGTCAAGAAAAATAATCCCGCAAGAAGCAATTTTACGACAGATGCAAATTGGGTTCCACTGGGGCAGTTCCGTCTCTTTGGAAAAAAGACCTATAGCAGTTGCAAAGCTATTTCCCGCTGGTGCAACGCCTTTCTTTGAAAAAAGACTTGCAAAAAACACACAAAAACCACAAGATAACCACACACAAAACACAAATTCCCCTGTTACCATAAAACCATCCCCCGCTGAGGAACTCTTTTCTTTGAAACGGGAATTTAACTTGAAAGGATGGTTTTTATGAAACAAAATCACAAAATTTATTTTTTTGCAGCGCTGGCCGTTGTGGCCGCCTTGACCGCGCTGGCCAGCGCCGCTGTAAACCGCGGCAGTACTGCCGTTGCAGACGTCTGTCTTTCTGCGGAAGCCGCTGAACTTACTGAATCGCCCGCATCCTCTCAGGCCGCTTTGGCCGAACCTAATCTTGACGACACTACAGAGGCTTTTTATGAGATTTACAAACCCTACGGCGTAAGCTTTGACGAGGAAAAACAAACCCTGTATTTTGAGGGGGACGCCGTGAGATGCTTTTGGGACGGGGTTTACATTGAAGAAGGAATAGCCGTCTGCCGCTGCAATTATTTCAATAAAAATGGAAAGGTTGACATTCATTCCCTGCGGGAAGCCGTGGACAACGGCGACGGGAGTATTGACCTATTTGGAATTTTAACGGGAATTGAAAAGAGCAGCCAAAAAGAATTTGAAGAAAGGGATTTGTCCGAATTTTACCGCACTGATATGCTGGAAGCCACCACCGTCGAATCCAGCGGCTCCTTCCGTCTGTCCGATTTGTTTACCCAAAAGAAAACCTTTGCCGATATCTTTAAAAAGTATAAGGGCTTCGGTCTTATCTACTTGGAAGCCGAGGGGCGCAGCGGCGTGGGGAATCTTTTTTATAACGGCCAGCCGGTGAACGCCTTTATCGATGAAGGGGCGGACGGCGTGTTTACCTTCCAATCTATAGACGGCGGGGAAATTAACGTCCAAACCGTCTATGACGATAAGGGGAAGCTTGCGGGGCTTCAGGTTGTTGACTATGAAAGTCAATAGAGTGAGTAGAATTTCTGAATGAACGCTCTTCCGGCATATATGCTGGAAACTGTTTGTTTCCGCAAGCAATAAGCCAAGCGGCTGCTTAAAAGCAAACTTAAGCTGGCCTTGACATTATTGCGACTGCCGCAATGCTTATCTGCTCTTTGAAGAAGAACGGAGCCACTCCGGCATTTTTTACTCCAGCCGCACGCTGATTTCTCCGCTGGAAAGGACGTCCGTCGTTCCGTCGTCGTAGCGTACCTCCAAGTGACATTCGTCGTCAACACCCAAAACCAAAGCAAATTCCCGCTCCGCTCCCGCGCTCTCGAATCTTTTAGGCGCGCCGGGCGGGGCGATAATCCGCACTCTTTTCCCAATGACAAAGCACCGCCGCCTGTACTCCTCCAAGTAATCTCTTGCCGGGAAGCTCTGGTAATACTCCATAAAATTTACAAGAAATTCTACCGCAACCTTATTGCGGAGATTTTCTCTTTGCACATGGCCCTCAAAAACCGCCCCGGCCACGTTTTTAATTTCATCGGGAAAGCCGCCCTCCGGCTCGTACATATTGATGCCGATTCCAACAATCACATATTCCAGCCTGCCCTCCTCCATGGAAGAGGAGCCCTCTGTTAAAATGCCCGATATCTTTAATCCACGCATCCAAACGTCGTTTACCCACTTAATCTGCGCCGCTTCTCCCGACACCTTTTCCACCGCCCTAGCCGCCGCAACGGCGGTTAAGGTCGTCAGCATGGCCGCTTCCCCCGGTTCCGCCATTGGATGAAGCAAAAGGCTCATGTAAAGCCCGGTGCCCTCAGGGGAATAAAAAGAATGGCCCCGGCGGCCTCTGCCTGCGCTCTGCTCCTCCGCCAGCAAAACCATATCCCGCTTTTCTCCGTTCACAACATATCGTTTCAGCTCGTTGTTGGTGGAATCCACCATTTTTTCCACGCGCACGTGCAGCGGAATACTTTTTTCCCTAAGGCCCTGTTCGATAAAGGCCGCGGAAAGCACGTCGGGCGCTTTGCGCAGCACATAGCCCCGGTTGCTCACCGCCTCAATGGCGTAGCCTTCTTTCTGTAACGCTTTAACAGCCTTCCATACCCCTGCTCTGGATATGGAAAGCTGCTCCGCAATCTCCTGACCGGAAAAAAACTCCTCCCGGTGATTTTCCAACAATAACAATACCTGCTCTTTCACTGTCATGATGTTAATAACATTTCCTCTATAATCTGAGCGGCATCCGCCACCAGTCTGCTGCAGGGCCTTGACGCATAGTACTCCTTCGTTCGGGCCGAGGGCCTTGCGCTCTCCTCTCTGCCTTCAATGCCTAAAAGCTCCCTGCATATAATCGAATTATTTTTTTCCTTAAACCTGTCCGCCATTTTTCGGGTGAGAAGGTAAATCCGCTCTTTTGCATCCTCGTTTTCCGGATCGGTATTCCCTTCCTTCAAGCCTCCAAGAAGGGCCATCGCCGATACCACTCCGCATATTTCCCTCATTCTTCCCACGCCGCCGCCCATAGGGCTCGCCAGCTTTAAAGCCGTCTCCCTGTCCATGCCAAACAAATCCGCGTAGGTGGCAAACACCGACTGAGCGCAGGTATACCCCGATTCAAAGGTGGCGACAGCCTGCAAAACCCGGCTTTCCATCAGCCTTTCTTCCCGCAGCACTTTTTGTATTTCTTGCCGCTTCCGCAGGGACATGGGTCGTTGGGATAAATCTTGTCCGGCTTTACCACCGTGGTGGAGGATTTCTGCTCCCGGTAGAGCTCCTTGCGCCTGTCCGCGTCAAAAATCGGCTCCCACTCCGGCAGCTCGTACAGCCAGTCTGCACCGGCGGCCACCATATTTTTATACAAACGCTCCTTGTCAAAAGCCAGACTTACCTGCGTGTCCTCCTCCATCTCCTCGATAGGGTTCTCCTCCTTCAAGCTGTCGTTGATGCCGTCCAAAAAGCCTGTCATCGTCATGATATCGATTCCATATTTTTCCGCAAGCTCCTTTACGGAACCCTTCACTTCCTCGTCGGGATTTTGTAAAAGCTGCCCATAAATTTCTTTTTCCTTCTGAAAATAATCGTCCCAGAATCTTCTCAAATCTCCCTTGTTTGCCGTTTCTGAATAGGCCATATCACGCCATTGTTTTAATAACGCCATAATAAATTGTTCCTCCTCATTCGCTTAAATCTTCTCGAATTTCGGGCCGGGCCCGTCTGTTTTTTAATATTATACCCTATTTATACAAAAAAGCAAATTTTTTCAATTTCGGCGTATATTCTGTGATTCGCGGGCAATAATACTAATAGTCAATGGAACCCCCTCCTTTGATGATGTGGACAATCACAGCGGTTGGACACGGGTACTACAGATAAATTAAATACTTATCCTCCCCTAAGGAAGCCTCTGAGAGTGCGGAAACCGCATTTTTAGGGGCTTCCGGTATGTTTTAGGGTTGATAATTATTTCCTTCCAAGCGCATGAGCCCAATCCAAACTGAGCAAATTTCCCATACCTCCCTAACAAAGCATGTTGTTTTCTACTCTATCGGCAGTATCAACCCCTGAATTCTCCGCTCCGCCTCTTTATAGACCGCTTCATCATCTCTTATCGATATTACAATAACCCTCATAGTTTTTCCCTCTATAACCAGTTGATAAACCACTCTATATCCAAGGTTCTTTAGCTTAATTTTATAATATCCGCTCAATTTGGAACGGGCATGATTGCCAAGAGGTTTCCCTATTCCATCCGGCGGCGGCAACGGACGCTCCGCCACTTTATCAATTGCTTTTAAAATAATTTTTCGATTATAAGGGTCTAGCCGTTTTAAATCCCTCTGCGCTTCTTTAATATATTCGATTTTCCATCTCATAGGCGCCGCCCTCACTCAATTTCAACTTCCACATCGTCCAGTTCCTCCTTTGTGATGCCAAGAGCTTCCATAATTTCTTCCTGAGACCATGTCTCCTCTGAATTAAAATGCGCCATTCTATTATCAGCTTCTTCCTGCATAACATAATCAGAAAGCATCTCCATTAACGCCTCATATTTTCCGGGCGACATAAGAATACACGCAGGACGATTGTTTTTCATTACAATTTTTGTGCCGCTGGACGCCACCTCGTCAAAAATCCGATTGGCCTCTCCTTTATTAAATCGAGTAATTGGAACAATTGAATTCATAATTCCCATAACCGACAATTCGCTCATAAATTTTGCTCCTTATGCAATAACATTTTTCTTATATATATTGTACTCATAAATTGTACAAAATCAACATTATTGTCGATGTATTTATCGTTATATTTGTTATTTAGTGCTCCCCCGCCAGCTTCCCAAACAAATCCTCAAACAGCGCATCCCTGTTAATCGCGTACACATACCGCATAAAATGCCTATTGCAGTCAAAGCTGTAATGATGGTCATACTGGGGAATCGGGCAAGGCGTCAATTTATCTTTCATAAAATCCTCTCCCAAAAGCCATCCCACAGCCGTCACGTCCCAGATTACCCGCGACCATGTCTTATAAGGGCTTTCCGCCGCGCCGTCCCTCTCCACAATATCCACCAGATAATCGCAAAGCTTGTTTTTTCCACGCAAAAACATTTCCAGCTCTCCCGCCGTAGTGCTGAAAGCGGACACTACTCCCATGCAGGGAAGCTGCACCAGCGCCGCGCCGCTATTAAAAACCACCCTTGCGGCCGCCACATCCTGCATACAGTTAAATTCCAAATTGTCCGGCCAGCCGTGGGCGTTTCCTCCCAGCCAAACCACCACAATCCTATCCGTTATTTCCGGTTTTAAAAGCAGGGCGGAAGCCACATTGGTAATCGCTCCAATGGCTGCCACATACAAAGGCTTTTCCGGGGAGTATTCCATGGCAAGCTCCGCCAGCTTTTCCGCCGCGTCGGAGCGCAGAGGGGTCTCCTCGTCGGGCAAAAAGGCCGTGGAGCCTCTGTACACCTGCCCGGCATACTCCTGCTTTTCCATTAGATTTAAAATATGATGAATCTCCTGAAAGCTCTTTTCCATGCCGTCCGCCGGGCCCTCCGATTTTGCGTTGTCAAAGGGCGCTGCAAAAATAGCCCTTAAATTCAGCTTTTCCTCGGAGCGCAACAAGTATGCCAGCGCAAACTGGTCGTCTATCTCATTATAGGTATCCGTATCCAATACCACGTCTATTTTCCCCTCCGGTCTGGAAAGCCTTTTTACTAACTCCAAATCCATTTCTTTTACTTTTTCGCACATATTAATCTCCGTTCCCACATTTCTTGCCTACACTTTTGAATTATCTACATTTTTTAATTATTCGCGCTTCGTATCCCTGCAGCAGCTTTCCGCCTTTTCCGTTCCCCGCCGTATCATAAACCACCTTCCACTTCCCTTTCAGCAAAAAAGGCAGGCAGGGCTTTTTCCCTAAATTACAGTCTACCACGTAAACCTTTCCCTCCAAGGCCCTCTCGTACACAAAGCGGTTTTTCCTCCTGCACAGCACGCGGAACCCGCCGTACACAAAAGCCTTTTCCTCACGGCGCAGCCGCAGCAGCCTCCGGTAAGCGTTAAACACTTCCTTTTTGGGCTTCTGGCGCAGCCCCTCATGCCACGGAGGCATCGTCTTATTCCACGGAAGCGGCACCCTGCTGTGCTCCCTTGTGCCTGCAAGGATGTCAGCAAACACCTTTTCCTCGGCTTCCTTTTTTATGTGCTCCCCATAATAGCCCTTCGCCTCCACGTCCGTAATCTGCTCCATGGAAATAAATTCATAGTTGGCAAGCCCCATCTCGTCCCCCTGAAAAATAAAAGGCGTGCCCTTTAAAGTGAGCTGCATCACCGCAAGGAGCTTTGACAGCGCGGTATGGCAAGATTTGTCCTTTGTAATCTTGCTAATCATTCGGGGATTATCGTGATTGTTGTAAAAAAGGGACATCCAGCAATTATTTCCGTAGTTTTCCATCCAGTCAATCATGTAATCCCTGAAATAATTCAGATCATACTCATAATCCTCCATCCGCACATGCCCCGGCGTTTCCAGATGGTCGAAGGAAAACACCATATCCAGCTCCCGGCGTTCCTCCCCCGTTAAGAGCTGGCTCATTTTCATGCCGACGCCCGGCGTCTCCCCCACAGAAAAAGCCCCATAAGGCTCAAAGGCTTTCGCCCGTATTTCCTTCAAATATTGGTGAAGCTTCGGTCCATAGTAATAATGCTCAATCCCCGGAAAGCCCATCAAACTGCCAATGGTTTCATTGCCCTCCGGCAATCCTTCCTCCTTGGAAATATAGTTGATGACGTCCATGCGGAAGCCGTCCACACCCCGCGCAAGCCACCTGTTTATCATGGCAATGACGTCCTCCCGCACCTTGGGATTGTCCCAATTTAAATCCATCTGCTTTTTGGAAAAAAGATGCAGCGCCCAGCTATCCGTGGCCTCCTCATATTTCCACGCGGAGCCTGAAAAAAAGGAAGTCCAGTTATTGGGCGGAGTATGGCTTCCGTCGTCTTTGCGGAAAAAGTAGTAATCCCGGTAAGGCGAATCCGGCTGCTGCGCCTGCTTGTACCACCTATGCTCGTCGGAGGTGTGATTTACCACCAAATCCATTATAAGGCGCATGTCCCGCCTGTGAACCTCATTTAAAAGCTGCTCAAAATCCTCCATAGCGCCAAACTCTTCCATGATTTTGTCATAATCGCGGATATCATAGCCGTTGTCGTCGTTGGGAGAATCATAAATAGGGGACAGCCACAGCGCGTCCACCCCCAGCTTTTTCAAATAATCCAGTTTACCGATAATTCCCTGCAAATCCCCAATTCCATCACCGTTGCTGTCGCAAAAGCTCCGGGGATAAATTTGGTAAAATACCGCCTCCTTCCACCATTTTGGCGTAATTTCCCCTCTTGAAACGCGGGGCTTATCCTGCTCGCTGTTGATAAGATGCAGCAGCGCGTCAAAAAAATCCGTCCCCACCTTTCCCTTTACCAAATTAGAAACCGTCCGCAGCTTCAAGCTGGAAACAGCCTTGTTGGTAATCGCCTTTTCCGGCAGTCCCAACTGCAGCAGCACCTTTGCCAAGGCGTCGTGCCCTACCGGATTGCGGTACAACTCCCCGATACTGCTATCGTAAGTCAGCCAGCGATACTCTTTTCCCATAATATATTTTCCTTTCATGGCCTGTCACAATTTTTCTTTTCTGCTTATCATGACTGTTCTTTTTCAATTTCTCTTTCTGCTTCATCGCAACTGCTTTTTCCCGGCTCAACGTCCCTTTCTTTTCTCAATTTTTGCATACAAAGCCCTCTACCGCTTTCCCTGCAGCTCTCCGCAGATTCTGTCGTACTCCTCCTCGTCCAAGCGGTATTTCTTTTTATATAAGAAATAAGATATCAGCATCAAAGCGCAGGGCAGCGCCGTCATTGCCACCAATAGTCCAGTACTTTGTCCGGCTGTGACGCCTGCTCCGCTTCCCTGCGCGGCCCCAAAAATCACATCGGATATCTCCGTCAGCTTTTGCTCCTCGGATATCAGCCCCTGCGCGCATTGCTGCTCCAAATCGGAAATTTGATTGGTATAACCGGTAACGCCAAAAATCAAATAGGTTGCGGAGGTCAGCGCCACAATCAGGGCGGAGCTCATTTTTGTGATAAAAGGGCGCAGCGAAGTGATAATTCCTTCGTCTCTTGCGCCAAATTTATACTCGTTGTACTCCACCGTGTTCATAATGGAAATCATCATAATCAAGTAAAAGCAGTACTGCCCAAAGTTGGAAAGCATGTACCCCACCACCAAAAGAGCAAACCTGTCCATGCCGACGCCGGGAATAAACAGGGACGCCAGCATCATCCCATAGCCCGCGGTGGATATGACCGCCATAATGCCCATCAGCTTTTTTCTGTGGACCCGTCTGGAAATAACGGGATACAAAATCATCAAAACCGCCGTTGCCGACATGCCTACCGTATTGAACAGGGAATACAGCCCTCCGCTGTAGCCAAAGGTGAAATAAATGTAGGTAGAGCCAATTCCTCCGATAACCAGCCCGTTGCCCACCTGCTGAATCAGGAAAATCACCGCCACCCACACAAGCTGGTCGTTCCTTGCAATGGTTTTAAACACTTGAGCCAGAGAAAACTTTTCCTTCTTTTTATCTGCCGTAACCATTTCCCGGCGTTCCCGCACCCCGAACAAGGTAAACAAAATAAACAGCGGCGCAATGATAGCGATTATCAGCGCAATCCGTCCGTAGGCCACGGCGGTACTGCCTCCGATTGCGCCGGAACCCGTTGTAAACATGGGAATTAAAATCGAGGCCAGCGTGCCGCCGATTCCCGCAAACAAGGTTGTTCTGGATGTAAATTGGTTTCTGGCGTCCGCGTCGGAGCCAAGGGCGGGAATCATTCCCCAATAAGAGATATCGCTCATCGTGTAGGTGATGCTGAACGCAAAATACATCAGCGCAAAAAACCACACAAAGCTCCACCCCTGAAGCCGCACGTTAAACAAAAGATAAATTACCACCGAAGTAGACAGGCCCCCCGCCGCCAGCCATGGCTTGAATTTGCCGAATTTTGAATGAGTTCTCTCAATAATATTTCCCATAATCGGGTCGTTTAACGCGTCGAACACCCTCGCCGCAATCATGATGCCCGTGATGGCCGCAATCTGCGCCCCGTCCAGCGAATGGGTAAACAGCACAAAGGTCAGCAGATAACTGTTAATCAAGCTGTAGACGGCGTCCCTTCCCACTGTTCCTAGTGGAAAATAAATTAAGTTCTTTTTTGTTACTTTTTCGTTTTGCATGGTTCACCTCAAATATGATTTTGTATATTTTAGACTGTTAAAGCAAATGTTGGCTGCAAATACAAACGCCTGAGCAATTAAGCCCAGGCTGAACTTTTTATCATGAATACAGTTCTGGGAACAGGGCCTATCCTACTCCGCAGGCAGACAATCTTGTTTCATTCTTTAATCAAATACCGCTTCGCGTCGCTTGATTTTCTTTTGCGCTTATTATATCATAACCGAAACATAAAGTCTATCAGTCCAAAATAAACTAAACCCAAAATTGTAGATGGCAAATAGCGGTAATCCTTTACTTCCTACTCTTCCCCCTCTCTACCCTTCTTCTTCCTTATAACCCATATTGCAGCTCCCAAGCAAATAACCGCTCCGCCTGTCAGTGCAATAGGAAGCGTCTTACTTTTCCAACCTCCATTTCCCGGTGCATCGTCCGCATCTAAACCGCTGTCCTTTTCTTCTTCCGTTTCTCCCGGTATTTTCACGCTCTCACTGCCTGCGTTGTCCGCCAACAAGCTGTCGGCAAACACCACGGCAAAATCCCCGCCATGGAAAAGTGTCAATTGAACCGTTCCGTCTTTTGCAATCTTGCCGCCGCTGATAAATTTTAATCCGCCGCCATTGCCAAATTCCAGTCCGCTGCCGCCGTCTGTTTCCGCTTTGCCGTCATTGTTAGCAACGCCAAACAAATTTGCATAGAGCCCCGAATTTTCTTTTCCCGCGTTTAAGGAAAGTATTGCCTTAAATCCGAACATTCCCCTATGGGCGGTGCTCAAAGAAAAACTGTATTTCTCCTCTCCCGCATCGCCTAATATACTTTTTAATCTTTCTTTTAAGGTGTTTTCTAACGCATCCCTTGCCTCATCCAGCGCATCTCCACCGGTTCCAATTTTTACGGAAAAATCAATGTCGCCGGTTCTGTCCTCGTCGATATCTCTCCCATTAACCGTCCATAAGATTCCTTCCCCCATATCAAAGGTCAGCGCGATATCCCGCCCTTTTAAAATATTCAAAACCTTTTCCGGGACGATTGCGGTTCTGTTCATATTTACATATATAGTGTCCCCTTCCGCAGCGTTTTCGGCTTCTTTTCCAATAATTTCCCAGCCTATTTTTGCTTCTGTAATTTCCCTGCCATTTATAAATTCAATGAAGGGAAGCCCCTGTTCCTTTCCGGTCAAGCCGCCTTTGCCATCTGTATTTTGAAGGGACGCCTCAGAACTGAAAACACCTTTCCTGTCTGCGTTTTTACTGCCCGCATCAGTGCTGGATAAGCCTTTACTGCCTGCGTTTTTACTGCTCGCATCAGCGCTGGACAGGCCTTTGCCGCCTGTGTTTTTGCTGTCTCCACCGGCATTGGAAACGCCCTTGCCGCCTGCTGCCAAGCTGTTATTGCTTCCCGTTCCCCCGCTGTTTTCACTGGCAAACCCGGAATTACCCTCCATGCCGGAGGAATTCCCCGAACCAGAGCCGCCCTCCATGCTGCCGGAAGAAGGATTGTCTCCTTTATCGGAACTGCCGCCGGAAGTCTGGCCGCTGCCGCTGGAACTTTGGCCGCCGCTTCCACCGGTTTTCTTTTCATAGGCCGCGCTGGCAATGCCGCTGTTTTCCATACCAGCCTTCACAGCCAACGCCTTTACGGCGGCGGGAACTGTTACCTGAAACGCTCCCGTGTAGCGTGGAGAAGCTATTGTGGGCATACTTCCGTCCGTGGTGTAATAAATCTCCGCGCCGGTTGTATCGCAGACAATCGTAACGCCCACCGCTGTTCCCGCCCCATAGCTTCCCCCTGCGGGAAGGATAACGGGGGTTTTCACCGTAAATCTGGGAAGGGCGGCGGAGGCCGACGTCATTCCGCTTACATTGCTTGCGCCGTCCATTTTTTTATACCGCTTATATCCGGTGACAACTGTGCCCACCGCGCCGGTTGTGGTATTATCTGCCGACCAATTTAAGCCGTCAAAGCTGTATTCGCACCCTTCCGTTGCGGGAATCGTCACCGTATAATTTGTCTCTCCGTTTTCCGCATAAATCAATTGAAACTCCTCCGGCGCCTCCCGCTGGTCTAAGGAAAGGTCCAATTCAAGCTCCGCCCTAGAGGACGGATTGTGGGTTGCGGTTCCTTTTAACTGAATCGCCAGCTTTACAATGCCCGCCGAGGCGTATTCCTTTTTGTTGGCGTCCGTTCCCGATACCCAACTGCTGCCGCCGTCAAAGCTGTACTCCGCCCCGTCCACTTCGGCAATGATGACCCTTATGGTTCCGTTTTCCGCCTTTTCTATCTGATATTTCAAGGCAGGGGCGGCGGGAGTAAGCTTTGAAAAAACAACCGGCCGCTCCGTTCCTTTTGCGTCCCCCGCTTCATAGCAGGCTGTCTCCTTTATCCTTGCGTAAAAGGTGTGGGACGAGCCCGGCGTAATGCCTGAAAACACATTGGAATCCTGCCATGGGCCGTCGTCCATCCGATATTCCGCGCCGGCTATGGCGTTTACCGTGTAGGCATAGTCCTGCCCGTCGGTGACATAGCTTCCATCCACTTCTCCGGCAATTGCTTTTCCGTCTCCTTTGCGAACCGTTTCTTCCCTATCCGACGTCAAAACGCCTGTATAGCCTTCCGACGTCACCTTCACGGAAATTTCTTTTCCAATGTCCGCCTCCGTCAGAATATAAGTATTCTCATTCCCAGCCTGTATGGGGGTGTCCTGCCCGCTCCGGTAAAAGCTGTAGAAAAGGACAATCCCCGGCTGCACGCCAGTTGCCGCCGCGGTCAGCGTTTCCCCGTATTTTGCCTCGCCTTCCAGCGATACGCTTCCCTCCAAAGCCGCGGTAAAGGCCGCGCTGCTTTTCAGGGCTTTGCTTGCCATGTAAACTTCCGTTTCCTTTGCCCGCACTTGAACCTGACCGGCCCCGTAAGCATAATTGCCGATGACAATCGTTCCTGTTACCCTGCTGCTATCCGAAGCGTCCGGCGCAAAAGCGGAGGCCTCCATTTCCCTCCACGTCTTTCCGCCGTCCGTGCTGTATTCGTAGGCCGCGCCGCTTTTCCCTGTAAAAAGAAAGGTATCCTCCCCAAAAGTATCGTTTACCCGGCCGTTTTCCGGCATATTTCCCGCCGGGCAGTCCGCCTTTTTTACCTTACTTTTCGTCTCCGCCGCCAGAACGCCGGAACAGTTTTCCGCCGCCGCTTCCACACGGATAGTATATCCTATATCCTCCGCCGTCAGGGTGTAAAACGCCCCTTCCGCTCCGCGAATCTCCGCTTCCTTTCCATTTTCATCTATGCGGTACCACCGATAGGAAAGCGCGCCGCCCTCCGGCGTATTTACCGCCGCCAAGGCCCTTAAGGTTTCTCCGTAAGCCTCTTTTCCCTCTAGGGACGCCGTACCAGCTATAGCGGTTTTCAGGGTGGTAAAAGACAGGGAGGCCACGTCCCCGATATTTCCCGCCGCGTCCGTTCCCACGGCGTAGAGATAATAAGCGGCGTTTGCCTTCAGCCCGGTAAAATGCAGTTCCATACTCTCCCCGGCCTGCTTTGCGGTAACGGGGCGTTTTGCCTTGTCGGCAGAATTTAAGATTTCCTGAGCCGTAAGGGTTTTATTTTCTGTACTTAATAAAATATACGTAATGGCTCCGGCCTCGTTCACCCGCACTGTGGGAGACGCGCTTGTATCCCCCAGTTTTCCCTGCGCAGGCTCCGCTAAAATCACCTCTGGACGAGTATTGTCAATTACAATGCCGTCCGAGGAAATATAGGCGCTCTTGTTTCCCGCCTTATCCAAAGCATAAGCGTAAATCACATAGCGGCCTTCCTGTTCTAATGAAAACGACACCGCGGCGGACGACTGCCATTTATCGCCGGACAGCCCGTCTAACTCCTCCGCCGTAAGAAGCGTCCCCTCCGGCTCGCTGTCTATGTAATAATAAATTTTATCAATGCCGGAAAGGCTGTCGGCGGCCTGAATGTCAACCTGCTGAGACTTGTAATATCCAAAGGACAGGATGGATAAAAGCTTCTGCCACCAAGCGTCCCTATCGGTAATCTTGATGCCGTTCCCCGTGCCGTCAACGAAAGGCTGCGTGGTATCCACCTTTACCCTAATCGTTTTCGCCTCGGTGATATAGCCGGTTCCCTCCTGCTTTAAATAGTAGGTAATTTCCTCTCCCTCCGGGCCGGTTTCCGTCTCATGAAAAATGCTGCCCTCAAAAGGCCCCTCCATGGAAGAACCAACCGTAAAGCCAATGGGCGCGCTTATCTCGGCGCAGGAACTCCACTCCTTCGGCGCGTCGGCCTCCTCCTCCGTTTCATAATAAACAATAGCAAATTCAACTGAAGCGGTTCCCGCATAGTTGCCAATACCCGTTATGGCGACGGTTCCCGTCCCCGCATTTTTATTGTCCGTGTAAACCGCCTTATAGTCGATATCTTTTTCCAGCGTTTTGCCATTTAGCGTTACGGTAACTGTCGGCGTCTTTTCTTTTCCGTCGTAAAAAATTTCTCCTTCCTCCACCGTCACCGCCGCTCCCTCAAGGTCTGCCGGCGTAACGCTCAGAGAACAAGTAAGGGTTGTGGTAACCTTATCGTCGTCTTCAAGCTTAACGGCGCATCGGTAAACGTAATCCCCCGCGGGCAAATCGGCGGGAATCGTGCAGCTTGCTTCCGTTCCAAGAGCGGCCTCCCCGCCGTCCGCTCCCTGCAGTCTCCATTGATAAGCGGCTTCCGCTCCTTCCACTGCGGCGGACAATTTCAGCTCCCCGGTTTGACCGTAGACCGCCTTATGCGCTGCGGCAGGCTGGGTAATTTCCGCCTTATGTATCCATTTACATTTATCACAATTGCGGACATAACCGTTTTCCGTATCGGAAGGCTCCCATGGGCTAAAGGTATGTTCCTCCGGCGTTTTTTGATGGCCGCAAACCCCGCATGTGCCTGTATGACCCTCCCTGCCTGCCGCTCCGGCCTCTGAGACAGGGCGGTATTCATAAACGCAGGCTTCCTTTTCTTCATTGCCGCAGGCCTCGCATGTGCGAAGGTGGGAGCCGTTCCCATCGGGCGTCCAGCCGCCGTAAACGTGCGGCTTACATTCAGCTACAGTAACGGCGCCGGTCATTTGATTATTTGCGGGCAAAGAAACGATTGGCGTCTTTTCCCCATTTTCCAGAGCATAATAAATATAGCCCTTTGCCAGAAGCTCCTTCAGCTTATAATTGCTCCCTATTGCATTACTGCCGGTATAAACGCCGCCGGAAAGGGAAACAACGCCATACTTGCTTTCAAGATGATTCAGCCCATATCCCGCCATTCCGGTGAAGGTGCCTCCATAAATTTCAAGCTTCCCGGTATTGTCGTCGGGCAAATACACGCCGTATCCCTTACCGGTAAATTCCCCATTATAGATTTTTGCGCTTCCGCTTTTTACAATAATACTGCATCCTGACGTATTTCCAGAGGACTTGAATGTTCCGTCGTTAATGATAACGTCTCCGCCGTTTACGCATACGGCGCCGCCATATTTTTCTGGACACCGCGTCTCATAATAGTCGTGTTCAACGGTAATTTCACCGCCGTTAAAGGCAGCTTTGCCTCCTGATACCCTGATTCCCCTGTAATAAACTGTAAGCGCGCCGCCCTCAAATATCATCTCTCCGGCTTCCATGGCTACTCCAACGCCCATAATGCCGGGAACTTCTATTTCTCCTCCGCTGACGGTAAGCTTCCCGTCGTTCATTATGATTCCATAGCCGTAAGTATTACCTTGCGTCGTCAGCTTTCCGCCCTTTATCTGGACATTTCCGCCCTCTATAAAAATAACTCTGCCCTCATAGGCATGATTTGAACCCCGATAACTGAAATGAACCGTTCCGCTGGCAAGGACAAAGCTCCCCGCCGTCACATGAATAACGCAGCCCGTCCACTCCCGCGACCTTTCAAGAATGGCTCCCTCCGCCATTTCCAAGGTAATATTGCTTCCGGCGTCATTTATTTCCAGTGTATTACTCCCCAAATCCACGCTTTGAAAAAGCTTCACCAGGGCGGTCTTTCCCTGCGCCGCTTCCCACGCCGCATCCATAAGGAAGTAATAATCTGTCCTGCCGGAAACAGTCACGCTTGCGATTGCCTGCTGCTTGCAAATCATGCAGACGCCGTTTTCATCACACCTATTAGAGTGAGCGTCTATTCTGCCGCAGCCTCCGCATGTGCGGTAATGCCGCTTTCCATCTTCGTCAACTTCCCATTCGCCCCACCTGTGATCGGCGCAATTACTCACCTCAACTTTTTGCCTTAATATCCATACATTCTCGGCATCTTCGGGCGTAACCACATTTCCCTCCATGTCGCGGTAGGAATAACCTTCCTCCAGCCAATCAAAAAGTGTGCTTACCGCTCTCAATGAAGCTGAACCGCCGGAAAAAGTACCGCCGGACAATTTTATATTGCAATCCCCCTGCACAGTCACTCCAGACGCGCTTGCACCGCCCTCAAACACACCGCCGCTGATTTCTACATCACAGTTGTTTATAGATAACGCGTAGCCTCTTTCACTCAAAAATGTGCCGCCGTCAATTTTTATACTGCTATTAACAATATGCATACATCCGCCTTTACCGGCAGCCATCACCGCGCCGCCGCTGATAAAAACGTCATTACCCCCATTCCCATATATTGATACGCAGAACGAACTACCGCCAACACCAGAAGTCGTCGATATTTCTCCTCCATTGATTTCAATTGTACTCTTTGCCAAATATACTCCATATTGGCTTGCCTTAACTTCACCGCCGTTTATAATGAACGTACCCCCATTTTGCACGTACACACCGCTGTTAGTTCCGCTCTCCGGGGACATAACAATACCGTCGTCCAGCGTGAAGCCTCCCCCGTTTACCCGCACGCCGTATCCTGACGGATCCGTATTCAAAATTTCCCCGCTTTTCATAGTAAGCTTTCCGGCGTTTACGTTTATAACCCCCGTATAAGATCTTTTAAGCGATAAGGATATGCCGTCAGACATTTCTAAAATAATATCGCTGGCCCCGTCGTCCATTTTTATTTCTCGATTCCCCAAGTCCACGCTCTGAAAAAGCTTCACCGCAGCGGTTTTCCCCTGCGCCGCTTCCCACGCTTTACGAAAATCATCATAAAATTCCTCCGTTCCGCCAACCGTCACGCTTGCAACGCTGTTTTCCGCCTGCTCCTTTGGCGCGGCGTTCTCGGCCGCCAGCTTTTGGGGATTGTCCTCTTCCAAAAGGACAAACTCCTCCCCGCCCTTTTCCTCGTCCTCCTCCGCCGCATCTTCACTGCAAATCCCGCATACATAGGCACATTCCCCAGCCTCCTCATAGCCGCACTCTTCGTCGTGTATGTGCTGGCAATTCAATACCTTTACAATGCACCCGCTTTCCTCTGTACAGACGTGGGAGCAATTTTCAATGATACGGCTTCCTTTTTCAACAGCATTTTCGCCGTCTGCTTCCTCGCCGCCGTCTGCCTCTTCGCCTGACTGCAGCTTGCCGCTGTCTATCCCTTCATCTTCCTCCAGATAACACTCCGGCCCGTGCTCGTGGATACAATTTTCATAAATTTCAAAGCAGGCGTCCTCATGCTCATGCATACAGGGCCGCGCTTCCCGATAGCCACATTCTTCTGTGTGCTCCGTGTGATGCTCGCAAATTCCCGTTACCGTTTTTCCGTTCCCCGCCTGCGCTTCTTCCTCCGCCCGCACATAAGAAGCCACGCCCGGCATGGCGGCGGACAAGGTTATGGCAAGAACCAACGCAAGCAATCTTTTTCCCATTTTTTTCATTATTTTCCTCCAAAAATATTTTATAAAATCCCCAAGTCTCTGGCCGCCAGCACGGCGTTCGCCTTGCCGGAAACGCCCAGCTTCCTATAATTTTCCTTAATGTGATAACGCACCGTCTCGGCCTTCATGGAAAGCTCTTCCGCAATCTGGTTTACGCTTTTTCCCTCCGCCTGCAGGCGCAGAACCGATAGGGCCGTCTCGCCGAAATCCGGCGCTTTCACAAAACGGTTTTTCAGATACAGCGGGTAGCGCACCGCCACCTTTCCCGTTTCCGCCCAAAGCCGGGAAAGCCATTCTTTATCCGGCAGTTCCTTCTCCAGAAAAGTCCTGCCCGCCGCCTCAAAGAGCTCCCGTGCCGCCGCTCCTTCCTCGCTGATAAGCCGCAAAAAACGATAGCCGCAGGCCTCCTTAAGCACAGAAAGAAGTTCCTCCTTCCACTCCCCGCCAAGCTGCCGTTTTACCATGGCGCAGAGCAAGCCAACCTCCATACGGATATAAGGGCGGCCGCATTTTTCCGCATAGTAGCGCAGTTTTTCCAACAGGGACTGTGCCTTGAAATATTCCCCCATAAATAGATAGCAGCGCGCCTTTGTCAAGTACCGGTAACGCTCCAAAACGCAAAACTCCCTGTTCTCGTCCGGCGCCTCCAAAAGCCAGCTTTTTACCGCCTTTCCGTCCCCTTCCCGCAAAGCAAGCCTGCATCTTAAAGCGGAAATGTTGGGAAGAAGCTGCTCCGCCCCCTGCTCGCGGGCCTCCGTCTCAAAGGAATTCAAAACCGCCTTTGCCGTCTGCAGTTCTCCGTGAAGGGCGTTTAACCGAACCTGCATACCAACCGCCGCAAAGGCAATCTCCATCATTCCGCCGCTCTCCGCCTCCATACGGGCGCGGGTAAACAGCGTCAGCACCTCGTAGGTATCCTCGCCTTTTTCATAAAGACTTTCCCCTAAAGCCGCCTTTACAAGCCCTTTTCCATAACGGCCCAGCACCTTTTCCACCAGCTTCCCAATGGAAACCGCCAGCTTGCGGTCGTTTTTGCTCCAATGGCAAAAATCCTTGCCGCCGTTCATGGTACTTGGGCAGTTGCTGGTGACGGAAAACTCCGGCAGCTCGATTCCTTTATCAAAAAGCAGGGAAGGCACCTTTTTCATAATTCCTATCATGTCCGCGCTTCCCCGGTGAGGCAGGGCAATATCCAAATAAACCAAACGGCTTAAAGCTTCCCTCCTCTGCCCGCCCTTTGCGGACGCGGCGTAGGCTTCCAGCTTTTTATACCAATACTCGCTCTCCTCCTCCTGCATAAGCAGGGAATAAAGCATACTCATTCCCGCCATGAGGACGGAATTTCCTTCAATTTCCTCCTCCTTTAATCCAAGATAGTACCGCCGTAGCTCAAAATAATGACCGTTTCCGGGATTTCTCCGGGCGTTGCGTACAAGCAGCTCCTTGATACGCTCCTGATTTCCGCATTGCTCAAACATGGCAAGCGCCTGCACAATCTGTCCGTGCATTTCATAGTAAAGGCCCGCGTTGTAGGCATGATTTTTCCGTTCCTGCGGCTCATACACTTTTGCCGCCCGCTTTCTCAAAGCTTTTACCAGCAAGGGCCGCATCCTATAAACGTCGTCTTTAAAGGAGATAAAATTTCCCGTCTCAGCGGCGCGCTCCAAAAAACCAAGCACGTGGCAATTTCCGGCAATCATTTCCGCCAAGGGCAGAGTAAACTCGTCAACCACGCTGACCCGCATCAAAAATTCCAAAAGGTCGTTGTCCCACTGTACCAGCACATAATTTTCCAAATAATCCGAAAAAGCGCCGCCTATTTCCTCCGTCAGCTCCGGCCCCGGCCGCCTTCCTTCTTTCAAAAGCAATATCGTATGCCGCAGGACGTAGGCGTTTCCCTGACTGTTTCCACACAGCCGCGCCAGCTCTTCCTCAGTCAGCGCAAGATTTTCCTTTCCCAGCCATGCCGCTACCTCCGTTTTCTTTAAATGCAAATCCTCTTCCTTAACAATGAGAAAGCCTTCCGCCACATAGAGGGGCATGAGCCATGATGGGACGGGGCTTCGGCTAATCAAAATCAGCCAAATATCCTTGTACGCCGCAAGCTCCAAAACCTCCCCGCGCTCCTTTTCTCCTTTTAGCAGGTGAAGGTCGTCCACCACTACTATCTTCCCGCTTTTTCCGCCGGTTTCCCATACTGCGGAAAGGTTCCATAACCTCTCCCCGCAGGAAAAGTAATGATATTTCCGCCCGGCCAAATACTGTTTGACAAGCTCCGTTTTTCCGTAGCCGGTAGCACCGTAAATATATACCGTTTGTTTCAATTCCCGCGCCGTGCGCAGCCTTTTTAAAGCGTTTGCAGGGGGCGTGTAGGTTTTATCCAAATTAAGTTCCTCCTTACCACAAGATTTAGAGCAGACACATTCCATGCTCGCGCCGCTCGCCAGTGTCTGCCGGGTGATAAGGAATCCTCCCGCTTTGCGGGTCCCTCCTTACCACAAGGCTTGAGCAGGCACATTCCATGCTCGCGCCGCTCGCCGGTGTCTGCCGGGTGATAAGGAATCCTCCCGCTTTGCGGGTCCCTCCTTACCACAAGGCATAAAAAGCCACGCAAAAGGGCATGAAAAATCTAGCCTTTTGCGTGGCTTAGTTGTTTGAAATGTAAAAATCCGGTAAAGGGGCTAAAAAGAATGTGCTTGCTTGCTTGCTTGCTTGCTTGCTTGCTTGCTTGCTTGCTTGCTTGCTTG
>JAMPGS010000034.1 GCA_023663815.1 Clostridium sp.
TAACAGCTCTGCATGAGGGTGCCCGTAAAAATTCTTTTTCCCGCAGGAAATGACCGTGTAAATCGGCTTTTGACTGTCCAAAAATTCTTCCGGCGTGGAATTTCGGGAGCCGTGATGGGACGTTTTTAAAACCGTTAAATTCCCGCCGTTTTCCTCCTCCTGCAAAAGCCGCGTCAATTGTTTTTCCCTATTTTCCTCCTGCAAGAGCCGTATCAATTGTTTTTCCCCGCTTCCCTCCACGTCGCCGGTAAGCAAGGCGCGAAAGCCGCCGTAGGTCAGCCGGAACACAAGGGAATATTCGTTCGCTTCCCCAAAATTACTTCCCGCCAAAGGGTGGAGACATTCCATCGTAAGCCCGCCCTTTTTTATTATTTGGCCTTTGCTGGCGTAAGAAACCGGTATCCCCGCTTCCTCCGCTGTCCGCATTAGTTCCTTGTAACTTTCATTTCTGCTCTCTTCCGAGATATCGGGCAGTATCAGCCGCCGCACCCAAATTCCTTGAAGCTCTCCCTCCGACAGTAGTTCCCTAATTCCATTACAGTGGTCCTCGTCGGGATGCGTCACAAAAACCCCGTCCAATCGGGATGCGCCCTGAGACTTCAAAAAAGGAATCAGCCGGTATTCCCCTACCTTTCCCACTGTGGAGCTTCCCCCGTCAATCAAATAACGGCTCTTATTTTCGTTTTCAATATAAATGCAATCCCCCTGCCCCACATCCAAAAAGGTAATCTTAAGCCCTTCCGCCGGATGAACCGTCAAAACCAGCGCGGCAAACGCCGCAATCCCCCACCTTGCCGCAAGATTTACCCTCTTTTTCATCACAGCCAGAAACGCCAAAAGCAAAAGGCAAACCCCTGTCTGCCAGCCCTCCGGCTTTCCCGGCGTAAAAAGATTGCCGGGCAGACATTCGCATATCCCGCAGGCCTTTTCATAAACTGTCAGCACGCCTCGGATAAAAAACGCAAAGAAAACTCCGGCAGGCGGAAAGAGAAACTGGCAGGCCAAAAACAAAAGTCCCGCCGCCATAAGCAGGCTCATAAGGGGAATCACAAGAAAATTTAGAAAAATAGAATAAACCGGAAATTGATAATAAAACCAAAGATAAACGGGCAGCGTCACCACCGCCATGCCGGCCCCGCTCAAAAAGCCCTTTGCTATCGCGGGCAGTTCCTTTTTTCCCTCCGTAAGCGGGGGCAGAATCAGCCCGATTCCCACCACGCATCCGAAGGAAAATAAAAAGCCGCTGTGCTGTAAATAGAGAGGCTGCTGCAAGAGGATAAGAACCGCCGCCAGCCCCGCCGAGGTCAGCATATCGCTGGTTCTCTCCAAAAAAATCCCCAGCATCCGCATGGAAAACATAAAAATTGCCCGGACGGCGGAAACGGAAAAGCCTGTCATAAGCCCATAAAGAAGCAGTACTCCCACGGCGGAAACAGCCGCGGCTTTCATGGGAACCCCGATTTTCCGAAGCAGCTTATAGAGCCCCATTCCTATAAGAGAAATGTGCAGTCCGGAAATTGCCAGTATATGGGCGATGCCGTTTCGCTGGTAAAGCAGCTTTAAGTCTTTTTCCATACTGCTTTTTTCCCCAAGCAGCATGGCCTGCATCACCGAGGCTTCCCGCTCTGGAAGGCCTTCCGAGAGCTTTGCGGACAAAAATTTCCTAAAGACATGCAGTGTCTCTGTGAATCGATTGTATTTGATTGTTTTTGCAAGAATCGTCGTCTGATTCAGACGGTAAGAAATTCCTAAAATCTGATAATAAGAACGGGCATCAAACTGCCCCGGATTTGACGCTTTCTCAAATACGGAAAGCTTTCCCGAAAGCCTTACGGTACTGCCTAGCTCCGGTTCCCTCTGCCCGGCGGATAGATAGCACATGATATTTTTTGCTGGCGGCCCCGTGTCGGCTTGCATTTCATCGGTGCGGTAATGCCCTGCCATCTTTAAATAGAGCGTCGTTACCGTCTCCCCCGCCTGCTGGGCGGTTTCCTTTTTGTATACCCTGCCCGTTACGGTGACAGCCTGTCCCTGAAATTCCTCGTAATTATCGTCGGGAGGCGGGCTGATTTGCACCGATAAAAACAAAAGCAAGGTGATTATCAGACAAATAGTGGCGAGCGGCCGTTTTGTCATATATGTTTCTCCTATTTCAAATTTCACAAATATCCGCTACTCTCCCACCAGCTCAAGATTCCTCTCGAACACGGTTGAAAGTCCGATATTTTCTTTATAGTTTACATTGGTATCCCCATTTATGGAAATCTGCACCTTGCTCACGCTGGAGAGCTCCGCCAGCGAATTAATCAGGGAGTAAATTGCCACGTCGGAAGTCACGTTATAAATCTGCGTCAAAAAGGTATTGTCAAAATCAACGTAACAAATTCTGTCCTTCACGTTGACGCTGATTATCTTTGTATCTGGATTGACGGTGGGAAATGCTTTCTCATTTTCGCCCGGCCCGGCGATAAACTGCTCCACCACCAGCCTTTCCATAGAAATATTGCTGTTGTAGACTACCGTTCTGCTTACCGGCTTTAATCTGCTGCCGCTTTCATCCGCAAAATACAGCGTCAGTTTTACCTTTTCATAGGTATTAATCTCATTACCGGCATTATCAATAAACATATCCGAATTCATGGTTCCAATCACCATGCCGTAGGCGTCGGTCAGCGGTTCCGACTTAATCTGAAAGGCCACATAGGAAATCCCGTCAATCTGCGTCAATGTCCTGACGATTGCCGCGCGCACAAGCACCTCGGTAGTAACCTCCTGCCACATATAATTTTCATCGAAGCTGAGGGTAAGCTGGTCCTCGTTGACGGTGTAATCAAGCAGCTCATATTTATCCGACAGCGGCGCTTTGTATTTCAGCTTTTCCGATCCCGTCCGAAGCTGCTCCAAAAGCTCGTCCAAAAGCTCTCTTTTATCTGTCGTTTCCGTCGCATACTCATAGGGCGAAATGGCCGTCTCGTCATTATTCACATAGTAAATACTGTATGTCTTTCCCGGCTGGGCTTCCTGCCGACGCCCGCAGGCGCAGATAAAAACCGCCGTAAGCAATATCAGAAAAAGGCATCCTCCTGCTTTTTTTAAAACCATTTTATACTCCTTTATACCAACGTTCTGGTAAGCGGTATTTTTACCGTAAAAGTAGTTCCCTCACCCACAATACTCTCCGCCTTGATGGAGCCCCGCAAAAGCTGTACGGCGCTTCTTGTAATTGCAAGCCCTAGCCCTGTGCCGCCGATAGCCTTAGAGTGGGACTTGTCCACCCGGTAAAAGCGTTCAAAAATCTGTCCCATAGATTCCTCCGGAATTCCAATTCCTGTATCCTTTACCTGCACGGTGAAAAATTGATGGTCCGCGTCCAGCAAAACCTCCACTTCCCCCTGCTCCCTGTTATACTTGATTGCGTTTTCAACCAAATTCGTCAGAATCAGGCTCATTTTCACCTCGTCAACCTCGGCTACTATCTCACGTTTGCTGATAAGCGTGACCTCCACATTGCTTTTCCTTGCAATGGGACGAAGCCTTTTTAAGATTATCTCCACAAGCTCGTTGATGACTACCATGCTGATATTCAGCTCGGCCACCGACTTATCCTGCTTTACTAGCGCCAGCAAGTCGTTGATGATTTTATTTTCCCGCTCTATTTCCTCCGCAATATCCTCCATAAACTCATGGTAAAGCTCCGGCGGTACGTTTTCCTGCGCAAGCAGCGAATCCGCCAAAACCTTAATAGAGGTAATCGGCGTTTTCAGCTCGTGGGACACATTGGCGACAAACTCCTGCCGGGAATCGTCCAACGTTTTCATCCTCCCAAGAAGGCTGTTAAAAGCGTCTACAATGTGTTCCGTTTCCAGATAATCGGGCACCGATATGGGCTCGTCCGTATATCCTTCCTTTACCTCGCTGATGGCTTTCGTCACCCGCTCAAAGGGCCGCACCAAAATTTGGGCAAGAACGACGGCAAGCGCAAAAATAAAGATAAAAATAATATTTTCCATGATAACGGCTCGCCGGTTTAAAATATCCAGCGTATTTACAATGCTGTCGGTGGAAACGCTTGTGAGCATAACCCCCCGCACCAGTTCCTCCTCCCCCGGCTCATTGGGGGCGGCATCCGGCACCGTAACGGTCTCCACAATGGGGATTGTGATTTCTATAAAACGGTTTACGGAATCATAATTGGTGGTATTCGTCCCTTTCATGCACCGGATTACTTCCTCGGAAACAATTGTTTTTCCCTCGCTGATGCCGTAGGTATCCTTCACCACTTTTAAATTTCCGTTGATAATCAGGACGCGCCCATTGTACAGATTGGACAACTGCTCCAATTCCGCCCCTATCACCTCCGAAGAGGTGTCCTGAAGATAATTATACGTAATTAGGTGATTTGCAATGATTCGCAGCTGCGTCTGCACGTCGGAAATACGCACGTCCACGGCGCGGCTCTCGTAATTTTCCAGAATACCCATGCGCATAAAGATGCTGGGAATGATTCCCATAAAAAAGATAATGATAAGCAGGCGGAGTTTAAAG
The DNA here is from genome assembly GCA_023663815.1 of Clostridium sp. Taxonomy (GTDB): domain Bacteria; phylum Bacillota; class Clostridia; order Lachnospirales; family Lachnospiraceae; genus Suilimivivens. Next base: position 4,546 of record JAMPGS010000034.1, read on the forward strand.
CTCCGCCATATTTTAAACTTTTTCAGAATTGCCTTTATTTTTTCTGCCATCGGCGGTACTGCCTTTCAAGCTCCTCCTATGCGGCTATGCAAAATAATAGCCCACGCCCCATTTTGTAATCACATATTTAGGGTCGGAAGGATTTTCTTCAATTTTTTCCCGTAATCTTCTGATATGCACGTCCACCGTCCGCACATCCCCCGGATAATCGCTGCCCCACACAAGCTTTAATAAATTTTCCCTGCTGTAAACCTTATTTGCATTTAAAATAAGCAGCTCCAAAAGCTCAAACTCCTTGGCAGTCAAATTGATTTCCTTTCCCGCCACATAAACTCTCCTGCCCTCGCAGTCAAGCTTCATATCGCCGTTTTCAATAAACTTTGCCGTCTCCTTCGGCTTGGGGGAGGTACGTCTTATGATTGCCTTCAGTCTTGCTTTTACCTCCAAAATATTAAAGGGCTTAATAATATAATCGTCGGCGCCATACTCAAGGCCAAGAATCTTATCCATATCCTCGCCCTTTGCTGTCAGCATGACAATCGGCACGCTGGAAAATTCCCGCACCTGCTGGCATACCTCAAATCCCGTGAGCTTTGGAAGCATCACGTCGAGAAGTATAATATCATACTCCTTATTTTTTATCATTTCCAGCGCTTCCTCACCGTCGTAAGCACAGTCAACCTCCATTCCGTCCTGCTCCAAGCTGAAACGAATCCCTTTTACAATTAATTTTTCATCATCGACTACAAGCACTTTTTTTGCCATATGCTTCCTCTTTCTGCGCTGCGTACCGCGCATAATAAAGCCTGCGGATAAAATAATCGCAAACTTTTTAACCTGCCGCCCCTTGCGGCACGAATATTTATACGGTGATGCTGTCCTTTATTTTCTGAAAGACGCCATCCTTTATCCCTTCGACGTTCATAATATCTTCTATCTTTTGATATGCGCCGTTCTTTTCCCGGTAGGCGATAATGCTTTTTGCCTTGCTGCTTCCAACCCCCGGAAGTGTGCAAAGCTGAGCCTCCCCCGCCGTATTAATGTTTACGGGAAACGCGCCCTCGCTGGGAACTTCCTCTTGTCCCTGTCCTTGTCCTCTTGTCTGCTCTTGTTCTTTTCCCTGCTCCGCACCTCCGCCGGTTTTCCACTCTATCCCGCCGTCGGCGTTCTCCACCTCTTCCTTCGTCGGCACGTATATCTTCATTCCGTCGGAAAGCAAATCCGCCTGATTCAAATAATTTTCATCGGCCTCCTGCATAAATCCGCCCGCCTTCTCGATGGCCTGATAAATCCGGCTGTCGGCGTCCATTTTGTAAACCCCCGGCTCCTTCACCGCTCCGCAGACGTGTACCACGCAGGTGTTGTTGTTTTCCGCAAGGCTCCCGGTAGTTTGTATGCCGGTATTTGCCTGCGCCTGCTGGCCAGTGGATGCCCCTTGCTGGCCCGTAGATGTTGTTTCCGCCTGACTGTCGGATTGCGCCGCGTCGTCGGTGCTTTCAAGCGCAGTTTTTTCCTGCCCAGACGCTGCTATAAGGCCCTCGGAATCGGCAGGCAAGCCCTCTTCTGATTCCGCCGGCAAGAGAAATTCCCCGGCTTCCTTTTCCTTCCGCTCACAGCCCAAAAGCGTACAAAAAACAACTGCAAAAACAGCCGCCGTTATCTTTATTCTTTTTTTCATCGTTACTCCTTTCTGTCAGACAGAAAGCCCCTATAACGATACTATTTTATTGTAAAGGAATTCCCATAGCTTGACAAGTTAAAACTTTCTGAAAAATTTCCTAAGATTGTATTTTCATATGACGGCAACATCTATCACAAATCCATCAGCTTCATTTTATCAGTGTTTGAAAGCCGCCGCTTTCCACGGATAATGCAGAAAAAAATGCTCACGAAGAGCACAATGGTATTTACCATAAGGATTGACAGCATCGCCATATGGTGATAGCTCTGAATAGTACCGTCCGTATCTAAAATATATTGATAAATCTGCCCCAAAACAAGCAATAGCGCCGCCGTATACACCGCCAACAGTCCCGCCATAGCTCCCATGCGGGCTCCTGGCTGCGTTGTATGCCACAATTGCCCGATAAAATATCTTGCCACAAGCCCCAGACTAACCGCTATAATGCTGAGCACTCCGTAATTATTCATCATTTCCATTTTCCCTCTCCTTTCGATATTCCCGAATCAAAACCGCAGCGGCCTCAAATTCCAGCTTCTCATCCAATACCATTTTTTTAATCAGGTTTATGTATGCGCTCTCCTCCTTCTCGTCCGCCGCCGTGATTTGTTTAATAACGCGGTCCAGCCTTGCCCGAACAGTAGGATAGGTCACGCCGTATATCCCTGCCATCTCCTTAAGAGAACCGGATGCAAGCACAAAACGTTTGATAAAATTTAGGTCTTCGTCCGCCAAAACTGTAATCCATTGGGGGATATTGTTCATTTGCATTGTTTTCCTCCGTAAAATAAAGTGTTTGTGTATTTATATGATAGACTTTATTTTTGTTAAAGTCAATGTTAATATTATTAAAATTGTAATTGAATTTATTGAAGGAATTTTAATATTATTTTTAATGTTGATTTAAAATAGAGTTCGTTTTAAAATCCATGAAAAATAAAAAAATTAGGATGCAAAGCTTTTTTATATAAAATAAAACTTACATCCTGATTTTTATTACATTTTAATTTTTGATATATTTTTCTATTTTACAAGTATGCTTTTTCGTATCTGTATCGTAATTGATTGCAACCAAGTAAATATCGCCGCCATAGCTTTCAAATGCATGTGGATAATCTTTATTTTTAATCTGAGCAATTGCGCTTTCGGCTGTTTTATTCCATTTCAGCTCGACCACAATCACCGGCATTTTTGAACCAGCTTTGGGCATAAATACCATATCCGCATACCCTGTTCCAGAAGGGAACTCATCGACTTCTATAAACTCGTCAATATGTGTTATATAGGCAAAACGAATCGTACTGCGAAGCGAATCTTCCTTATTATAAGAAATTGGAGATGAAACAATTTTATGGGCATTTTCAATAGCGTTCTCTACCGCCTTTTCATTCATGCTTAAAGTCTGCTCAAACAACCGATTTGAATTCTGAACCAGCTTTATCAATTCATTATGCCTGCCTCCTGTTACTGTTGTTACAAATTCCTGACGCACTTCCTCGTTGGGAATGAAAACTACTTTTTCCTTTGCATCATATGCAAGATATCCCAGATGCACTAAAAGGGTCAATACATCATCCTTGCTTTCTATATTAATCATATCATTCTTAAAGGTTCTTGTTATAATATTTACTTTTTCACCGCCCAGCATTTGAATAATAGATTCTTTTAAACCGCCAAAATCCATATCAATATAAACTTTAAGCGACTCATAGCTTTCCGTTCCCACCCAATAACTTCCATATTCAGCCCTTACAATCGCTTCCATTACAGAATTCGGGCTATACACGGATTTAAGTCTGCTGAATGAATAACCGTCATACCAATGCTTCATTTCTTCAAAATCCATGCCATACTGCTTGCATAAGCTTTTTACCTCTAACTCCGTAAAACCCATGTATTTTGCCAACGGACCGGGAGACAGCATCGTATATTCCCGAAAATCAGATACAGCAGATTGATTCCCATACTTTTTTATTGGCAAAATACCCGTCATGTAGGCTGCCTCAAAGATATCATCCGTCCAACTGCTCTTGAACAGACTTCTCAATAAATCAATATATTCCTTTTGAAGCATGGCATCATCTTTAGCTTCACGAAATAATGCATCCCATTCGTCAATAATCATAATGAATTTTTCACCAGAAGCCTTTGATACATTAACTAACGTTTCCGCCAAATCCGCTTTCGCCGGAACATTACTAAAACCTTCGCTAATTTCTGCTATAACTGCGTCGCTAATATTTTTCACGACATCTTTTACATTTACAGCCCGCGATATAAACAACGTAATATCCAAATAAATGGTATTGTATTTATTAAGGTACTTCTCAAAAGAAGAATCCTTCGATATCGCTAAGCCTTCAAAAAGCTTTTTTGAATCACAGCTCTTATCATAGTACGCACAAAGCATTTTTGCTGCAAGCGACTTTCCAAAACGGCGGGGCCTGCTGACGCAAGTTAATTTATTTAATGTCCCTAATGTACTATTAATAAAAGAAATCATTTCCGTTTTATCAACATAGATTCCTTTTGTTGCCCCCGCAAATCCGGCATTGCCGATATTCAAATAATTTCCCATATTCTAACGCAGCCCTTTCAGCGCCATATTTTTTGGCATCAAAATGTTATTTTTCTATATTTAAGCTTCTGATTTTTTTGAGGACATAGAAATACTTATAATATATCATAGTAAATCTGCCGTAAAAACAGTTTATCATATGGGCTCCCCTTTTGTCACCTGCTAGATATATTGTATTAATGATTTAAAAAATTTAATAACCAAAAAAGTATATGTATAAAAAATAAGCCCACGGAAACTTTACGCTCCCACAGGCTCATTAATTCAAAATTCTCCTACCAACAACCCAGAGGCAATTACTTGCTCCCCATCACTCCCACTTAAACACCACAATCCCCACAATCGCCACCGCCATCCCGATAACCTTCCGCCACTCGAAGGGCTGCTTTTCCACGCCAAACCACCCTAAAAGCTCAATAATATACGCCACCGCCAATTGAGCGACTACAATCAGCATGACGGCCCTTGCAGGCCCCAGCATATCCATACTTTTAATGACCGTGTAAGTGATGAACGCCCCAATGGCCCCGCCTAGCAGCATATACTTGGGCTCCACCTTAAACAAGGCCCCGAAGGAGGAGCGGTCGGCAAAAAGCCACGCGCAGAGGCAGACTAAAAGCGCCGTAAACTGCACAAACGCATTGGCTACCCAAATACTTGACGCCTTGGTGACCTGCGTGTTAAACACTCCTTGAATACTCATCAGCGCGCCCGAAATCAACGCAATAAAAAATCCAATCATACGAATCTCCTTTAAGTCTTTTGCTAGACTTATGATACCCATATGACTGGAAATTATTCACAGACGGTTATTTCCTGTGCCGCTTGCCAGGCACACCTTTGCCGTTTGACTCTCCCGCCCATACTGCAAGATACTTTGCGCCGCGGTCACACACATCCCAGCGTTCACTTGCTTGTGCTTGCAACGCTCAAGCTTACCAGCCACACGCCTGCTTCTCCTCAATCCACCGCCTCTTCCTCTTCGCTTTCTTCCTCCACAGGCTCTTCCGGTTCCTCCAAATACGCTTCCGGGGAGGCCGCGCCGGTCACCTGCGTTTTCATTTCCTCCGACAAGGCTTTCAGCTTTTCGTTGGCGTCCGCCCCGTTCCAAACCTGCGAAAACAACACCTCAAGCTTCACCCAAAAATTGCTGGTCTCCAGCATTTTAGGCATGGGAATCGATTTTTCATATTCTTCCTCAAATTTGTACAGCGCATCGTAATCGTAATTTACATTTTTTGCCGCGGAAACCTTCCCCGCCCTCGCATACAAAATATCGTTGTATTCCGAGGTCAGAAATACCGCAAAATCGTTTGCCGCTTCCTTATTTTTTGAATAGCCGTTGATTGCCACGCAGCTTGTCATGGAAAGAGACCTAGTCTTATGGTTCTCGTCGATACCGGGAAGCGGCGCGATATCGTAATCATAGTCAAAAAGCCCTTCCCTTTTAGCCTGCTCCAGCCGGGCCACCGCGTCGGTTGTGGCCGTGGTAAACACCATTTTTCCCGCCATAAACTCGTCCAAAACCGCCTCGTAAGTAATTTCATTGGTATCAATGGAGAAAAACTGGCTCAGCTCCTGATAGGCGCGCATATTATGGATAGCGTCAAGATTGTAAATATCTATTTTTCCCGTGTCCCAGCCTGCATCGCCGCCCATGTCGATGGCGTCGCCTACAAAGAAATAGTTATAAAAAACATCGGTGACGTCCCACTTAAAAACGCCCTCCACCTGTTCGGGAGCGTCGTAATTGTCCGCGAACTCCCTGATATCGTCAATGGTAGCCGGGAGAAGCTCCCTCATTCTCTCCTCAATCTGCTCCTGCGTAAACCGGCTTTCCGCCGCAGCTCCAGCCCCGGAATCTTCCGCTCCCGCCGCGGCTCCCCCAGCCGTGCCTTCGCTTCCCGTGGTATCAATCTCCTCCGCCACAGCGCCGATTGTCCCGACAGCGGCCGCCTCGTCAGCCAGCGATTGGGCCAGCTCCCCTTCCGCCGCATCGGCTTCCGCCTCCAGCCCTTTTAGCGCCATATCCGCTAAATAGGTTTTATTGTATAAAAAAGAGCTTGTCTCAAAATAAAAGGGATAGGCAATCACCTTGTCCTTGTAAGCGGCCGCTTTAAGCCCCGTCTCTATATAGGTATCCTCCAGCGACAAATCCCCGGCAGGCTTTACTTCCACAGCCAATCCTGCAAGGTAGGCTTTTTCCAACGAATCATGGCTCAAAATATATAAATCCGGCGCACTGCTCTCTAGGGAGGACTGGTTAATGCTTTCCAGATATTCCAATCCCGAATTCAGCACGGGCACCACCCGCACATTGTGATTTTCATTGTAGGTGACTGCCGCCGCGCTTAAATAAGAGGAAAGCGCTTCATCTGTATACCACAGATAAATCGTTTCTTTTCCGCTTGAAAAAATTGCCTCTTCCTGCTCCTGCGTAATCTGCCCCCTTGAACCGGCGATACCAAGAGTTATCAATGCGGCTATTGCAATGATTCCCACCGATGTAAGTCGTTGCTTCAGACTCATTCTTTTTCCTCATTTCCTACTGCTTCCTCTATGCAGGCTTCCAAAATGGCAGTCATTTCGTCCACATGCTCCTTTGTAATCACAAGCGGCGGCACGAAGCGGATAATATTCGGGCCTGCGTTAATCAAAATCAACCCTTTTTCAAGGGCGCAGGTAATCACGGGACCCACCGGATTCTTAAAAGCCAGCCCCTGCATAAGTCCTAGTCCCCGCCTTTCCTCAATGCAGTCAAAACGCTCCGCCAGCTCGTCCAGCCGCCTGGCCAGATAGGCTCCCGTTTCTTTTACATTATCTATTATATGGTTCTCCTCAAATAAATCAAGCACAATATTTATGGCCGCCGCCGCCAACGGGTTGCCCCCATAAGTGGTTCCGTGGTCGCCGCTGGTGAGGGATGCGGCCCCTGCCTTTTCCGTCATAAGAAACGCGCCCACCGGCATACCGCAGCCAAGAGCCTTGGCCGTCGTCATGATATCCGGCTTCACCCCGTACCTCTGCCACGCAAACATTTCCCCTGTCCGTCCCATGCCGCACTGAATTTCGTCCACTATAAGGAGAATGTCCCTTTCCTCGCAAAGTATTTTTATCTTTTTTAAAAAGCTCTCCTCTGCCGGGAAAATCCCTCCTTCCCCCTGGACCGTCTCCAGCAAAATAGCGCAGGTCTTTTCATCCACGCAGGCAAGCACGCTGTCAAAATCATTCATCCGCGCAAAGCGGATATTGCCTATCATGGGGTCAAAAGCTTCCCGATACTTGGGATTTCCCGTCACCGACAAAGCCCCCATGGTCCGCCCATGGAAAGAATGTTCCATAGCAATTATCTCATGGTCCGTTTTTCCATCCTTCAAATAAGCATACTTCCTCGCCGCCTTTATGGCTCCCTCCACGGCCTCCGCGCCGCTGTTGGTGAAAAACACCCTATCCATGCCCGAAACGGCCTTGAGCTTTTTCGCCGCCTCTATGGCAGGCACGTTGTAATAATAGTTGGAGGTGTGGATTACCTTGTCAATCTGCGCCTTCAATGCATCGTTGTACTTTTTATTATTATATCCCAAAGCAAAAACCGCGATACCGGCGCAAAAATCCAGATACTTTTTGCCTTCGATATCGTACAGATACACGCCGTCGCCCTTGTCCAAAACCACCTGATAGCGGTTGTAGGTATGCAGCAGCGCTTTTTCCGCTTCCTCAATGTACTGCGCCATTGTTCCCGTCATTTTTTCATTTTCTCCTTTTTCCATTTTCACATCTAGCGGCTTATTTCACCCTTATCCTCATCCCGCAAAATCATGGTTCCCACGCCCTCGTTGGTGAAAATTTCAAGGAGCAGGCAATGGGGAATCCGGCCGTCCAAAATATGTACCTTGTTGACCCCGTTTTTCACCGCCGACGTGCAGTTGCCAAGCTTAGGCAACATTCCCCCGCCGATTATCCCGTCGTTAATCAGCTTATCCGCGTCGGAAACGGTGATTCTTGGAATAAAGGAATCCTTATCGTTGATATCCCTGTAAAGCCCTTCGATATCCGTCAAAAATACCAGCTTGTCCGCTCCCACCGCCTTCGCCACGGCGCAGGCCGCGTCGTCCGCGTTGATATTGTAGGTGTTAAAATTCTCGTCCAGCCCAATGGGGGCCACAATGGGAAGAAAATCCTTTTCCAAAAGGTCGTAAAGAATTTTGGGGCTGACCTCCGTAATCTCGCCCACGTAGCCGATATCCTGTCCGTCGGAATACTTTTTTTCCACCCGAATCAGCCCGCCGTCCTTACCGCTGATTCCCACGGCTTTTACGCCGAGCTCCTGAACCATGGTAACCAACTGCTTGTTCACCCTGCCAAGAACCATCTCCGCAATCTCCATGGTCTCCTCGTCCGTCACCCGCAGGCCGTTGACAAATTTTGCTTCCTTCCCGACTTTTCCCACCCAGCGGCTGATTTCCTTTCCGCCGCCGTGCACAATAATCGGTTTAAAGCCCACCAGTTTTAACAGAGTCACGTCTTTAATCACATTCTTCTGCAGCTCCTCGTTGCTCATGGCGGAGCCGCCGTATTTCACCACAATGATTTTTCTGTTGAACTTCTGTATATAAGGAAGGGCTTCTATCAACACCTCCGCTTTCTTCAACACCTTCTGCATGTCCTTGTCCATTTTCTAGCTCCTATAATCCGCATTAATTTTCACATAATCATACGTCAAATCGCATCCCCACGCTGCAGCCTGTTCGCCGCCCATTTTCATGTCAACCAAAATCCTTACCTCCGGCTCCGACAAAATTTTACCGGCCTCCTCCTCGCTGTAATCGGCCGCCACGCCGTCCTTATAAATTAAAATTTTTCCCGCCCTGCTCTCAAAGGAAAGCTCTATCTTTTCCGGGTCAAAGACAACGCCCGAATAGCCAAGAGCGCAGAGGATTCTACCCCAATTGGCGTCGTGCCCATAAATGGCCGCCTTTGTCAAGCTGGAACAGATGACCGATTTACCAAGTCTGCGGGCGTCCTCCTTGGTCGCCGCTCCAACCACCTTTGCCTCTATCAAGGCGGTTGCGCCCTCGCCGTCTCCCGCCATCATCTTGGCAAGGGATTCATTTACATAATGAAGGGCTTCCTTAAAGGCCTCGTAGGCGGGGCCCTCCTCTTTTATTTCCGGGTTATTTGCCATGCCGTTTGCCATCACCAAAAGAGTGTCGTTGGTGGAGGTGTCCCCGTCCACGGAAACCATATTGAAGGTGTCCGTCACGTCCTCCTTTACCGCCTTTGTCAAAAGCTCCTTAGAAATAGCCGCGTCTGTGGTGACAAAGGCAAGCATGGTGCACATGTTGGGATGAATCATGCCGGAGCCCTTGCACATGCCGCCTATGGTAACCCTTACGCCGCCGATTACAATCTCCGCCGCCGCCTGCTTGGAACGGGTATCCGTCGTCATGATGGCTTCCGCCGCCTGCGTTCCCGCCTCCAGCGTATCCCTTTTTTCCCCGGCAAGCTTTTCTATGCCCGCCTCGATTCTTTCAATGGGAAGCTGCATACCGATGACCCCGGTGGAGGCCACCAAAACCGCTTCCTCCGGCACGCCAAGCACTTCCGCCGCCTTAACCGCCGTTCTCTTGCAGTACGCATAACCTTCTTTTCCCGTACAGGCGTTGGCAATGCCCGCATTGACAATCACCGTCTGCCCAAAGGGACTGTTTTCAACCACGTTTTTATCCCACAAAACCGGAGCGGCCTTCACCACGTTGCTGGTAAAGGTTCCTGCCAGCACGCAGGGGGCCTTGCTGTAGATTACCGCCATATCCTTCCTGTCTTTATATTTAATTTCCGCAACTGCCCCCGCCGCCTCAAAGCCCTTTGCGGCCGTCACGCCGCCTTCTATTATTTTCATTTTTTCCTCATTTCTGCGCTGTTTTTTGCGCATAACGGAGTTTGTGGATGCAGCGCAGACACAAACTCTTTGAGTGAAAGATTTATCTTTCACTCTTTTCCTCCACTTCAATGCCACAAATGTATTTCTGATACCGCATTATTTTTTATTAAAGTTTACTATATTTTTATCATTCAGGACAAAGTCATAATAATTTAAATCCTCCCGCCTTGTCCATCCGATTTCCTTCCAAAAGGCGTTGCCGATATCGTTTCGGGTGAACGCAATCAAGGATACCTTGCTGATTTGCTCCTTTTCCAGAGCTTTCATGCAATGCACCACCATGGCTTTCCCAATGCCCCGCATACGGTAGTCCTCGTGAACACACACATGGTAAAGGCAACCCCGCCTGCCGTCATGCCCGCAGAGAATACTCCCCACAATCTTCCCATCCTCCATTGCCACCACGCTGGTTTCCGGATTCCTTTTAATAAAACGCTCCACGCCCTCTCTTGCATCGTCCAAACTGCGGATTCCAAAGCCCTTGATGCTCATCCAAAGAGCATATACTTCCTCGTAATCCTCGATTGTCATTGTCCTGACCGTCATCTTTTTACACCTCTTCCGTCTGCGGTTTTCCGCTGCCGGTAACTGCCTTACGGCAATCGCTTTCATCAAAACAACATCTTCTCTTCTTGCAAAGAGCAGATAAACTTCGCGCAATCATCAAGTCAAAGCGGCATCCTCTCCTCCATAAAAAGCAGCTAATCGTCGTGGCAATTGCCAAATAATCCGCGGGCCGTCGTTCCTTCCGCTGCTTGCAAAAATTACAGGTTCAACCCTTTTTCTTCCTCGCATCCCAGCATAATATTCAAGCATTGGATTGCCGCCCCGGAAGCGCCCTTTCCAAGATTATCAAACTGCGCGGACAGCACCATTCTCTCCTCGTTGCCGGTTATGTAAATTTTTAGCCCGTCCCAGCCCGAACAGCCGTTGCCGGACAGCATTTTTCCATAAAGCCGCTCCTCCGCGCCCTGCGGCATCACCTTGACGAGCCGCCCTTCCTTATAAAAATCGGCAAAAAACTGCCGCAAATTTTCGGGAGTGTTTTTCCCCTTCAAAAACTCATTGTATAAGGGAATAGAAACGGTCATGCCGCTGTAATAATCCGCCACAATAGGAGAAAACAGCGGCTGCCGGGCAAGTCCGGTAATCTCCTTCATTTCCTTTAAATGCTTGTGCTGCTGGGAAAGGGCGTACTGTCTGGGCGCGCCAAGCTCTTTTTCCCTTTCCGCCGCCTCGTACTCCGTAATCATTTTTTTGCCGCCGCCGCTGTAGCCCGTAAGAGAAAATGCTGACAAGGGATAATCCGCCGCCAGAATCCCCGCGGAAATTAAGGGGTACACCAACGAAATAAAGCCTGTGGCATGGCATCCCGGCACAGCTACCCGTTTTCCCTCCGCAATTTTCCGTCTGTGCGTATCCGACAATTCAGGGAATCCATAAGCCCACCCCGCCTGCGTCCTGTGGGCGGTTGAGGTGTCGATTACTTTCACCCTATCGTTTTCCACAAGACTTACCGATTCCCTTGCCGCCGCGTCCGGCAGGCATAAAAATACGATATCCGCCTGATTTATCAAGCGTTTCCGTTCGCCGATATCCTTGCGCTTTTCCGGCGCAATGGGGATAAGCTCCACATCGTCCCTCACGGAAAACCGCTCGTGAATTCTAAGCCCGGTTGTACCTTCGCTTCCATCAATAAAAATTTTTGTTTTCATAAAGGCTCCTCTTTTTGCCGCAAGAAAGGGCCCATCACTGATGGAAAATTCTTTACGGCCTGCGCACGCCCTAGCGCGCCGCGCTTTTCTTCTATCATAATAAGAATTTGTAAATTGTCAATTCAAACCTACCGTAAAAGCTTGTATCTTTTCATTTTGGTTGCTTTCATTCTAACTCAACCTCACCACTATCATTTCATGATGCACCTCCCGCAAAAACGTATCGAACACATCTTTGCTGCGGAGCCTTAAGCTAGCAGTATTGACGCAGGGGTGGCATCCCAGAAATTCCTCCCCCAGCATCTCCTCGTCCACCAAAAGCTTTACCCGGTTATCCGTATCGTTCATAAGCCCCATGACGCTCACCGCCCCCGGCGAAATGTGCAGGTACTCCTCCAAAAATTCCTCCGGCGCAAAAGAAAGCCTTGCGCTGCCAATCTGCTTTGACACTTCCTTCGTCTTAAATTTCTTCTCGCCCGGCATCATCAGGAGATAAAAATTTGTTTTCTGCGCATTACACAAAAATAAATTTTTACACATATGGATACCTAAAATCTCGTCCACGCCCCGGCACGCCTCAATGGTTGCCATAGGCTCATGGTCCAATCTCTTAAAAGGAATGTCCAGACGTTTAAGCAACCGGTACACTTCCATTTCTCTTGGAAGCCGCCCGGATGAATCGGGAATATCTTCATATAAAGTAGTATCATGAATTCTTTGATTCATATGCAAAACCCTCTTTCATAGTACTTTCACCGTATTTGCTTCCTGCAAAGCTGCCACAGCTTCCTTATCGCAATTAAGAGCGCATTTTCCATGCTTCAAAAACGCGTCTGCTTTTTACAATTATTTATAGGCCTTTATCCAAAGCCCGCAATACGCCTCAAAATATCTCCCGGAACATTATATCTCTAATTTAAAAAATACTCAAACCTTCTTAACATGCCTGCCTTGAAAAATCATGCGCCGCCTTGCTTTCTCCTTTTGTATTGCATGATTATACATCATTTGTGTATATTATGCAACCCATTTCCACTTTTTCTGAATAAAAATAAAAATATTTTTTTAAATATGCAAAACAAGGTATTGCATTTCCAGATAAGATGTTGTATATTGTCAAAGGAAACAACGATTGGAGGTTATATTATGAAAGAAAAGGTTATCTTAGCGTATTCAGGCGGACTTGACACTACAACTATCATTCCGTGGCTGAAGGAAAATTTTGATTATGAAGTAATCTGCGTCTGCATTGACTGCGGGCAGGAAGAGGAACTGGACGGGCTGGAAGAGCGCGCTAAATTCTGCGGAGCAGAAAAGCTGTATATACTGGACGTGATAGACGAATTCTGCGACGAATACATTGTTCCCTGTGTTCAGGCCCACGCCGTATATGAAAATAAATATCTTCTTGGCACCTCCATGGCGAGGCCCCTTATTGCAAAAAAGCTGGTTGAAATCGCCCGCAAGGAAAACGCTTCCGCCATCTGCCACGGCGCTACCGGCAAGGGAAACGACCAGATTCGCTTTGAGCTTGGCATCAAGGCCTTAGCTCCCGATTTGAAAATCATCGCCCCTTGGAGAAATGAAAAATGGAACATGGATTCCCGCGAATCCGAAATTGCCTACTGCAAGGCCCACGGCATCGACCTGCCTTTCTCCGCCGATTCCAGCTACAGCCGCGACCGCAACCTGTGGCATATCAGCCATGAGGGACTGGAATTGGAAAACCCCGCAAGCGAGCCCAACTTTGAGCACCTATTAGTTCTCAGCACTACCCCGGAAAAGGCTCCCGACGAGGGCGAATATGTCACCATGACCTTTGAAAAAGGCATCCCCACTTCCGTAAACGGAAAGGAAATGAAAGTCTCCGACATTATCCGCGAGCTGAATAAACTGGGCGGAAAGCACGGCATCGGCATTGTGGATATCGTTGAAAACCGCGTGGTTGGCATGAAATCCAGAGGCGTCTATGAAACCCCCGGCGGAACCATTCTCTACGAGGCCCACCAGCAGTTGGAAGAGCTGATTCTTGACCGTGACACCTATGCCCTCAAAGCAAACATGGGCAACAAAATGGCCCAGATTGTCTACGAGGGAAAATGGTTTTCACCGCTACGCGAGGCGGTTCAGGCTTTCATCGAATCCACCCAAAGCACCGTTACGGGCGAGGTGAAATTTAAGCTTTACAAGGGCAACATTATCAAGGCAGGGACTACTTCCCCTTATTCTCTTTATAATGAAAGCATTGCCTCCTTTACCACCGGTGATTTGTACGACCACCACGACGCGGAAGGCTTCATCAATCTGTTCGGCCTTTCCACCAAGGTCAGGGCAATGAAAATGCAGGAGCTGGAAGCCGGTAAATAATAAGTTAGAAAGGTTAATTCCCTTATGGATGTAATTACTCTTTTGACCGCTTATTTCGCGTCGGTAAATCTGATTGGCTTTGCCCTCATGGGCATTGATAAATATAAGGCAAAAAAAAGGGCCTTCCGCATCCCGGAAGCAACCCTTTTTATCATCGCCGCCATTGGAGGGAGCGCAGGCTCCCTCATTGGCATGTATACCTTTCATCACAAGACAAGGCATCGGAGCTTTTTCATCGGGATGCCTCTCATTTTAATTGCCCAGATTGCAATTGCCTTTGCGGTTCTCAACGCGCCTGTGGAAATTAAAATTCTGTAAGGGAAGCGCACTGATGTGCGCGCAGGTCGCAAGGTATCCTCCCGTCTGCGACGGGTCCCTCCTTACGACAAGGGAAGCGCACTGATGTGCGCGCAGGTCGCAAGGTATCCTCCCGCCTACGGCGGGTCCCTCCTTACGACAATAATTACAAAGTCACAATTACTCCGCCGTCGTTGGCGTACATGCTGCTGACACCTTTTGTGTCCATGATGAGCACGTCTTTTACCTTTATCTTTTCAAGTATCATTTCCTTTACTTTTTCCGCTCTTTCCAGACAGTTGCAATGAGTAATCATCAACATTTTTTCTTCCGGCCGCACCGCCTCCTTTGCCACGGCTTCGGCCATCTTGGCAAGGCCTTTTTTGATGCCTATTGCCTGTCCAATTTGAATGATAACGCCTTTTGTGGCGCTCATCACCGGCTTGATATTGAGCGTGGATGCCACAATCGCCTTAATCCCCGTAAGCCGGCCGTTTTTTCGCAGGGTTTCCAGATTATCCAGCACAAAGTAGGTTTTCATTTTATCCCTATAGTCCTGAAGCCGCCTGCATATCTCCTCAAAGGAAAGCCCCTCCTCCGACCACTGCGCCGCCTTAAAAGCCAGTTGCGTCTCCCCGCAGCTAGCGGATTCCGTATCGCACACAAAAATATTTTTATCCCCGTACTTTTCATAGTAAAGCTTTTTTCCCAGCTCCGCGCTGTTATAGCTTCCGCTCAAGTGGGAGGACAATGTAAAGACAAACACATTTTCCGCATCCGTGCGGTAAGCCTCCCGGAACGCGTCCGGGGACGGGCAGGAGGACTTGGGGCACTCGGCGGATTCCGCCACGCTCTTTAAAAATTTTGCCTGATTAAAAGTCTCGTCGTCTATAAAAACCTCTTTTTCCACTTCCAACCGCAGGGCAACCCTCTCATATCTGGAATCCTTCTCGTATCCTTCCGGGAACTCGCAACAACTGTCCGCCACTATCTTATAACTCATGATAACCTCCAAGACTATCATGTGCTTTCTTTTATAACTACCGCACATGGTTTTTAATACTACTTATAATAGCATATCATTTCCGCCATGTAAAGAGTTATTCACGAATTCGATTTTGCATATTCATGAATTCATGTTTTGCCTCCTTTATCCCTTTTTATTTTTTATTACAAAGCCGCGAAAATCATAAAAACTTTCGCTTCTCCACCGCAGAAAAAAATTGCGCCGCAGGAAAATTTATTATATGATATAATGTACGCGTAGTCAATGAGCAGTGCACAGACAGCGGTATAGGCGCGAGGCGTGCTTGCACGGCGGAGCGCATATGCCGATGGATGTATAGGGCGAAGCCCGCGAGCGAGAAAAACCGCAGGTTTTTCGAGCGACGCACTGCGGATAAAATATAATAACTCAAAAAACAAGCGAGGTATTCCCATGACTGAAAATAAGGCCCTAATACTCCACGAACAGTGGAACGGCAAAATTGAAACCATTTCCAAAACCCCGGTTAAAACCAGAGAAGATTTAGCTCTTGCCTACACCCCCGGCGTGGCCGAGCCCTGCAAGGTGATTGCGGAGAATAAGGAAGCCGCCTACAAATACACCATGAAAGCCAACACTATCGCGGTAGTCTCCGACGGAAGCGCCGTACTTGGCCTTGGCAATATCGGCCCCTATGCCGCTATGCCCGTTATGGAAGGGAAAGCGGTGCTCTTTAAAGAATTTGGCGGCGTCAACGCCGTTCCCATCTGCCTTGACACGCAGGATACCGAGGAAATCATCAAGGCGGTTACTTATCTTGCGCCGGGCTTTGGGGGTATCAATCTGGAGGATATCAGCGCTCCCCGCTGCTTTGAAATTGAGGAGCGGCTGAAAAAAATTTTGGATATCCCCGTTTTCCACGACGACCAGCACGGCACGGCAATCGTCGTCTTGGCCGGTATCATCAACGCCCTTAAAGTAATAGGCAAAAAGAAAGAAGATTGCCGGGTAGTGGTAAACGGCGCGGGCAGCGCGGGCATTGCAATCACCAAATTGCTGCTCACCTATGGTTTTTCCAACATCATTATGTGTGATAAATCCGGGATTATCTCAAAGGATTCCAAAGACCTCAACTGGATGCAGGAAAAGATGGCGCAGGCGACAAATCCCGGCAACGAGACCGGTTCCCTTGCCGACGCCTTAAAGGGCGCGGATATTTTTGTGGGCGTTTCCGCCCCCGGCATTGTCACGCCGGAAATGGTTGCCTCCATGAATAGTAACGCCATTTTGTTTGCCATGGCAAATCCCGTCCCTGAAATTATGCCCGATATCGCCAAGGCGGCCGGGGCAAGGATTGTCGGAACGGGCCGGAGCGACTTTCCCAATCAAATTAACAACGTGGTTGCTTTTCCGGGTATTTTTAAAGGGGCTCTTGAGGGGCGCGCCCCGCAGATTACGGAAGAAATGAAGCTGGCCGCCGCAAACGCAATCGCTTCCCTTGTTCCCGACGAAGAGCTGAATGAAAACAACATTATCCCGGAAGCCTTTAATCCCAAAGTGGCCGAGCTTGTGGCGGAAGCGGTCAAAACCCATATCATTCGGAAAGGATAATTTTTCCGCAAAGCCTATCGTTATAAAAATCTGCTGCTTTTTGAAAAGACTGCCGCTTTTTGGCAACTATCTAAGAGGACAAACCCATGCATGAGCCTTTGACTTTATATAAATTAATCGTTCTTTATATGCTGAATCGGGCGGATTTTATTTTAACCCGCACGCAGATTAACGATTTTCTCTTAAACAGGGAATACACCGCCAATTTCCTGAATCTGCAGCAGGCAATCGGAGAGCTCATTGACGACGGTTTTATCTCCTCCGAATCCAAACGAAACCGCTCTTTCCTCAAGATTACAGAGGAAGGAGCGGAAACATTGCAATTTTTTCAAAATCAAATGGACCCCGGCATCCGCAGCGATATCGACGCATATCTCAAGGAATCCGGCTTTGAGTTGCGCAATGAAAATTCGGTGGTGGCCGACTACCGCAAAACTGCCTTCGGCGAATATGAAGCTCATCTTGTCGCCATGGAAGGGGACGTACCCTTAATTGACCTCCGGCTGTCCGTTCCCCTAGAGGAAACGGCAGCGGCCGTCTGCGACAACTGGCAGAGCAAAAATCAAGAAATCTACAGATACCTAACCGAACAGCTTTTCCATGCCTAAATTTCTTTCCGCCGCACATTCTATCATGCCAAAATTTGGAAAAACGCCAAGACGCGCTAAAAAATATCCCGGCGGATAACGCCAAAAACGTCCCAATGGATAACGCCAAAAAATGTCCTAGCGGATAACACCCAAAAAATGTCCTAGCGGATAGACCCAAACATTCTACCTGATAATTTGGCTCCAACTGGAAATTCCAATTATTTCTTTTGCAAAATCCGTGTGGGCGGCGTGCTCCGGCGTGTCTATGTACTTAAACACATCGTAAATCTGCTTTCGGCCTCCGCCTCCGTCGCACAGGCCAAAGGCCAGCCCTTGAGCCACCTCCTCGCCCGCGTCCGTCTCCCGGTTCAGCAAAAAGCCGTCAATCTCCTTGTAAGCTTCCATCTTATAATAAGCGTAGGCAAAAGCCGCCGCCTGAAGCGCCTGTCCGTTGGTGGAGGTATAGCCAAGCTCGCTGATTAAAATACTGCGCACTTCCCCGCCGGGCGTCAAAAACTGCCCTTGACGCAGGTAATTTATTAAAACTTCAATATTTTCCATCGTCATCATGGAAGTGTCGGCGCTGTGCTTTACATAATTGGAAGCCTTCCAAATTCTGGGCTCCGTCAGCGGCACATTGTAAGGGTGCTGCGCCACTCCCCAATCGATATTGCCCTTGGAAGCAATATTTCTGTTAAACACGTCCAAAATATCCCTGCCGTCATAGTTGGTGTTGTTCTTTATATTTCTGTCCCACTGCTGGTCCAGTGAAATATACACCCTCGCGCTGCTGCTGATACTCTTGATTGCCGTGTAAAAAACCCTAAAGGCTCTGGCGTATTCCTCCACATAGGTTTCAATGTCCGTGGGAGCCATATAATTCCACTCTTTGCGGGCGTTAATCTCGTTGGCGATAATCCAGTTGGAAATCCTCCCGTGGCTGCTTCCCGAATACCGCTCCGCAAGGAAAGAGCCAATTGCCGCCATGTACTCCACGCCGGACTCCTCCGCCCCGTTAAACATGCAGTAGGGCGCTGTGCTTCCGCTGCGGGCCTTGGGGTGAGTTAGCTGCGGATAAGCGGAGGAATAATTATTTAAAATAATGGCCGTGGTGGTAATTCCCTTGGCCGTGAGGGTTCCAAAGACGATGTCATATTCCGCAACCACCTGCCCGTTGAAGGAATAAGTTCTTCCATTATAGGTGTACTGAATCGTGGGGTAGGCCGCGCTGCTGCTGGGACCTAAAAGCCGCCCAACGGGAATATTGTAAGCCGCCTGCTTTACCCCCAAATCGTCCAGCTCATTCCCGCGGAGACGGTTAGGGTCAACTAATAGCCCTTTTATGGAGGCCGGCTGCTGGAATACGGACGCGTACTTTGCAACCGCTTCCGGGTTTGTGATGTAGCTGGGCGTGCTCACCCGCACGTAATTTCCGTCCTTTTTCACGGCAACCGCAAATTTTTTATAAAGCCTGCTGCCCGATAAATTATAATTTAAAGTAGTGGAAAAGCTAACCTCGCTGTCCTTATAATCCCTTGCAAGGTACTCGTTTCCCTCCCCAATCTCCGTCTCGTAGGTGTTTAGGGCAAAAAGATAATAATATTTGTCGTCGCTTTTGGGAATCCCATCGCCCTCCGCCGTGATGGAAATCCTTTTCGTTTCGGGGTTAATCCTGCACTGGGTTATTTTTGCAAAATCCGAGGTGTTCTCAGCCGTCAGCTCGTGGCTTTCCGGCCTTTTTTTGAAGGATTCCCAGACGGCGTTTCCTGCGGTTATGATATGATTCACCACGTCGCCGCCCATATCCTCGTCCTCCTCTTCGGGCTGCACATTGTCCGTAATTTCCGGCATCACCACCTCAGGCAGTTTTTCAGCCTCCTCTTTTTCCGGCCTGAGCAGAAAAAACACGGCCGCTGCCGCCGCCAAGAGAACCAAAACAACGGCCAAAATAATCATCCGCCTTTTAAATCTTCTCATTTCCGCCTTGCGCACCCGCGCCGGTATTTTCTTTTTTGCTTTCCTTGCCGGTTTTCTTCTTTTTCCGGTTTTATCCCCCATAATTTTCCTCATTTCCGCTCATGTGCATTTTCTTCCATTCCCTTAAGCCGCTTCATGTGCTCCTTTATTTTCACCTCGTAGCCGTTTCCCGACGGACGGTAAAATTCCGCCCCGCTCAGCTCGTAGGGCAGATATTGCTGCTCCACATAGTGATTCGGGTAATCGTGGGCGTACAAATACCCCTGACCGTGCCCTAACTTGGCCGCGCCCTTGTAATGGGCGTCCTGCAAATGAACCGGAATCGGCAGATTGCCTTTCTCCTCCACCGCCTGTATTGCTTTTCCAATGGCGCCGACGCAGGAATTACTCTTAGGGGCGCAGGCCACGTAAACAGCCGCCTCGGAAAGAATAATCTGCGCCTCCGGCATCCCCACGCGCTCCGCCGCAAGGGACGCGCTCACGGCCACCGTGAGGGCCTGCGGGTCCGCAACCCCCACATCCTCCGCGGCGCAAATCATGATTCTCCTCGCCACAAAAGTAACGCTTTCCCCCGCGTACAACATCCGCGCCAAATAATAAACCGCCGCATCCGGGTCGGAGCCCCTCATGCTTTTGATAAAGGCGGAAATTGTATCGTAATGGCTGTCCCCCGCTTTATCGTAGCGCACCACCCGCTTCTGGACGCACTCCTTCGCCGCCTCTAAAGTGATATGTATCTTCCCGTCCCCTGCCCGGTCGGTAGTCATGATGCCAAGCTCAATGGCATTTAAGGCATGTCTGGCGTCCCCGCCTGCCATATCCGCCAAAAATTCCATGGCTTCATCGTCGATAACCGCGTCAAAAGCGCCCATGCCCTTTTCCTTATCATAGACGGCTCTTTGCAATAATTCTTTTATATCCTCCCTATCAAGAGGCTTTAGCTCAAAAATGATGGAGCGGGATATCAGCGCGCCGTTCACCTCAAAATACGGATTTTCCGTGGTGGCTCCTATCAAAATCAGCGTGCCGTCCTCCACAAAAGGAAGCAAATAGTCCTGCTGCCCCTTGTTAAAGCGGTGAATCTCGTCTATAAAAAGAATCGTCCGCTTTCCGTACATGCCCATCGTGTCCTTGGCAACCTTAACCACCTCTTCCATATCCTTTTTTCCCGCCGACGTGGCGTTAATCTGCGTAAATTCCGCGCGGGTGGTATTGGCAATCACTTTTGCAAGAGTGGTTTTCCCGGTGCCCGGCGGCCCATAAAAAATAAGGGAGCTGAGCTTGTCCGCTTTGATTGCCCGGTACAAAAGCTTGTCCCTTCCAATAATGTGCCGCTGACCCACCACCTCGTCCAGCCTGGTGGGCCGGAGCCGCGCCGCCAAGGGGGACTCCTTTTCCATGCTGGAGGTTCTCATATATTCAAATAAATCCATGATAATACTCCATAATTTTTCTCCTGTGCAGAGCAAACTCGCAAACCCGCGCTTCGCAGTCGCTTGCTTTTCTCCTGCGCAGACGAACTCGCAAACCCGCGCTTCGCGCTCCCTGTCCGATTCCATCGGACGTTTGCTCGTTGATAACCACAGAAAACAGTAAATGTCTGCTCTGTTTAGCTCAGGACTTTGCACTTGCTGCAAAGTCCGTGTGAACGCATAAATTTAACCAAGAGGGAATCTGCCCCTCGCCGCAGGCGACTTTAAATGGGCAGATTCTACAACGGTTCAGCTTTAGCTGAACTGTTGTGTTTTTCCTGTGCGCAGGGCAAACTCGCAAACCCGCGCTTCGCGCTCTCTGTCCGATTCCATCGGACGTTTGCTCGTTGATAACCACAGAAAACAGTAAATGTCTGCTCTGTTTAGCTCAGGACTTTGCACTTGCTGCAAAGTCCGTGTGAACGCATAAATTTAACCAAGAGGGAATCTGCCCCTCGCCGCAGGCGACTTTAAATGGGCAGATTCTACAACGGTTCAGCTTTAGCTGAACTGTTGTGCTCCGCAGTCGCTTGTTTTTCTCCTGTGGTTATCATATCAAACAATCCGCCTACAAACAAGCAATTTTGCAAGGGAATCCTTGGAAGTTCCTACTTGGAAAACTGCTTGTACAGCTTCACGTGGTCCTCAATGCACCGCCAGCGTCCGCTGGCGTTGGCAGTGACGCAGACAAGATTTAACCCGTTGTCCGTGGCGGCAAAGCTGGCCGCACAGTTGCCCGACTGCGCCACATAGCCGGTTTTGCCTCCAAGCACCTTTCCGCCGCTGTCCTTGTCCTCAATCCGGCGGATAAACCAGTTGGAAAGCTCAATCCCCTCCGGATGCTCCTCCGTCTTTGTGGTAGTGTAAATGCGGGTTGACATTACCTCCCTGCACAGCTCGTTATCCATGGCGGCTTCCATAATCATCGCCATGTCGTAAACCGTACAGTAGTGGTTTTCATCAAACACACCCACACAGTTAGTGAAGTGGGCCGTTCTGGAAAGGCCCAGCTCTTCAAGCTTTTGATTCATCAATTCCACAAAGGCTTCCTGACTGCCCGACACATAAACCGCAAGGCCTACCGCCGCGTCGGCCCCTGAGGGCAGAATTGTCCCATAAAATAAATCCTTCAGCGTGACCTCCTCCCCAATCTCAAAGCCCGCGCTGCTACAGTCGTTTATATAACCGTAATCCGTAATCTCGCGGGTAACGGTGATAGTGTCGTCCAAATCCTGAATCTGTTCCGCCGCTACAAGGGCGGTTAAAATTTTTGTCATAGAAGCCGGGTTCATGCGGACATTGGCGTTCCGCTCCGCCAAAACATTCCCCTTATCCAAATCAATCAAAATAGCGTACTCGCTGACAGTGTCCCCCTCGCCAAGCTGCAACGTGGCATCGGTTGTCTGGGCCACATAGACCTTATTTTGCTTATTTTGACTATTTTCCTTTTCTTCCTCTTTTTCCTTTTCCAGTATTCCCGCGCCAAAGCCTTGTTCCGCCAATTTTTCCACAAGGCCGTATCTCGCCGGCGTCAGCCTACCAGCAGCGCTTACGACAGCTTCTTCCTTGGGCTCTTTCTTTGCCATCTGCTTTGCTGCCTGCGAGTGAAAAACGCTGATTCCCACGGCCAGCAAAAGAACCGTCGCCAAGATGCCGGCGGCTAAGGGCGCATAGTTCTTTAAAC
>JAMPGS010000035.1 GCA_023663815.1 Clostridium sp.
TATGATTTGGAGGATGCCGGTGCGGAGAGGGAAACGGCTCATGTGGGATTTGAGCGGTTTTTCCGGGAGTTTTTTGAAAAGAACAAAAGCGCGATGAATTACAGCTTTTCACGGAAATTGACGTAATTTATACTTGAATTAAAATCCCTGCGGCTGCACGGCTATGACAGGGAAGAAAATTTCGAGGTGAAGGGTTGATGATGCAGGAAGTAACGAATAAGAAAAAAGAGCAGTTGATTTCACGCATGATGTTGGATATGGGCGTGCCCGCTCACTTGAAAGGATATAGGTATGTGCGGGCGGCGGTTTTTATGGCGGAGGAGGATATGAAGGTGGTGGGCAGCGTTACAAAGCTGCTTTACCCGGAAATAGCGAAACGGTATAATACCACTGACGGAAAGGTGGAGAGGGCTATCCGCAACGCCATTGAGATTTCATGGGAGAGAGGAAACAAAAGAACCTTTGAATTGCTGTTTGGCTATTGCGGCGAGAGCGGTCAGGGGAGACCTACCAACAGCGAGTACATAGCGGCAATTGCCGACTCCGTCAGGATACAGATAAATCAGGAAAATCAAAGAAAAGAGGAATAAGAAACTATGGATAAACCGGCAATATGCGGGGGAACGCCTGTCCGCGGTACAAAAATATTTTATGGACATCAGTATATCGACGACGCCGACATAGAAGCGGTGGTGGAGGTATTAAAGAGCGACGCCCTCACCTGCGGGCCGAAAATTAAAGAGCTGGAAGAAAAGTTGTGCCGAATAACCGGGGCGAAATATGCGGTGGCGTGCAGCAACGGGACCGCCGCCCTTCATATGGCCTGTCAGGCGGCCGGGGTAGGCGAAGGCGACGAGGTGATTACCACGCCGATTACCTTTGCGGCTTCCGCCAACTGCGCTCTTTACTGCGGGGCACGTCCGGTTTTTGCGGACATTAACGAGGAAACCTACAACATCGACCCGGCCTGCGTGAAGGCGCTGACGGGTGAAAAGACGAAGGCCGTGGTGGCCGTGGATTACACGGGGCAGTCTGTGGAGCTTGACGAGCTTTTAGCCCACTGCCGTGGAAACGGGCTTGTTTTAATAGAGGACGGCGCTCATGTAATCGGCACCCGTTATAAAGGAAAATGCAACGGCGCTATTGCGGATATGACGACTTTAAGCTTTCACCCGGTAAAGACGGTGACCGGCGGGGAGGGCGGAGCGGTACTCACCAACAGCGAGGAGTACTACAAAAAACTCTTGCTTTACCGCACCCATGGAATCACAAAGGACCCGGAGCAGATGGAGAACGAGCCGGAGGGCCCGTGGTATCAGGAGCAGATTGCGCTGGGCATGAATTACCGCATGACGGATATTCAGGCGGCCCTTGTCATCAGCCAGCTAGACAAGCTGCCCATGTTCATGGCGCGGAGAAAAGAAATTGTAAAGACTTACGACGAGGCGTTTTCCAAACTGCCTGCAGTTATTGTGCAGAAGGAGATACCGGAATCGGATACCACCAGACATTTGTACATTCTGCGGCTTGATTTGTCAAAGCTCCGCATAGGCAGAAGGGAGTTTTTTGACGCCCTTGGAGCGGAAAATATCTGCTGCAATGTGCATTATATTCCCACCTATTATTTCCCTTATTATCAGAGGCTCGGCTACAAAAAGGGCCTGTGCCCGAAGGCGGAAAAGCTGTATGAGGAAGTGATAACGTTGCCCCTGTACTATGCCATGACGGATAAGGATGTGCAGGATGTGATTGACGCGGTGACAAAGATTGCGGGGTATTTTGGGAAGGAATAAATAAAAAAATGAAGCTTAGTATTATTGTGCCTGTTTACAACATGGCATCGGGGGAGAAGCTTGCCTGGTGTCTGGATTCCCTTGTAAATCAAACCATATCGGATTATGAAATTATTGCCGTGGACGACTGTTCGACGGACAATTCTCTGGAAATACTGCGAAGCTATGAGCGGAAATTTCCAGAGAAATTTTGTGTGATTGCCTCTCCAGTCAACAAAAAGCAAGGAGGGGCCAAAAATTTGGGGCTGAGCCGGGCAAAGGGCGACTGGATTGGATTTATCGACAGCGACGACTGGATTACGCCTGATTTTTATGAAAAGCTTTTAACGCGCGCGGAGGAGACCGGCGCGGATATGGTGGGATGCGATTATCACTTGACCCATGAACACAGTATGAAAATCGGTCAGGTGGTGCACAACAACAGTCAGTCCCAGACAGGCGTTCTCACGAAGGAAAAATATAAGTCGCTGATTCTTGACAGCGGCAGCCTTGTGGTGAAGATTTATAAACGTCATATCATTTTGGATTTTCCCAATCGATTCCCGGAAAATATTTTTTATGAAGATAATGCAATCGGAAATTCGTGGATGCTCAGGGCAAAGCATTTTGAGTATGTGGAGGAGCCTCTTTATTATTATTACCAGCATGATACCTCCACCGTCCATACCATTACCAAAAGACGCTGCGAGGACAGAATGGAGGCGGCGCGGGTAATGGTGAAGGAAGCCAGGGAATTCGGTTATTTGGAAGAATATTATCCTGAGATAGAGAGCAGCTTTACCACGTTGTTTTATGTGAACACGTTGTTTTCTTATATGATGGGAGTAAAAAAGAAGGAATACGGATTTGTGAAGGCTCTCGGCAGGGAAATGCGCGAGACTTTTCCGAAATTTATGGAAAATCCTTATTATCAGGAGCGGGTTCATGAGGAGGAGAGAAAGCTGATTCAAATGCATATGAAGTCAACGCTGTATTTTATGATGTATTATAAGATGCTGTGGGGGTATAGGAATTTTAGGAGGAGATTGAAAAAATGAAAGCGGCAATTATTGGCGCCAGTAAGGAGGCCCTTCATACAATTTATAGGGCAAGAAAATACGGCCTTACGGTTTTAGCCTTGGACGGAGACCCAGAAGCAGCGGGGCTTAAGGCGGCGGATAGGCAGATGGTGGTGGATATTTCGGACGAAGTAGCGGTGATAGAGGCATTAAAAAGAGAAAAGCCGGATTTTGTACTGACGGTGCCGATTGGAAGATATTTAACGACTACAGGGGCGGTCAACGACGCGTTGGGGCTTCCCGGAATCAGCAAGGAAATGGCGGCTCTATGTACGGATAAATTTAAATTTCATGAAAAGTTAAGTAGCGCAGGGCTTCGTGACTGCCATTGTTATGCGGTAAGCAATGGAAAAATAATGACGGCGGAGGGAAGCTGCGCGGAAGCTTTAGAAGAAAAAAATAGGGCTGAGGAAGGAGAGATATCTGTTTTTTCAGATAGTTTGAAGCTTACTTTTCCGGCAATTTTAAAGCCGAGATTTGGTTCCGGCAGCAGGGGAATCCATATGATATCCGGCAGGGAACAGCTAAAGGCGGCTCTTGACAAAATTTCCGGCGAGCCGTATGTGTTGGAAGAATGTATTCCCGGCGAGGAATACGGGGTGGACGGGGCTGTGACGAAAGACGGCTTCCAAATGATTCTGCTTAGAAAAAAAGAAAATACGCCGCCGCCGGCGCGGCAGGCAGTGGGATATTTTTCGATTCTGCCTACGGACAAATTTTGGCGGCAGGCACGGGATTATATGACGGAAGTCATTGCCTGCCTTGGCCTGAAAGAATGTCTGCTTCATGGGGATATTATCAAAGGAGAAAATGGGCCTTTTGCAATAGAGCTGTCGGCAAGGCCCTCCGGCCACAACCTTCATAATTTGTTTACGCCCTTGTGCACCGGCGTTGACATGATGGAAGAATATATCAGGTACAGAATGGGCCTTCCATATGATTTTACGCCCCGCGGGACAAAATCTATGTTAATTCATTATTTCGATATGCAGGGAAAAGTAAACTATGTGCCGACTTTGGAGGAGGAGGCGCAGGCTGTAGAGGCAAGGCTTGCGGCGTGGGAATGTAATTTGAAAATTGGGGAGGAGCTAAAACCTGTATCGGACGGCCATTCGCTTATGGGGCGCGGATACTTTGTGCTGGAGGGGGATGGACAGGAGTTTTTGAGGGAACAGGCGGAAGTTATAAAAAGGTTGTTTTGTTAATGTTTTATTGATATAGTTTGAGAACCCCCGTAAGTTTTTAAAAATTAATATTTTATAATTATACAACATAGTAAGGGCTTTTACTTGAAACGCCCTGCTTTTTAAACAAAAAGGATACTCGGTTATAAGATAAATCTATAACCGGGTATCTTTTTTATGTATTGGACATATAAATCCTACTGTGTTAGTATGAATTTAAGAAAACCGCAGCGGACTGCAAAAGCAAAAAACCATAGTAACTTATAAACATAAAAACTACAGTGTTTATAGATACGCAAAATTTAGCGGCACGTTGACTGTGGAAATTAACGAGGAGGAAATGAAAAATGGCAAGTATAAAAGATTCCAAAAACTGGGGCTTTGAGACAAGACAATTACATATCGGGCAGGAACAGGCGGACCTTGTTACGGACGCGAGGGCGGTTCCAATTTACGCGACGACCTCGTATGTGTTTCATAATTCACAGCACGCGGCGGACCGTTTTGGGCTTCGGGATGCGGGAAATATTTACGGAAGGCTGACAAATCCGACGCAGGATATTTTTGAACAGCGCATTGCGTCTTTGGAGGGCGGCGTTGCGGCGTTGGCGGTAGCGTCCGGGGCGGCGGCCATTCATTATACTTTTCAGGCGTTGGCAAAAGCCGGAGAGCATATTGTGGCTTCAAAAACCATTTACGGTGGGACTTATAATCTGTTGGCGCATACGCTTCCGCTTACAAGCGGCATTACCACCACTTTTGTAGATCCGGAGGAGGAGGGCTCCTTCGAGGCGGCGATTTGCGAGAACACAAAGGCAATTTTTGTGGAAACCCTTGGAAACCCGAATTCTAATTTGGTGGATTTGGAAGAGCTGGCGGAGATTGCGCATAGACATCAGATTCCCCTTGTGGTTGATTCCACATTTGCAACGCCGTATTTGATTCGGCCCATCGAGTATGGCGCGAATATTGTGGTCCATTCTGCAACAAAGTTTATCGGAGGCCATGGCACGGCTATAGGCGGCGTTATTGTTGACAGCGGTAAATTTGACTGGAAAGCTTCCGGCAGATATCCTTGGATTTCGGAGGCAAACCCCAGCTATCACGGCGTTTCTTTCTCTGACGCGGTGGGAGCGGCGGCTTTCGTGACTTACATTCGTGCGGTCATTTTGAGGGATACGGGCGCGACGTTATCTCCTTTCCATGCGTTTATTTTTCTGCAGGGACTGGAAACGCTGTCGCTGCGGGTGGAACGCCATGTAAGCAATGCGCTGAAGATTGTGGAATATTTAGCGGCCCATCCGCAGGTGGAGGCGGTGCATCACCCGTCGCTGCCCAGCGAACCAAGCCATGAGCTGTATAAAAAATATCTGCCAAATGGAGGCGGTTCTATTTTTACCTTTGAAATAAAAGGGGATGCAAAAACGGCGCAGAAGTTTATCGATAATCTGGCGATTTTCTCTCTGCTGGCAAATGTCGCGGACGTAAAATCCCTTGTGATTCATCCGGCCACAACCACGCACAGCCAATGCACGGAGGAAGAGCTTTTGGAGCAGGGGATTAAAGAAAATACCATCCGTCTTTCTATCGGCATCGAAAAAGCGGAGGACCTAATTGCGGCGTTAGACACAGCTTTTGAGGCAGTAAAGTAAAAAATCAGAAAATATTTCCTTTATTCCTGAAAGGATAGTGCAGAACTTGCCGGGTATATGTTATAATGTACGCGTTGGCAATGAGCAGTGCCGCGAAGCAATCTAACAAAACGACTGCTTGCAGTCGATTTTGTCAGATTGCGGAGCGATAGGGCGAAGCCCGTGGATTCGGGAAACCGGAGGTTTCCCGAATACGCACTGCGGACAAAATATAAACGCGGAAGAATCTGTTAATTACAATGCGTTGACGCACTACGCTAATATGTTGCGCATATAACGAACAAATGCAACGCGCTGCCGCAGCACGTCAAAGATTACATTATCATAACGCGCAAACACATTGACATCGCGCCGCGCATATCTTCCGCCAAGGGCTGCAAAAAACTATTCATGAAAGAAAGGGACAAGGAGCAATGAACAGGAGTGAGGAAATCAGAAAATTATGCGGGGAAAAGCAGATTCGCATGATTGATTTTAAGATGACGGATATTGACGGCCGGTGGCGTCATATTACGATTCCGGTGGAAAGATTTGGAGAGAATACTTTTACGTATGGGATTGGATTTGACGGTTCCAACTATGGGTATGCGCCCATTGAAAAAAGCGATATGGTGTTTTTGCCTGACCCGAATACCGCCTATGTGGATCCTTTTGCCACGGTGCCCACGCTTACCATGTGCGGCAATGTGTGTACCATAGGAAAAGGGGAAAACAAGCCTTTTGACCAGTATCCGAAAAATGTAAGTCTGCGGGCCATGGACTATATGAAAGAGACCGGAATTGCGGATAAAATGATTATCGGTCCCGAATTTGAGTTTTACCTGTTTGACACGGCGCGTTTTGAGGTGACGCCTCATCAATGCGGCTATCGGATTGACACTAGGCAGGCGGACTGGAATCACAGTCTGGAGGCGCCGGGAAACAACGGCTATGAGGTTCCCTATAAGGGCGGCTATCACGTGGCGGCCCCTCAGGATGTTGGGTACGATTTGCGCAGCAGAATGTGTATGATGATGGAGGATTGGGGCATTAAAGTAAAATATCATCATCATGAAGTGGGCGGACCGGGCCAGATGGAAATTGAGGTGGAGCTTGCGGACATGCCCGCTATGGCCGATAATACCATGATAATCAAATACATTATTAAAAATATGGCGGCGCAGGAGGGCAAGACGGCGACGTTCCTCCCCAAGCCGATTTATCAGGAGGCGGGCAGCGGTATGCATGTGCATATGCTGCTTATGAAGGATGGACAGCCTCTATTTTATGATGAAAACGGATATTCGGGCTTGAGCCGCACGGCCCACTATTTTATGGGCGGATTGCTGAAGCATATCGCGTCCCTGTGCGCTTTCACCAATCCTTCAACTAATTCCTTTAAGCGTCTGGTGCCGGGCTATGAAGCGCCGGTGACGATTGGCTATGCAACCTCCAACCGAAGCGCGGTGATTCGGATTCCCGCTTACGCCAAGAGCCCGGAGACAAAGCGGTTTGAGCTGCGAAACCCTGACGCCACGGCTAATCCTTATTATGCCTATGCCGCAATTTTGATGGCGGGACTTGACGGGATAGAAAACAAAATCGACCCGGCGGCAAACGGCTGGGGGCCTTACGACTTTAATCTTTATACGCTTTCCGAGGAGGAGCAGAAAAAGATTAAAGGCCTGCCGAAATCCTTGGGAGAGGCGCTTAATGCATTGGAGGCGGATCATGATTATTTAACCAAGGGGGGCGTGTTCCCCCAGCGTCTTATCGACGTGTGGGTAGCGCGCAAACGCGCCGAGTTAAGGCAGTTGGAGCAGATTCCCAATCCGGCCGAGTTTAAGATGTATTATGATTTATAAATAGAGAACCATAAAAAGGCAAAGCCTGTATTTGCGTTGTATTTACAGGCTTTTCTATACGCAGGCTGCTGCAGAAATGAGGAAAACATGGATAAAAAATTATTGATTGAAGAGGGCAAGACGTTTCTTGGAATTGAATTAGGCTCCACAAGGATTAAGGCGGTGCTCATTGACGGGAAGGGGGAGCCGCTGGCTTCCGGCAGTTATGAGTGGGAAAATCAGTATATTGACGGCATTTGGACCTATGCGCTTGAGGAGGTTTGGAAAGGGCTTCAGGGCTGCTATCAGGATTTATTGAAGGACGTGAAAAAACAGTACGGGACGACGATTACGCAAATCGGCTCCATTGGTTTTTCCGCCATGATGCACGGGTATCTGGTGTTTGACGAAAAGGAGGAGCTTTTGGTTCCGTTTAGGACGTGGCGAAATACGATTACGGAGGAGGCGGCTTCCAAGCTGACGGCGGAATTCAACTATAATATTCCCCAAAGATGGAGTATTGCCCATCTGTATCAGGCTATTTTAAATAAGGAAGCTCACGTAAAGGACATTGATTTTCTGACGACGCTGGCGGGATACGTCCACTACAAATTAACTGGAAAGCGGGTTTTGGGCGTGGGGGACGCTTCGGGTATGTTCCCTATAGACGTAAAGACCGGAGACTACAATCAGGAAATGGTTGATAAGTTTGACCGCCTTGTAAGCGGGGAAGGTTTTTCTTGGAAGCTGCGGGACATTCTGCCGAAAACCATGTTAGCAGGGGAAGACGCGGGAATACTCACGGCGGAGGGCGCGGCTCTTCTGGACGTTAGCGGAAATCTTCAGGCGGGAATTCCGGTATGCCCTCCTGAGGGGGACGCCGGGACGGGAATGGCGGCCACAAACAGCGTGGCGGTGCGGACGGGAAATATTTCCGCTGGGACTTCAGTGTTTGCCATGATTGTATTGGAGAAGGAGCTCACAAAGGTTTACCCTGAGATTGACCTTGTAACCACACCGGACGGCGCGCTGGTGGCGATGGTTCACTGTAACAATTGTACTTCGGATTTGAACGCATGGGTAGGACTGTTTGACGAGTTTGCAAAAAGCATCGGGGCGGCGGTGGACAAAAACACGCTATTTTCCGTGCTGTACAACAAGGCTCTTGAGGGGGATGCGGACTGCGGCGGTTTAATTTCCTATAATTATGTTTCCGGGGAGCCGGTAACGGGCTTTGACGAGGGCGCGCCCTTATTTGTCAGAAAGGCGGAGGACAGCTTTAACCTTGCCAATTTCATGCGGGCGCATTTGTACTCTTCCCTTGCGGCCTTAAAGGCGGGGCTGGATTTGCTCTTTAAGGAAGAGGCGGTTGAGGTGGACGAAATGTTTGGACATGGCGGCCTGTTTAAGACCAAGGGAGTGGGACAGCGGATTGCGGCGGCGGCCATCAACTCTTCCGTTTCCGTTATGGAAACCGCCGGGGAGGGCGGAGCGTGGGGAATTGCCCTGCTTGCCGCTTATATGAAAGACAAGGAAGAAAACGAGACGCTGGAAAGCTATCTAAAAAATAAAATATTCGCGGGTCAGGCAGGGAGCCGAATGGAGCCGAAGGAAGAGGATGCGGCCGGGTTTGAGCGTTTTATGAAGCGTTATATGGCCGGACTTCCCATTGAGCGTGCGGCGGTGGAGGCGTTATGATGCTGGAGGAATTAAAGAAACAGGTTTATGAAGCCAATATGAAGTTGCCTTATTACGGCCTTGTGACCTTTACATGGGGAAACGTAAGCGGGCTGGATAAGGAAAAGGGATTGTTTGTCATCAAGCCAAGCGGCGTTGCCTATGAAAAGCTGACGCCGGAAAGCATGGTGGTTATGGATTTAGAGGGAAATAAAATAGAAGGGGATTTAAACCCCTCCTCCGACACGCCCACTCACTTGGAGCTGTACAAGGCGTTCCCGGAGATAGGCGGCATTGTCCACACCCACTCCTCCTACGCCACAAGCTGGGCGCAGGCGGGAAGGTCTATTCCCTGTTACGGCACGACCCACGCCGACTATATTTACGGGGAGGTTCCCTGCCTGAGATGTCTCACAAAGGAAGAAATAGAGGCGGCCTATGAAGAAAACACCGGCCATTTGATAGTGGAGGAGTTTGCCCGCATGGGGAAGGAGCCCATGGCGGTGCCAGCGGCGCTCTGCAAAAACCACGGCCCCTTTGCGTGGGGGAAAGACGCCATGGACGCGGTTCACAACGCGGTGGTGCTTGAGGAAGTGGCAAAGATGGCTTACCGGACGGAACTTATCAATCCAAAAGTCGCCCCGGCTCCCGCGGAGCTTCAGGATAAGCACTATTTCAGAAAACATGGGGCGAACGCTTATTACGGACAGACTGAATGTTAGTATGGTAAAAATGAAGCGGTTGACAAAAAAGAAATTATCTGATAAGTTTTTATCATAATCAAAAGTTTTGCGGCAAGTGCCAAATATCTGTAGGCAGCCATTTGGCTTGTTGCCCGCGAAAATAAATGCAGGAGGTAAAGGATGTTTCGTTTTTCTACCAAATAATGAATTTCATAATTATGTGTAGAAGGTAAACGTCTGGAACTTTTTGCAATGCGGTAAATTCATATTTTATTTTTATTCATGAGATATTTTGCAGGATTCAAGGTGCAGAGGTTATGCTTCTGCACCTTTTTCTATGCGTAGGGGAAAAATAAAATAGGAGGTATCGTATGTCGCAAATTAACGTAAACCATTTAACATTTTATTATGAAGGAAGCTATGACAATATCTTTGAGGACGTGTCCTTTCAAATCGACACGGATTGGAAGCTGGGCTTTATCGCCAGAAACGGGAAGGGCAAGACCACTTTTTTAAAGCTTTTGACGGGACAGTACGAGTATAGGGGGAGTATCAGCGCGTCCGTCGTCTTTGACTATTTCCCCTTTGAGGTGCGGGATAGGGATAGAGATACGATTGACGTGATAGAAGAAATCTACCCTGATTATGAATTTTGGAAACTTTGCCGTGAATTTAATTATTTAAAAATGGACGCGGAAATTTTTTATAGGCCCTTTTCCACCCTCAGCAACGGGGAGCAGACGCGGGCGCTGCTGGCTTTGCTCTTTTCGATGGAAAATCATTTTCTGTTGATTGACGAGCCCACTAACCACTTGGATATGGAGACGCGGGAGGTGCTGCGGGAATATTTAAACGCGAAAAAAGGATTTATTTTGGTGTCCCATGACAGGAATTTTATGGACGGCTGCGTGGATCACGTGCTTGTGATTAATAAAACAAATATTGAAGTGCAGCAGGGAAATTTTAGCTCATGGCAGGAAAATAAAAGGAGGCAGGACGCCTGCGAGCTTGCGGAAAATGAACGCTTAAAAAAGGACATTATAAGACTTGCGGAGTCCGCCAGAAAAGCCGGACAGTGGGCGGATAGCGTGGAAGCGGAAAAAATCGGCGGCATATCTAAAAAATACGGAAAAAGTAAAGGTCAAAGGCCTTATTTGGGGGAAAAGTCCCGCAAGATGCAGATGCAGCGCAAAAATATGGAGCGCAGGCAGCAAAGGGAGATAGAGGAAAAATCCGGGCTTTTGAAAAATTTGGAAACGGTGGACGAGCTGAAAATCATGCCCTTGACCCATTATAAGGAAAAGCTTGTGGTTATGGAGGACTGCACAATCGCTTATGAGGGCAAGGGAGGTAGAGAAATTGTCAGCTGCTTTTATTTCGAGGTAAAGCAGGGGGAGCGGATTTTTTTAAAGGGAAAAAACGGATGCGGAAAGTCCAGCATCATCAAGGCGATTCTGCAGCAAAGCCCGCCGGTGATAACAGCGGGAAAGATAGAGATTCCTAATCAAATGGTAATTTCCTACTGCGCGCAGGACACCTCCATGCTCCGTGGAACTATCAAGGAGTATGCGGCCGAAAACGGGATTGACGAGACTTTATTTATGGCGGTCCTCCGAAAGCTGGATTTTTCCAGAATTCAATTTGAAAAGAAAATCGAGGACTACAGCGGCGGGCAGAAGAAAAAGGTTTTGATTGCGGGAAGCCTGTGCAGGCGGGCGCATCTTTATATATGGGACGAACCGCTTAATTTTATCGACGTGTTCTCAAGGATGCAGATAGAGGAGTTGATTTTAAAGTTTAAGCCCACAATGATACTGGTGGAGCATGACAGAGCTTTTATGGAAAACGTTGCCACGCGGGTGGTTGAGATTCCGTAAATCAAGCGTTTGCACGCCCCGCGTCAGCAGAAGCTTCCTTTCGCTCCTTGCGCATAAAAATCCTCCGGCGGAAATAATTTTCTGCCGGAGAGATATGCTTTGAACCAAATGATTGCGGCGTTTAATTCCTGTAAAAATCGGAGGCATAAGTCATGATATCATATTCTATTTCCTGCGCATACTCAGGGTGGGATTTATAGTACCTTGTGTAAGCGTTTTGCGCGCGCCATTGGGACAGGTTCCACTTGCGCGGGGAGAGCCTTTTGGGGATACATTGTCCCTCCTTAACCCATATTTTGTTAAGCTCCGCTGTCTGATAGTCGTAGCTTTTCTTGACAATGCGGGCGCCGTAGTTAGTAAACCACCATTCGGAGGAGCCGCCGTAGCCTAACTCGTCAGCTTTTTCAAAAATAACGGGGGCGGCGTCTAGGGACAGATTGCTCAGATAATGAAAATCGTTAAAATGGTCGTGGGAAGAATTTGCGCCGCCGCCTTCTTGGGAGGCAGGCAGTTGGCTTTGGCTTAAATTGTATTTTGCAATAAAGTAGTCCGGCCTGGCAAAGGAAAAGCACAGATAAAGCAGGGTGACGCAGACAAAGCAGTATCTGGTAAAGGGGAAGCTTTCCCAGTGAATTAAAATGAGCGCGCCGGTCATAAGTAAAAAGATTACCAAAAGGGCCCACAGCACAAAGACCCGGAGGAACGTTAGGAAATATACTTCAATGTAAAGCAGCATCCGATAAACGCTTGAGGCAATCATAATGTAGGTGCAAACCGAAATAAAGGTGAGAATCCCCTTTAGGATTTTATTTTCACGGAATCTTTTCAGGCAGACAAGCACCAGCGCAAGATTAATCAGGCACACAAACACAAGTTGGAAAAACCCTTCTCTGGCGTAGGCGGAGTAGGTGTAATTTTCCGGGAGAGAGCCAAGCCCGCCGAAAAGATATACAACTTGAATATAGCAGAACACCAGATAGACAAGGGCAATCAGGCCGGTAAAGGTGATTCCCATGACAGGCTCCGCCGTCCGCTTGTCGGCGGAATCTTCCTTTAGGTCGCGGGCGGATAACTTGCTCATAATGGCGTAGGAGGTAAAAAAGGCGAACAAAAACAGGAAAAAGATTTCAGCGGGCTTTGAAAAATCAAAATCCAGAGAAAATATGCGCTCAAAAATATTGGAAAACACCGCGTCCGCCGAGGAAAGGAGAAGCAGGATAACAAACAGCAGAGGACAGGCGATTAAGAGGCCGAAAAAGACATATTTGCCTTTTCCCTCAGGTTTATTTTCAGCGGTTCTTCTTGCTTTTCTATAGTCAGAAAAATCAAAAAACGGGTGAAAAATGTAGGCAACGCTGAAAAGCGCGGCGCTTATAACCGTGCCTAAATACTTGGGCAAATCCCAGCGGCTGTCCTCGTACAGATTGTGGAGAGCCAAAATAAAAAACAGGAAGAAAATTCCCAGCTTATTTAAAGATATCAGTACGGGGGAAGCGGTTAAGCAGGTGCTTATGCCCAGCAAAAGGATGCTGGTAGCCGGAAAAATGGAAAATTTTTTGGCGGTAATCCCTAACTTTTTCAAGTAAAAGAAGAAAAACAAGCAGGTTCCGCCTGCGAAAAAAGGGTAGGTGATACCCGAAGTATTTCTATATAGGAAGAAAGTGTAAAAAAGCGCGTAGACAAGGCTTCCAATGCCCATAAACGTAAAATGCGAGTTGGTTTCTCTTGCAGGCTTGACGGCTGCGCTTGTACCGGGAGCGTTGTCAGACTTGGCGGCTGCGCTTGTATCGGGAATATTGACAGGCTCGGCTGCTGCGTTTGTCTCGGAAACGCTGACAGGCTCGGCTGCTATGGTATCTTCGGAAGCAGGCAGCGGATTGTCCTGCGGGATTTTATTTGATTTATTTTGAAGAGCGTTTGATTCCATCTATGATTCCTCCCTTTCATTTTCATCGTCTTCCACATATTCCAGCAAATCGCCGGGCTGGCAGTGGAGCGCCTTGCAGATTGCGTTTAAGGTTGACAGCCGGATGGCCTTCGCCTTG
Source organism: Clostridium sp. (assembly GCA_023663815.1). Taxonomy (GTDB): domain Bacteria; phylum Bacillota; class Clostridia; order Lachnospirales; family Lachnospiraceae; genus Suilimivivens. The sequence continues at coordinate 13,793 of JAMPGS010000035.1, forward strand.
TTGTTTTTTAGGATGGAAAGGTTAGCAAGGGTAATGTCCACCTCGCCCGCAAGCTCGGTGAGGCCCTTTTTCTGCTTTGCCATTTCCACGTCAAGATTTATTTTAATCGCCATGAAAGTCCTCCTATATCGTTAAGTCGTTTTCCAGTTTGTAGGTAACGGCTTTATCAAAGACCTGCGAAAGTACCTTGCTGAACAGCCCGGCAATGACAAAAACCAGAATGACAATGAGAACTGCGGGCGTCACATAGAGAAACAGCCGGCAGCAGGTAATCAGCGCAATAAAAAAGCTGTAGGTTCCCATCCGGTTAAGGCTCGCCACATTTTCCCGGATAAAGCAGTCGTTTGCAAGCACGGACTTGAACAATTTCCGCAGCTCCCGGATAATGAGGACTGCAAAGACGCCGGACAGTATAAAGATAACGCTCAGCTCAGGAACGTTTTCCGCAAAGTAAGTGTTATAATTTCCGTAGCCCTTGATGATGAAGGGCACAAGAACGGTGACGATAATTCCCATAAAGTACATAAAATCTAAAAGTATTTTGGTAAATATAGTTAATTTTTCGGACATATAAATCCACCTCCTGTTTTTTCTGTAAAAGCACTATATCACTGCGTAAAATGAATGTCAATAAAATTTTATCGAAAATCAATAAAAATTTTCTGCAAATCGATATTTATTAAGAAAATGTTAAAATCATTAAATTAGGGAATTTTTAGGAAAAAAATAAAAATAGGTATGCTATAATGTAATAGTACAGAGAAAAAACAAAGCAATAAAAAAATCAAAGAAAGGCGTTCGATATCATTGCATTTCAGTCGTTCAAAATTAAAAGAAAAATTTAACGAAACTTTAAAAGCAGTTTTTCCCATACTGGCAATCGTTTTGATTTTATGCTTTACGATTGTGCCGATACCGCCCAGCATCTTAATGGCGTTTCTTATTGGCGCGGTACTTTTGATAGTGGGGATGCTGCTTTTTAACGTTGGCGTGGAGCTGTCCATGACGCCCATGGGCGAGCGGGTAGGCACGATTATGACGAAATCAAGGAAGCTGTGGGTGATTGTGTTTATCAGTTTTGTCATGGGCCTTGTCATCACCATATCGGAACCCGATTTGCAGGTGCTTGCCGGGCAGGTGCCCTCCATACCTAATATGGCGTTGATTTTGTCGGTGGCGGCGGGCGTGGGCGTGTTTTTGGTGCTTGCGCTGCTGCGTATGCTTTTTAATGTTGCGCTTTCCTACCTGCTGGTATTTTTCTATGTGATTGTGTTTATCCTGACGCTCTTTGTGCCCAAGGATTTTATGGCGGTGGCCTTTGATTCCGGCGGGGTGACGACGGGCCCTATGACGGTGCCTTTCATTATGGCGTTCGGCGTTGGTATCTCGGCAATCCGAAGCGATACCCACGCGTCGGACGACAGCTTTGGTCTGGTATCCCTTTGCTCTATCGGCCCGATTTTGGCGGTTTTGATTTTGGGCATGATTTATCATCCGGGGCAGGCGGAGAGCGTATCGGAGGCGATACCGGTTATCGACAACACGGTGGATTTGTGGAGAATGTTTACGCAGGGGATTCCCACTTACATAAAGGAAATGGCCGTTTCGCTCTTTCCCATCATTTTCTTCTTTGGATTGTTCCAACTGATTGCAAGGGATATCAACAAAAAAACGCTGATTAAAATAGGGATTGGCCTAGTGTATACCTATGTGGGTCTGGTGCTTTTCCTGACGGGCGTCAATGTGGGATTTATGCCGGCGGGCAACTATCTGGGACAGACATTGGCAGGGCTCCCCTACGCATGGATTATTGTGCCAATCGGCATGGTGATTGGTTATTTTATTGTTCTTGCGGAGCCGGCGGTATTTGTTCTCACCAGACAAGTAGAGGAAATGACGTCCGGCGCAATCTCGGCCAGCGCAATGGGAACCAGCTTGTCGGTGGGCGTGTCCTTGTCGGTGGGGATTGCCATGATCAGGGTGCTTACGGGCATTTCCGTCATGTGGTTTTTGATTCCGGGCTATGGCCTTGCGCTTATTTTAACCTTTTTTGTACCTAAAATTTTTACGGCTATTGCTTTCGACTCCGGCGGGGTTGCATCAGGGCCGATGACGGCTACCTTTCTTCTGCCCCTTGCCATGGGAGCCTGCGAAGCCCTTGGCGGCAATATTATTACGGACGCTTTTGGGATTATCGCCATGGTAGCCATGACGCCTTTAATCACCATTCAGGTTATGGGAATGGCGGTAAAGGTGAGAGAGGGACGTCTGCGCAAGAAGGTTACAGGCCGGAAAGGCTATGTGCCCTTGGAAGCCTATGGCGATATGGAAATTATTGAATTGTAAAAGTGAGACTGCTTATGGGTAAATTATACTTAATGACGACGATTGTCGAGAGAAAAGTAGGAAGGAAATATATGGAGGTTTACCGGGAGTGCGAGCAGCAGGTAATGTTTACCAGCTTAGCTTCTGGGACGGCCGCCAGCGACGTGCTAAATTACTTGGGACTGGAGGCCACGGAAAAGGTGGTAATTTTCTCTGTTCAGGAGGAGGAAGGGTGGCTGCGCCTTAAGAAGCAGATGCAGAAAAAGCTGCGCATCGACGCTCCCGGAGGAGGAATTTCCTTTATTGTTCCCTTAAGCAGCATCGGCGGAAAGAAAGCGCTGCAATTTCTTCTGGAAAAAGAGGACTATCAGAAAGAGGAGGAGTCAACCTTGAAAGACACGGTACATGAACTTATCATCGTGATTGCAAATCAGGGAAATATAGAATTGGTTATGGACGCCGCAAGAGGGGCCGGCGCGTACGGCGGTACGGTTATCCATGCGAGAGGCACAGGAATGGAGAAAGCCGAGAAATTCATGGGCGTGTCTCTGGCGGCCGAGAAGGAAATGATTATCATTGTCACCAAAAAGGAGCAGAAAAACGGCATCATGAAGGCAATTATGGAAAGGGCGGGGACGGAGAGCCGCGCCAAGTCCATTGTGTTTTCACTTCCCGTCACCGATACGGCCGGATTAAGATTAATAGAGGATTAGCCCCGTGCTAATCCTCTTCCCGTAGGGTTATTCCCACAGGGCAATGGTCCGAGCCCATAATATCTTTATAAATGTAGGCGTCCTGCAGCCTGTCATTTAGGGAAGCTGACGCCAAAAAGTAATCGATACGCCATCCCGCGTTCTTCTCACGCGCCTTGAACCGGTAGGACCACCAGGAGTAAGCGCCTTCCGCGTCGGGATAAAAGTGCCGGAAAGTGTCCGTAAACCCTGAATTTAAAAGAGTAGTGAATTTAGCCCGTTCCTCGTCGGTAAAGCCCGCGTTCCTGCGGTTGGTCTTGGGATTTTTCAAATCAATTTCCTTGTGGGCCACGTTCATGTCCCCGCACACGATAACCGGCTTTGACAGCTCTAAGCTTTTCAGGTAAGAGAGAAAATCGTCTTCCCATTTCATGCGGTAATCCAGCCTTTTAAGTTCCTCCTGAGAGTTGGGGGTGTAGACGGTAACCATATAAAAGTCCTGAAATTCCAGCGTGATAACCCGGCCCTCATGGTCGTGCTCCTTAATCCCGATTCCGTAGGAGACGGACAGGGGCTCTTTTTTTGTGAAAACCGCAGTCCCGGAATATCCCTTTTTTTCCGCATAGTTCCAATATTGACGGTAGCCGGGAAGCTCAAGCGAAATCTGGCCCTCCTGCAGCTTGGTCTCCTGCAGGCAGAAAATATCAGCGTCGGCCTCGTTAAAAAAGGTGAGGAATCCCTTATCCACGCAGGCCCTGAGACCGTTTACATTCCATGATATCAGTTTTTTCATAATTTTTATCCTTTCCAGACAAGTGCTATACAAGTATTATACCGGAATTTGTATCTGGAAAACAGATAAAGTTTATAAATCATAAAAAATTATAAATCATAAAAAATCATAAATTATTATAAATTACTTAAATCATATAAATTGTAAATGGATTATTCGCTTAAGATCCGCTTTTCCAAAATATCCAGCGCCCGCTCGTTTTCCTGCAGGCAGTAGGCAATCATCTCGTCGCTGCCCCTGTCCTTTAAATTAGAAATGTTTGCGCCAAGCTGAATATAGCAGACATAGTCGTCGATGGTTTCTATTCGGGAGGCAAAAACCTTGGAGCTGTTTTGAGGCTGCTGCTCATAAATTTTGAGGAGGGTGTCCCGGTAGTCGTTGAGATAATTTTCAACAAGCTCCACATTATCCTCGCGGGCCTTAATTAAAATCATCATGTCGATACCGGCTTCCGTGTGCTGGTATTCCGCCAGAAAGTCGTCGTACATGTTCTCGGAAATTCCGGTCCGCTCCGCCAGCTCCTCGGCGCTGAGCAGCGTGTCGGGCCAGTAGTTCTCGCCGAGAAGCCCGGCGACGGCGTCCTTAAGCTCGTCCATAGGCCCGGTGACCCTATATTTGCCGCCCACCTGAATGGTGTTGACAGCCTCGTCCTCATCCTCGTTGGCGTAGGCCTGATTGCTGTCCGATGAGCCGCCGCCCTCCGTACAGCCTGCAAGCAGGGCGCCCATAATGATAAACATTCCCCAAAAAATATTTTTTTTCATTTTATAATACTCCTTTTGCGCGGGTAACCTGTTAATATGACTTGTTGACATAGCCAGTTGCCATAACCTATTGGCATAGCCAGCTGGCATAGCTAGTTGTCATAATCAATTGGTATAACTGATAATTCTGTTACTAAGTATTTCCAGATATTAGACAAAATATGTAGAGATATGTTAAGATAAATCTGCGGCGGGGAGGCGGAGAAAAATCCGCGGCCGCTGCAGCCTATGGAGAATCATTATGCTGTTTAATTCGTATATTTTTGTCTTTTTGTTTTTGCCGCTGACCCTTGGGGGGTGGTATTTGTTAAATCATTTTAAGGCTTATGAGCCCGCTAAATTGTTTTTGGCGGGTATGTCCTTATGGTTTTACGGGTACTTTAATGTTTATTATCTTGCGGTGATTATTGCCAGTATATTGGGGAATTATTTTTTGAGCTTTTTGATAGAGCGGTTCCGCACAAAGGCTGCGTCCTATGCGGGGCTTGCCGCCGGTCTGCTCTTAAATTTGGGGTTTTTGTTTTATTTTAAGTATTACGATTTTTTCTTTGAAAATATTAACGCGGTGTTTGGCACGAATTTTAATTTAAGACATATTCTGCTTCCTTTGGGGATAAGCTTTTTTACTTTTCAGCAGCTTTCCTTTATCATTGACCGGTGTAGGGGGAAAGCGCGGCATTATTCTTTTATCAATTATTTAACCTTTGTGACCTTTTTTCCGCAGTTGATTGCCGGACCCATTGTATTGTATAAAGAAATGATGCCTCAGTTTGAGGACAAGTCGAAGCGCAGCTTTCATTCGGATAATTTTGCAAAGGGAATCGTGCTTTTTACGCTGGGACTTGGGAAAAAAGTGCTGCTGGCGGACGTGCTGGCGGTTCCCGTAAATTATGGCTTTGAGCAGACCGCCTTTTTGGATACCACATCCACTTTGCTTGTGATATTGGCTTATACCTTTGAAATTTATTTTGATTTTAGCGGATACAGCGATATGGCGATAGGACTTGGGAAGATGTTTAATATCGAGCTGCCCGCAAACTTTAATTCTCCTTATAAGGCCTGCTCCGTAAAAGAGCTGTGGCAGAGATGGCATATGACGCTTTCGCGGTTTTTTATCCAGTATGTTTACATTCCGCTGGGAGGAAGCAGGAAGGGAAAGGCCAGAACCATGCTCAATACCTTTTTGGTGTTTTTTTTAAGCGGGCTCTGGCACGGCGCAAACTGGACGTACATTGCGTGGGGAACTATGCAGGGGCTTTTGGTGATATGGGATAATCTGGGAATTGTGGGGGTAAAGGGAAGCAATGAGAAGGTTCCGGCAAAGCTTTTGATTCCTAGATGGCTGGGCTGGATTTTTACCTTTGGATTTTTTAATTTGTCCCTGTTTTTTTTCCGCAGCGAAAGCATGGCGAACGCCTTTCAGATGTTCAAAAACATTTTTGCCTTTAAAGATACCGGCTACATCTATAAGATTGCCGAAAAACTGGATATCCCGGAATTTTATTTGATAAAGCAGGCGGTGAATATGGCCGCGCCCGCGCTTTTAAAGTACGCTTATTTAGCGGCGTTTCTTTTGCTTTTGGCAATCAGTAGTTTTATACTGACCCGGAAAAATACGCTGGAGATAGCGGCGGAGCATCCCTTAAACGGCAAACTTTGCGCTTTTGTAACGATAATTTTCGTCTGGTCTGTCATTTCCTTTTCGCAGGTCAGCACGTTTATATATTTTAATTTTTAGAGGAAACTATGTCGAAAAAATTTATCAGGCAGTTTTTAATAGGAAGCGGGGTTTTGCTGGCGTTTTGCGCGCTGGCAACGGCAGTTTTTGACCCTTTTTTTCAGTATCATAAGCCTTTAAAGGGATTGAAGGCGGTGCTGACGGACAAGGAATATCAGTGCGTGGGCTCCTTGAAAAATTTTGACTATGACAGCGTGGTGGCGGGCTCCTCGGTGTCTGAAAATTATTATAACGATTGGTTCAATCAGGGCTTTGACTGCAAGGTGATTAAGGCCATCCGTTCTTACGGCGCCACGGCGGATTTGTGTTATCTGCTGGACATTGCTTTTTCCAAGCAGGACTTGAAATATGTTTTTTATAATCTGGATTCCGCCGCGCTGGTGGCCGAGCCGGAAACCACCTATGAGCTAACCGGGTGCCCTATGTATCTGTACGACGATAACTATGTCAACGACGTTGAGTACGTATTAAATAAAGGCGTGCTGATGGAGAAAATTCCTTATATGATTGCCAGCTCCGCCATCGGGGATTATGATGAAAACGATTCCTATAATTGGGCGCAGTGGAAGGAATTTAATTCGGATATGATATTAGGGCTTTACATTCGGAAGCCATCCGTCGCGGAAATGAAGCCTGAGGATTATTACGAGGATGTGCTGCAGGAAAATTTGAAGCTGCTTCTTGAGAGAATCGACGGCCATCCGGAGACGACCTTTTACGTGTTTATTCCGCCGTACTCCATGCTTTGGTGGGACAATATTTACCGGGAAGGGGATACGGAGGCGTATCTCTACAATATGGAAAAGGCGATGGAAAAGCTGCTTGAGCGTGGAAACGTAAAGCTCTTTTACTTTCAAAACGATAGGGAAGTGATTACGGATTTAGAAAACTATATGGATATCATTCATTTTTCGCCGGAAATAAACCATTATATCTGCGACAGCTTGATAAGCGGGGAGCATCAGGTAAATAAAGACAATTACAAAGCTGCAATAAAAAATATGCGGGAGCTGTCGTATGAAATCGTGGAAAAGCTGGTTCTGCCCTATGAGGACAGAATCAAGGTAGATATCTATGATGAATAAACGGATTTTACGCAATGTGAAAAGCCTTAAAAAGCGCCCAGATATAGGGGGCCCCAAAGACATTTAAAGATTTTGGACCGGTGATTTGGTCGGGATTTTCTTTCAGCTTGTTGAGAGCCTGTCCGAAGGTGGCTTTCGTGATGGATTTGGAGCGTCTGTCCACAAAAAGCTCGCCTCCTTTCACCGTGTAGGTGAAGGGCAGTTTTTTGAGGGTGTAAAAGGTTTCGTTTTGGTGTTCTTCCAATAATTTCCACAGGCTGTCGATGGATACGTTTTCATTCATGGTTTACACATGCCTCTATCAGCTTTAGAATGGTGCGGATGGAGCCGAACTGGTTGCTCCTGCCCATAGCGTCGATGTAAGTTTGTCTTGTAAAGTAAAGCTCGATTACTTTTTCCGCCAGTAAGTTTTCGTTTAGGCTACCATCGTCAATTACCATGGAAAATCCTTGAGATTCAAAGGATTTTGCGTTTAAAATCTGGTCGCCGCGGCTGCTGTCCGCTGAAAGGGGAATAAGCAGATTCGGTTTTTTGAGAGCTAACAGCTCGCAGATGGAGTTAGCGCCCGCCCGCGAAATTACCACGTCGGCCATGGCGAACAAATCTTTTAATTCCGCCTTGACATACTCAAACTGCACATAGCCCTGCTCATGGGTAAGGGAGTTGTCGATTTTGTCCTTGCCGCAGATATGCACAACCTGAAAATCGGTCAAGAGCGCGGGAAGAGCTTTCCGAACCGCCTCGTTGATGGAAGCGGCGCCAAGGCTTCCGCCGATGACCATAATAACCGGCTTGTTGGCGGTAAAGCCGCACATGTCGAGAGCCGCAAGCTTATCGCCTTTTGTAAGTTCTTCGCGAATGGGGGAGCCGGTGAGCACCGCTTTTTCCGCCGGAAGCATGTTCAGCGTTTCAGGGAAATTACAGCACACCTTTTCGGCAACCGGGATGCACAGCTTGTTGGCAAGTCCGGGGGTCATATCGGATTCATGGATAATACATGGAATGTGCAGGGACGCGGCGGCCCGCACTACCGGAACGCTGACGAAGCCCCCCTTTGAAAAGACGACGTCGGGCTGGATTTTCTTGAGGATTTTTCTGGCTTCGCCGTAGCCCTTGATTACCCGGAAGGGGTCCGTCAAATTTTTGATATCCAGATAACGCCGGAACTTGCCGGTGGCAATCCCGTAATAGGGAATGTCAAAATCTGCAATCAATTTTTTCTCAATTCCCTCATAGGAGCCGATATAGGAAATTTCAAAACCGGCTTCGGTAAGATGCGGCATCAGGGCAATATTAGGAGTAACATGGCCTGCCGTTCCGCCTCCGGTAAGAACTATTTTTTTTGTTACATTCAAGCCGCCCATAAAAAACCTCCATGTTGTCAACCTCTGCAAATTGTATGCATCTGCAATTATGATACATATGTAGCATGTTATGTATACACAGTATACTATATATACGAAGCGTATATGTACACAAAGTTATAGTATACGCAATATGCTGTATACGCATTGTACAGCAATATCAGCGCAGATTTATCCGCAGTACGCCAGTACTCCTATGACGCGTTGGCGCTTTTGATTTCTTCTAAAGCGTGGGCAAGCTGGTCGGGGCAGGAAGTTGGTTTAAAACCACAGCGGACGCCTTTTAGCTTTGAGATGGCGTCGTCGATATCCATGCCGGTCACCAGATTGGCAATTCCCTTTAGATTGCCGTTGCAGCCTCCGAAAAATTCAACAAATTTAACTTTTCCGTCCTCTACTTCCACGTCGATGGAGGTGGAGCAGGTTCCTTTTGTCTGATATTTCATACTTTCCCTCATTTCTTATTTGAATCTTCTTTTTATCGTTTCCTTTAAAATATAAGTATAACAGAAAATATTGGCATATGCCAGCTATATTTTACCGAAAAATGACGAGGATTTACAGCCCCGGAGTTATTGAGGGAAAAAACCCCTTTTATTATAATATAGTAAGGAAAGGAGGAAATATGTTTACAATATTTTATGAACACAGATTACTTACGGGATTAATTTCTGCTTTTCTGCTGTCAGGCATTTTATGTCAAATGATATCCGGGCTGGCCTATCAAAAGTTGATTTCGGAGTCGGACAACATGTCGGCGACAGAAAATAAACAGTTAAAACAGTGCAAACAAAAGTATGCCAGTTATTATAAGCTGAATGGAAAGATGGTGAACACTGAGGTATTTGTGGACAGGTTTCTCCAAAAGGTCTGCCTTTTTAAAATACAGTTGAACAAGCTGGCGCATATTTCGGGGCAGTTGGTGATGCTTTCTATTTTAATGGCGGGAATCTCCGTCTGCCTCTTGCTGTCGGCGGGCAGTACCTTATTTCAGATTATGCCCTATTATCTGGTTAGTATTCTGGGAATGTACCTCTATTTTTCCATTTCCGGGATTGTGGATACGGAGGAGAAGAAAAAAATTTTGAGAACGAACCTAACGGACTATCTGGACAACCATTTTGTCCCCAGATTGGAGACGGAAAAGGAAAACGCGATGGAGGAAGGGGTGAAAAAGCGGGAAAAATATGCGGTGGAGTTTTTAAAAGAAGAGGAGACGGAGGAAAAAGCAGCGGGAGCACGCGAGAGAAAGTTACAGCCGGAAGGCCCTTATCAGGACGAGCTGGAAGATTTACTGGAAGAATTTTTTGCATAAATTGAAAAATAATCCTTTTCTGTGATATACTTGCCATGCTGGATGCCAAGAAGTTGTGAGCCAAAAGCGAAGCGCGGAGGTTTTGATGAAGCCGAGTGCGGAGGCTTTGACGGAGCTGGAACTGAACAGTGCGCGAAGGCTTTGATGAAACTGAGCAGGTATTTGGAGACAGGAAAGGATTATTTTTATGGACGGAGCAGTTGCGACGCTTAAAAAAGGCGAGGGCCGCACGGTAAAAGCGGGCGGAATGTGGATATATGACAATGAGATTGAGCGTGTTGACGGGGAATTTGAGGACGGGGATATTCTGACGGTACGCGACTTTGACGGGTATCCTTTGGGAAAGGGATTTGTCAACCGCCATTCCAAAATCAGAATCAGGCTGATGACGCGGAATGTCCGGCAGGAAATTGATAAGGAATTTCTGCGGCAAAGGGTAAGGGATGCGTGGGAGTACCGTAAAAAAGTAGCGGATACGGGGAGCTGTCGGATTATTTTTGGCGAAGCGGATTTCTTACCGGGCCTTGTTATCGATAAATTTTCCGACGTGCTGGTGGTGGAGTCGCTGGCCCTTGGAATTGACAGGTATAAAGAGGATATAGTAGAAATTTTAAAGGAGCTTTTAAAAAGGGACGATATTCATATCAGAGGCGTTTACGAGAGAAGCGAGGCGAAAGTAAGGCGCAGCGAGGGTATGGAGCAGGTTAAGGGCTTTCTGGGAGAGCCTTTTGATACGGACGTGGAGATAGAGGAAAACGGCGTAAAATTTCTGGTGGACGTGAAGGATGGGCAGAAAACGGGATTTTTTTTGGATCAAAAGTATAACCGGCTGGCGGTTCAAAAGCTGTGTAAGGGCGCGCGTGTGCTGGACTGCTTCACGCACACGGGTTCTTTTGCCTTAAACGCCGCGGCGGCCGGGGCGCGGGAGGTGATTGGCGTGGATTCGTCGTCCCTTGCCGTGGAGCAGGCCGAAAAAAATGCCCGGTTAAATGGGCTGGAAGATAAGGTAAGCTTTTTGTGCCGAGACGTGTTCGAGCTATTACCGGAGCTGGATGCGGCGCGGGAGAAATTTGACGTGGTGATACTTGACCCGCCCGCCTTTACAAAATCCCGCAATTCCGTGAAAAACGCCGTTAAGGGGTATCGGGAAATTAACCTTCGGGCCATGAAGCTGGTAAAAAACGGAGGCTTTCTGGCAACCTGCTCCTGCTCGCATTTTATGACCTATGAGCTCTTTACGGAGACTATTGGGCAGGCCGCGCGGAACGTGCATAGGCGTCTGCGGCAGGTAGAATTTAAAACGCAGGCGCCGGACCACCCGATTTTGTGGGCGGCGGAGGAGTCTTATTATTTGAAGTTTTATATTTTTCAGGTGGTGGAGGAGAAATAATGTCGAGGCTTCTTCATCTATTGCAGAATATTGATAATTCCTTTGCTTTTGCGGTACGGGGATTATTATTTTTACAGTATTATCTTGTGTTAGCAGTTGGAAATAAGGAGTGAAAAAATAAATTGTGAGACAGAATTTGATAGGGTATAATAACTATAGGTATTATTAAAATAATACGCAATTAAAATAGAGAAAGGTAACAGCCTCATGATAAATGTTTGGATTGATGACTTAACTCCATGTTTAAAAGACAATGAAACAGGAGATTTTGTACAGACCGAGGTTATAAGGATACGGCGGAAAAGCTTTTTATCAAAATTTAATAAAAAGAATGGTTGGTATACAGATTGGGAGAAATTATTACAGGGGCATGAAGTTTATGCACTAGTGGTAAAAGGGACTGTAGATATTCAGGGATTGGTTGCGTTAAGCAAAAACGATGATTTTCAAGCAGTATATGTGGCATGGATGTGTACAGCGCCTCAAAATAATAAGGCATTGTGCGAAAATCCTAAATATACCGGTGTGGGAGGGCATTTATTTGCAATAGCGTCTGACAAATCTATGGAATATGGATTTGATGGAGTTATTGTAGGATATGCTGCTAATATAGAATTAGTGAAACATTACTGTAAAGTTTTTAAGGCGGAACATATAGCGATGCTGCATCCATTTCAAATTGCCATTTATGAAGAGGAATCGGCAGAAATAAGGGAGGTATATGATTATGAGTGGACAGATGAGGAAATATAATTACGAAAATTATCATAAGCAGCTAAAAGCTATGCAGGAACCGGTTATGGCGGGAGAACTTCCAAAAGTAAAATTAAACCTTAGGGGCATTAGGGAATATGCAAAGAAGAAAGGAGTTGCTATAGCCAGTCTTACGGATGAGGAAAAACAGCTTTTTATTAGCGAATAGAGATTGGAAGATGTGAAAGCTGTTGTAGGATAGTCCCATATCTGTAAGGACAAAAAGAGAATATGGCTGAAAAGCTAAAAAGGAGCACAAAACATGATATTGGACATTCTATGGGATACCATATTAGACGGAATAAAGCTGCTTCCATTTCTATTTATCACTTACTTGATAATGGAGCATATTGAGCACAAAGCCAGTCAGGGAACCCAGCGGGTAATGAAAAATTCGGGCAAATGGGGGCCGGTGTTAGGCGGAACGCTTGGCATCGTCCCTCAGTGCGGTTTTTCCGCCGCCGCCGCAAATTTATATGCGGGACGTGTGATTACCATGGGAACGCTGGCTGCTGTATTTTTGTCCACATCAGATGAAATGCTTCCTATATTGGTATCGGAGCAGGTATCTTTTTGGACCATCTTTAAAATTCTTCTTTCAAAGGCGGCTATCGGCATTTTTGTGGGATTTTTGGTGGATTTAATTCACCGGAAACAAAAAGGAACCGACAAGGAAGAGCTGCGGATAGAGTATGTATGCGAGCACCAGCATTGCAACTGTGGGGAGGAAAGCATTTTAAAGTCGGCGTTCAACCATACTTTTCAGGTGTTTGCGTTTATTCTGATAATTTCTTTTTTGTTTAATTTAGGGATTCAATTTGCGGGGGAGGAACGCCTTGCGGTGCTTGTCTCTGGGAATTACATTTTGGGGCCGGTGATTGCAGGGCTGGTGGGGCTTATCCCCAACTGCGCGTCCTCGGTTATTTTGACCCAGCTATATTTGAAAGGGCTTTTGGGAGCGGGAGCCATGCTTGCGGGACTTCTTGCTGGCTCCGGCACGGGACTTTTGGTGCTTTACAGGGTAAATGATAACGGAAAAGAAAATTTGAAAATTACGGCATTGCTTTATGGAGTTGGCGTACTGGCTGGAATAGCTGCTGAGATGATGGGGATTGTTTTTTGACTTTGCGCGCAACGAATCAAACGGCTGTTTGCAGACATTTTTTAAAAAGCTCGAAAAAAAAGCACCACCCCCAAGGCCCTTACGTCCTCAAAAATGGTACTCCGTGCGCCTTCAGGGGCTCGAACCCTGGACACCCTGATTAAGAGTCAGGTGCTCTA
>JAMPGS010000036.1 GCA_023663815.1 Clostridium sp.
ATCCCCCCGGTACAAGGTGCTGTAAATAAGCTGTGCCCCCTGCATCGCCGCCAGCAGGCCAATTAAGGCCATCACCGCCCCGGCAAGCTTTTTTCCATACCGATTGGATAACGCCGTCATCACTAAAACCCCAAGCAGGCACCCAAAAATCCCCGCAAGAGTGAGAAACCGATAGGGAAATTGAATTCTTCCAAATAAGCTTCCCACAAAAGGCCATAGCCTGTTTATCCCGCTGTAGGGAAATACCGTAGAAGCCATAAAGGTAAACAGAATAAAAAAGCCTATGCACAAAGCTGCTTTTTTCTCCCACCTGCCAAGCAGCCTCTTGTGATACATCAGCATCGCCATTGCCAGCACAATTAAACAAGCCGTTCCCACCGGCTTAGGAAACTTATCGGCAATTGTGGCAATGGCTCCCCAAGTAGAGTTCAAAGTACCGTTCCAGTAAACGGCAAAAAGCTCCGCAGGGGTCGCGCCCCAGCTTTGAAAGGCCGGTTCCATTCCTCTCACGGCGTTTACCACAAAATCCTCCCGCATATAACGGAAAAATGGTACTATAAACCAAAGGTTCAACAGAATCGTTATTATAAAAATTTTGAAAAAATAAACCAGCCTGTTCCTGTCAAGCATCCTTTTGAGATTAACAAGGCAAAAAAGTAAAATGGCAAAGGCCGCCAAAAAGCAGGTAATCACATGGGTTTGAATCAGTCCCGTAAACCCAATCACCGGGGCAATCAAATATTTATCCGGTATTTTTTCGCTTTTCCGTTTCTCAAAAGCATACCAAAATCCCAAAACCGCCAGGGGCAGAAACAGCATTGCCGAGTACTCTCCCACAGCCGCCCGCACGTAAATACAGCAAAGCCGATAGGGAAAAAGCGTATATAAGGCGCTTCCAAACAGCGCAATCCTTTTGTCCTTGGATATCTTAAAAAATGAATAATACGCGGCTGCGGCCGTCGCCAAATTCACCGCCGCAATATAAGCTTTGTAGGCGTTCTGGACGCTGACCCCAATTATCCGCAAAAGCGCCGGAAAAAGCAAAAGCTGCTCCCCGTACATCACCGACACGGAATATCCCCAGCCGTTAAACCATCCCGGCTGAATCCGCACCGGAAAATTTCCCGCCAGCAGCCCTTCCTTAAGCCCCTCTATCCTAAACAAGTGAAAAATCAAATCATGCCCGTATAAAATATATTCTTCCAAGAGGCCAATGGAGGCAATCCCGCCGATAATCACAATGCCAAAGGCTTCAAAGCTATGCTTGAAATTCCGCTTTCTATAATAAATAACAAGTGCTATCATATTAGCAATCAACAGCTTCAACGCCATGCAAAAAATTTGATATACCTTGGAGTTGGAAGCCGTGATAAGGGTAATTCCCTTGATAGTGAAATCATTCTCTCTTTCCGGCTCTATGACAATCCTTAAATTTACTTCCTCCTCGTTGACATAAATCCGAAAGCTTCTCGCCTCCTGAACTCCTGAAAGCGTCACATGGTCCGAATACAAAACGCGGGGCAGCGCTCCATTTGCCTGCGCATAACAAACCGCTCCTCCCTTTTCGTATCCCACCGATATCTCGTAAATGCCCTTCGGTACGGTGAGCTCATCCGTGAGAAGTACGTTCTTTCCCTCCCAGGTTTCCCGATAATAATTTTGAAAAGAATACCCAAAGCCTCCCTCCTGAAAAATCCTCGCCGCAAAAACAAACAGGAACAATATTTCCAGCAGGCAAAACCCAAAATAGTAACTATGTTTTTTCATTTTCAGCATTTTCTTTCCTTACAAAACATATGTTATTAAATTTGCGTATAATCCTTATCCACATCTACCACAGCGCAGTAGTTTCCCTCCATCTCGCTAACCTTCTCCTGAATATAGGAAACCACTTCGTTGTCGGACATAGAATAGTCAAAGGGCACCACCACGTCAAAAATCAAATTTACATGGGTTGGCCCCTGAACAATGCGGAAATCATGAAATTTTACGTCCTCTTCCATGCCCGCAATAATCGCCGCAACCTTGCTTTTCGCCTCATTCGTCATCTTGTCGTTTACGCACACCGGGTCTATATGGATAACCGCGCTGCAGTTTAACTCGTTTGCCAGTCTGTGTTCAATCAAATCTATCATATCGTGGAGGGCCAAAATATCCCCGGTAGAGGGCACCTCCACATGAACGGAAAGCATTACCCGGCCCGGCCCGTAATTGTGCACCACCAAATCATGAAGCCCCAGCACCCCCTGCGGCTTATATTCCATAATAATCGTCTCAATCCTTTTTACAAATTTCTCCTCCGGCGGCTGGCCCAAAAGGGGGCTGATTGTGTCCTTCATGGCGTCCACCCCGGTCCAGATAACAAACAAAGCAACCAAGATTCCACACCAGCCGTCGATATTTATTTCCGTAATAAAAGCCGCCAGCGTGGTAAGAAACACCACAAGAGTAGAAATGCTGTCGCTGATGCTGTCCTTGGAGGCCGCCAGCATGGCCGCGCTGTTTATTTTTTTACCCACCCTGCGGTTATAAAAAAACATGTAAAGCTTTACGCAGATGGAAACCGCCAAAATCGCCAAAATAAGCGGACTGGCATTTACTGCCTGCGGATGAAAAATTTTGCCCACGGAGGATTTTAAAAGCTCCGTTCCCATAAGCAGAATAAGCACCGACACCAAAAGCCCCGATATGTACTCGATTCTCCCATGCCCAAAGGGATGGCTGCTGTCGGGCTTCTGCCCCGCCATCTTAAAGCCCACCAGCGTAATCACCGAGGAGCCCGCGTCGGATAAATTGTTGAACGCATCCGCCGTAATGGCAATGGAGCCAGAAAGCCACCCGGCGATTGCCTTTATCAGAAACAGGAAAAAATTAAGGGCAATTCCCGCCGCCCCGCAAAGCATCCCGTAAGCCTGACGCACTCTCAAATCCGATGTGTTTTGATAATCCTTGATAAATATTTTTGATAAAATTGAAATCATACTTTTCTATTCCCATGCTGTTTGGCACACTTCCAGCTTTTTAATCTCCAAAATATACGCTTATAAAATATTGTCCAATGAATTGCCGCTTACCCTGCAGAATTTTCTACTTGCTTGCTGCTTGCCAAAATCTCCTGTTTGCTTGCCGTTTGCCGGAATCTTCTGTCTGTTTTCCTCTTGTTGAAATCTATCCGCTCGCCGTTTGCCACATACAATTGCTATTTATTGTATGGCATTTGAGATAAAAAAACAATTACAAAATTTTTGTTGACAAATACTTTTCGGTAGCGTATGTTAGATTTGTGCTTGAAACCAAAGCTTAAAAATATTCACGGAAAGGAGACGTCATTCATGGCAAGCAAGTTCAGGACTATAAATTACAACACAACTGCACTATCGCTAAAATTACCTGACTGTTTATGCCTGTATGAACGGACTTCCTGCGCTCTCCTTCCGCGCCCGCTAAAATAAAGCCGTAAATACAAATACATACAATGCGCATCCAGCAGTCATGGCAACATGGCTGCTTTTTATTTTATTAATTTATTAAATGTTGGGAATAAAAATCATGAAAAAAATATCAACCTACATCTGGGAACACAAATTTGCCTTTTTGTTTGCAATCCTCTCCATGGTTATCAGCATCTGCCTTGACCTGCTCTCTCCGCAGCTTATCAGGGCTATCGTGGACAACGTAATTCTTGGCGGTCAGACGCGCCTGCTCCCGCCCCTTTTATTTGGAATTTTAGGCGTGGGAGTTGGCCGATGCATTTTTCAGTATACAAAGGAATTTACCTTCGATGTGACCGGCTCAAAAATTGCGCTGGAAATACGGCGCAGCCTTTTCCGCCATATCCAGTCGCTGAGCGCAGAGTTTTTTGACAGAACCGGAACCGGCGAGCTGATGAGCCGCGTTAAGGACGACGTGGACAGAATCTGGGACGCCCTCTCCTACGTGGGAATGTTGATGATTGAAGTGGTAGTGCATACCTCCATCATTTTGTTCTGCATGTACAGCCTAAACTGGAAGCTGGCGATTTTCCCCTCCCTGTGCATGTTCCTTGCCGCCTGTATCGCCATTTTGATGGAAAATAAGCTGGACACCGTTTACGAGGCTATCAGCGAGGAAAACGCTTCCCTAAATACCGTGGCCGAGGAAAATCTGGCCGGTGCAAGAACCGTGAAAGCCTTTGCCAGAGAAAAATTTGAAATTTCAAAATTTCTTTCCCATAACCAGCGTTATTATGACTTGAACATGCAGCAGTCCAAGCTGTTTGTAAAATACCACCCTTACCTTTCGCTCATTACAAAGCTGCTTCCCCTGTTTGCCCTTGCCATGGGCGGCCTGCTTGTGACCCGCGGGGAAATGAGTTTGGGCGAGCTAAGCGCTTTTATAGACTACTCCTTTAACATCGTATGGCCTATGGAAATGTTAGGCTGGCTCACCAACAGTCTTTCGTCGGCGGTTGCATCCAACAGAAAGCTAAAAAGAATCTATCAGGAAAAGCCTGCCGTCCTTGAACCGGAAAATCCTGTGGTTCTGCCAAATGTAAAAGGGAAAATTACCTTTTCCAACGTCTCCTTCCACAAGGCGGATAAGCATGAAATCCTTCACGACATTTCCTTTACCGTGGAGCCCGGAAAAACCATCGGCATTATGGGAGCCACCGGCGCGGGAAAAAGCTCCCTCATTTACCTGCTGCAGCGGCTTTACGACGCCACGGACGGCGCTATTTTGCTGGACGATATCAATGTAAAAACTCTTTCCCTAAAGCAGCTTCGCAGCTCCGTTTCCCTTGTGATGCAAGACGTATTCCTTTTTTCCGACACGATTATGGAGAACGTCAAGCTGGGGCAGAAAAACCAGCTTTCCCCTTCCGCCGTCCGGGAAGCCGCGGACTTCGCGCAGGCAAAGGGCTTTATTGAAAAAATGGAAAAACAGTACGATACCGTAATCGGGGAGCGCGGCGTCGGGCTTTCCGGCGGGCAGAAGCAGCGATTAACCATCGCAAGGGCCCTCGCCAAAAATACGCCCATACTGGTGCTCGACGATTCCACCTCGGCCCTTGATATGGAAACGGAGCAGTCTATCCATGAAACCTTAAAAAAGCTGGAGGGCGTCACGAAAATCATTATCGGCCACCGCATCAGCGCCGTATGCCATGCGGACGAAATTATCATTTTGGAAAACGGAACCATCGCGGAGCGGGGAACCCATCAAAGCCTTTTAGCGGCAAAGGGCCTTTATTACCAGACATACGCGGCTCAATACGGAGAGCCCAGAAAGGAGTACACGGCATGAGTATCAATTCCTATAAAGAGGACGAACAGCTAAGCGGAGCTGGCAAAATGCGCACCATACTGCGCCTGCTCGCCTATCTGCTCGCCTACAAAAAAGAAATTATCGCGGTGCTTTTTATTATGGCCTTCTGCGTCATTGTATCTTTAATCAATCCGCTGGTAATTGAAGCCGCCGTCGATAACTATATCTCCATCGGGGATTTTAGGGGACTTTTCCGCCTGATTGGGGCGGCCGCCCTTCTCAACCTTTTGATGGTGGGAGGTATCAGGCTCCGCATGTATATCATGGCAAAGGTGTGCAACAGCATCCTTTTAACCATCAGGCAGGAGCTTTACTCTCATATCCAAACGCTGGATTTGCAGTTTTTTGACAGCCGTCCCACGGGGAAAATACTGGCGCGCATTATCGGGGACATTAATTCCCTAAAGGATGTGCTGAACAACTTTGTCACTACCTTGATTCCCGATTTTACGACGGTGGCCGCCGTCGGGGTTATCATGTTTGCCAAAAGTCCCGCGCTGGCGGCGGCTTCCCTGTGCAGCCTCCCCTTTATGGGCGTTTGCATTTGGCTGATTCAAGTTTACTCCCACAAAAAATGGCAGGAATTCCGCCGAAAATCCTCCAACCTGAACGCTTTTATCCACGAGGATATTTCCGGTATGCGCATCATTCAAAGCTTTTCCGCGGAGCCGGAAACGGATGAGACCTTCGACGAGCTTCTTCATGAGCACCGCACCGCCTTTGTAAACGCTGTGCGCCTAAACGACGGTATGGGCTCCGTGATTGACCTAAGCTGGGGTGTTGGCATTGCCGCCCTTTACTTTGTAGGGATATGCGTTATCGGGGTGGAAAAGGTCTCCCTTGGCACCTTTTTTTCCTTTGGGACCTATATTGGAATGTTCTGGAACCCGATTATGAATCTCAGCAATTTTTACACCCAGATTATCACCAATATTGCAGCGGCGGAGCGGGTTTTTGAGATTATGGACGCCGAAGCTGCCATCAAGGACGAAGCTTTAGCTGCACAAATCCCTCCCATCAAAGGGCGGGTTACCTTTTCCCACGTGGGCTTTTCCTACGACGACGATACAAAGGTTTTAAAGGACGTGAGCTTTGACATTAAACCCGGCGAAACCATTGCCCTTGTGGGCCCCACCGGCGCGGGCAAAACCACAATCGTCAACCTAATCAGCCGCTTTTACGATGTTCAAGAAGGCGTTATCCGCATAGACGGCCACGATATAAAGCAAGTGACAATTGAAAGTCTGCGCCGTCAAATGGGAATTATGACGCAGGATAACTTCCTGTTTACGGGAACTATAAAAGATAACATACGTTACGGAAAGCTGGACGCCACCGACGAAGAAATTGTGGAGGCGGCGAAGGCGGTCCGCGCCCACGACTTTATCTGTAAGCTGGAAAAGGGCTACGACACGGTTCTCTCCGAGCGGGGCGGCGGCCTTTCCATCGGGCAAAAACAGCTCCTTGCCTTTGCAAGAACCATGGTTTCCAAGCCCAATATCCTCATACTGGACGAGGCCACCTCCAGCATCGACACGCAGACGGAGCTTCTTGTTCAGGAGGGCATCGACGCCCTGTTAAAAGGCCGCACCTCCTTTGTGATTGCACACAGGCTCTCCACCATTCAAAAAGCCGACCGCATCTTTGTCATCGACGACGGGGGCATTGTGGAGGAGGGGACCGCCGCGGAATTAATGGCAAAAAAAGGAGCCTATTACAGACTCCATAACGCGCAGCTTACGGCGGTTTAACCGCCGCTTACACATTTTACTTGACAAGCCCTTTTACTTGACACCCCCGCTGTGCTTTGGCCGCCGCTATAAAACGGCGGCCTTATTCTATTTCTTTTTTTATTTCTTTTTTGTTCGGAACATGCCGAAAGCTTTCACGTCCACGCCCTTTTTGCTTTCCTTTGGCTTTTCCGCGCGGCCCGCACCCGATTTTCCAGCTTTTTCCTCTTTAGCCTTTCTGCCTTGGCGGGCGGCCTCCCCGGATAATTCCTCCCGGCGTTTCCGCTCTCTGCGCTCGGCTCTTTCTCTGCTGGCATCCCTTTCCTGCTCCGCGTCACTTCCGCGCTTTCCGTCCCAGCCGTCCTCTCGTCTTCTGTTTCTCTCACCGTCTCCTCTTATATCTCCGTCGTCGCTTCTTCTATTTCTTCCGCTGTCCCGTCTTTCGTCTCCCTCGTCCTCTCGTCTCCGACTTCTCTCGCTTCGGTCCCGCCTTTCGTCTCCTTCGCCGTTCCGTCTCCGGCTTCTTCCGCTTCGGTCCCGCCTTTCGTCTCCTTCGCCGTCTCGTCTCCGGCTTCTTCCGCTTCGCTCTCGCCCTCCATCTCCATCGTCACTTCTTCGGCTCCTTCCGCTTCTATCCCGTCTTCCGTCTCCCTCGTCCTCTCTCCTTCTGCCTCTCTCTCTTCTGCGCCCGTCTCTGCTTCTGTCGCCTTTTTTCCGCTCCATGTAAGGCTTTTCTTCCTCAATTTCTTCCGGCGCGTCTCCCATACTCATGTACATCAACGCAGCCGCCAAATCAAGGGCAGAAAATCCGTACTTCTGACAGGCGATTTCAATTTCCTTTTTGTTCTCCGACAAATCCTCGTTTTCAATAGCCCCCATCACGCCTGTAAAAAGTCTGTCGGCCTTTATCCGCATCACGTCCTCCACAGAGGGAAGCTGCCTTTCCCTGATGGTGGTGTGGCAGACCCGCTCTATACTCCGTATCTTAAAAATCTCCCTGCCGGATATCAGAGTAAAGGACCTTCCCTTTCTCCCCGCGCGGCCGGTTCTCCCGATTCTGTGTACGTAATATTCAATGTCCTCCGGCACGTCGTAGTTAAACACAGCGTCAACGCCGCTGACGTCAATTCCTCTTGCCGCAACGTCCGTCGCAATCAAAATCGCACATCGGCCGGTCCTGAAAAGATTCATCACCGTATCTCTTTGGGCCTGTGACAAATCCCCGTGAAGGGCGCTTGCTTCATAGCCAAGCTCCCCCAATTGTCCGGCAATTTCGTCCACCATTCTTTTCGTATTGCAGAAAATAAGGCTTCTGGCCGGCTGGTAATAGTCCAACAGCCTGCACAGCGCGCGTATTTTATCCTTCCTTGCCACCCGGTAATAGGCCTGTTTAATGGCCGCTACCGTAAGTTCCTTGGGCGTCACCCTGATGTAAACCGCGTTTTTCTGGTAGGCTCCGGCAATGTCCAAAATTTCCTGCGGCATGGTGGCGGAAAAAAGCGCCATCTGATGCTCTTCCGGCATATCCGCCAGCACCGTCTCAATATCCTCCCGAAAACCCATGTCCAGCATCTCGTCCGCTTCGTCCAGCACAATCATTTTCACGGAGGCCGTTTTTATGGTATGCCGCCTTAAATGGTCCATCACCCTGCCCGGCGTTCCCACAATAATCTGGACGCCCTGAGCAAGCGCCCTTATCTGCTTTCCGATATCCTGTCCGCCGTAAACCGGCAGCACCTTCACCCCATGCATATATTTTGCAAGCTTCCGTATTTCCTCCGCCGCCTGCATAGCAAGCTCTCTGGTGGGGCACAAAATAATACCCTGAGGCCTTTTTATCTCCGCATCGATTTTTTGTATCATGGGAATTGCAAAGGCCGCCGTCTTGCCCGTTCCCGTCTGTGCTTGTCCAATGATATCCTTTCCCTCTAAAAGCACCGGCACGGACTGCTCCTGAATGGGGGTCATCACCTCAAACCCCATTTCATGCACCGCCCTCAAAATTTCCGGCTGAATCCCGGACTCGTCAAATCGTAACTTTGCTTCTAAATTTTCTTCCATTCTCTCTTCCACTATACTGCTCCATTTCCATCTGCATCATTTAAAAACTGCTCCACAATAAACCGGGGCCTCGCCTTCGTTTCCAGATAAATCTTTCCAATATATTCTCCCACCACACCAAGGGAGAGCAAGATAAGCCCTCCTATCGCCCACACAGAAACCATAAGCGTCGTCCAGCCCACAATGGTAGCCCCCATAAAATGCCGAACAAGACTGTAAATCAGCATACCGATACTGACGATAAAAATAAGAAAACCAAGCGCGGTTATCATCCTGATAGGCCTTGTGCTCAGGGAGGTAATTCCCTCGACTGCAAAGGAAAGCATTTTTCCAAGGGGATATTTGCTTTTTCCGGCAAACCGTTCCCCTCTATTATAATATACCACATCCGAAGGATATCCAATCATCGGCACAATTCCCCGCAAAAAAAGATTGACTTCCCCGTACTGCGCCAGCCCCTCAAGAGCCCGCCTGCTCATAAGCCGGTAGTCCGCGTGGTTGAATACCGTGTTGGCGCCCATCGTATTCATAATTTTATAAAAGCTCTCGGCCGTAAACTTTTTAAACACCGTATCCGTATCGCGGCTTCCGCGCACCCCGTAAACGATATCCGTTCCGCTTAAATACTTGTCAATCATCTCATCTATCGCGCCAATATCGTCCTGAAGGTCCGCATCCATGGAAATTACTGCGTCGGCGCAGTCTTTCACCGTCATCAAACCGGCAAGAAGCGCGTTCTGGTGCCCTCTGTTCCGACTTAAATTGATGCCGCCAAAAATTTTATTTTTTTCATGAAGGCTTCTGATAATCTCCCATGTCCTATCCCTTGAACCGTCGTTTACAAAAATAATGCGGCTCCTTTCGTCAATCTTTTTTTCCTTGACGAGACCGCTTACTTTTTCCAAAAGCCGCGCCGCCGTTTCCGGCAGCACTTCTTCCTCATTATAACAGGGGATTAACAGATATAAAATATTGTTCATAAATTTCTCCTCAGCTTATCCGTGCAGGGAAATCTCCCGCGACAGGCAACGGGATATTTGCTCCCTCGCCGGGGCGGCATCAGCTCTTCTTCAAAGAGTAGATAGGCCTCGCGGCAGTCGCCATAATGTCAAAGCCAACTTAAGTTGGCTTTTAAGCAGCCGCTTGGCTTGTTGCCCGCGGAAATAATCTTTAATCCTCAAGTGTCTGCTGAAGATTATCGGCCACCTTTTGCAGCTTTTCTTTTTCCTTCGTACCATCCTCTAAATTATCAAGAACTTCTTTGATATCGTCCAAAACAAATCTTATAAAGCCCTTAAATTGGCTGTCGGTCATACCCATACAATTACCCGCTTTCCATATGCGCCGTTTATGCAACAAAGTCATTATAGCAGATAAACAATCGCGGTGTAAAGCCATTATCCCATTCTGCTATGAAAATCGATTTTTAGTATCAATATTTGTTGCTGCTCTAAATCAATCTCTTTTGTAATACACCTCAACTATTTTATTGCCAATATATAAGAGTTTACATCATAAAACTCTATACTATCGAGTTTTTCAGCTATTACTCTGCGTTCAGAACATTTTTCTTTCTAGTTTTATTTCATCACCTTTTCCAGCAAAGACTTATAGCTGTCAACCACATCATAAACCACGTTGCCGCCAGAAATTGCCTTAAAGTGCTCCCGCGCGCAGTGAATCTTGGATTCTTCAATCAAGCAGAGCTACATGGAGTTCATGGAGCCTTTTGTCTCTGCAACGAAATAAATATGCTTAACCTTTCCCTCATAAAAGGCAATCGCCCAATCAGGATTATACTGTCCGATTTATGCGTAGCAGAATAACGGAGCGTCAACAACGGCCGGAACTCCTTCAAGCGTTCCTTTGTCTGTTTGCCCTCAACAGACTGCGGCTCGTCAATAATCAGGATTGGATTGGTCTTTGCGATAATGTCAATCGGTCTGCGGGAACGGAACTCGTCCAGCTTCATGTAAATACGTCTTGCATCCTTGCCCTTGGCATTAAACGCCTGCGAGTTGATAATCATAACGCTGATAAAGCTGTCGGAGGCAAAGCGGTCAATCTCCGTCAGTTGCGCGGAATTATAAATAAAAAAGCGAATCTTCTTTCCATACTCCTCCGCAAAATGCTCCTGCGTCATCTGGAAAGATTTATAAACGCCTTCACGAATCGCAATGCTCGGAACAACAATGATGAATTTGCTCCAGCCATAAGCACGGTTTAATTCATACATTGTCTTAATATAAGTATAGGTCTTACCGACGCCCGTCTCCATTTCAATGGTAAGGTTAAAGCCATCGCTGCGCCCTTCCAGTTTAGAAGAAGGCGCAATCTGGTTTGTTCTCTGAATTTTCTGTATATGCTCTAAAATGAGATGGTCGGAAAGTTCCGGCACAATCTTCTGGTTGCTCCAGCCGGTAAAATCCTGTTCTTCATTTATTTTTATCTGATAGATGTCGGTTCCTCTATCCATCATGTAAGAAGGCGTCAAATACGGCTGACCTGCAAACACATCCACGACTGCTTTGGCAGCATCAGCTTGAAATTTTTGATGCTTGTATTGTACCTTCATTGTCCCCGCCTCTCGTTTCCTCGGCAATCTTTTTCTGGCAGACTTACACCAGTTGTTTCCTATATTGGTTCAGATATGTCTCTGCCCGGTTTAACGGCAGTCCAATTATTTTTTCCTGAAGCCTTTTTAAAATAGCAGCATCATCAAGACCATCTTCCTGTCCCAATTCAACAATCAGCCTTATTTTAATCTTATCAGATTCCGTTTCAATAACAGTTCCACCCATAATATTTACCAGCCTTTCTTCATTTTTGTTTCCATTTGTGATATGTGTAATGATAGTATTTACAAATCCTTTCAGGTCTATCAGTTCATCATCTGTCAATTCGCCTGCTTGATACATATGTTCCATTTCATCCCTAAAATAAGTCAGCGCTTCTATCGCTTTTTCGATATTGCCTTCCGATGCGATTTCTTTTTCGTATCGTGCAATATAAAACGGAATATATGGAAATAATTTTTTCTCGATGATTATTTCCTTTGAAAAATCTTCCAAAATAACATTGTCGGATTTATAATCTACCATCTGTCCATCCGGAAATGTAAAAGTAATCGTTGTCGTTTTAGGCGTCTTGTCTGTCCTCTTAACATAAATGACTGAAAATCTCGGCATTGGGATTGTCGCATGTCCGATATCCCATGTAGCAAACTGCCTGGCAACAATAAAAGCATATTCCGCTATCCTAATCGCCATAGAGCCATCATCATAGCTCTGACACTCCAAAAGATATATCTCGTTTTCAATCCTAATCAGAAAATCTGAAACCTGCTCCTTTATCTCCTTGCTGCCGTCTGCCGTTTCGTTTTCAATCAAATACCCTTCTGACGGCAATATCTTCACTTTTACATCTATCGGATAATCCCTTTCAAAAACATCATTGATGACAGAAACAAACAATCTCTTATGCTTCATCTTCATTGTTTTAAACACATTATCATAATCAGGTGTCTTTTTCTGCATATAAACGAATCTCCCTTTTTCCATTTACATTATATCCATTAGGCATTAAAAAGGCAATCAGAACCGCCATTCATTCTGTTTCTCCTCTTACAATACTTTCACTTTGGTATTCGGAGCAAGCATCTTGAAAATTTCACCGACATTAATTTTTGCCGGACTGCTATTGAAACTACTGTCACGGAAAACAACGCGCAGCGGCTGACGCTTGGCAATCTCTTTTACAAGGGAATCAGAGATGTTTTCGTCAAAACATGCAATCAAGTCGCCTTTATTATAAGTATGTACAGTGCAGCCTTCCATCTTTTCTGATGTGTAAGGCATTGAAAGCGGGAGCCCCCATTCAAGCAGACAGCCAAACAGCAAATCAAGGTCAGTACTATCAGGCTTGATATTAGATTCAAGCATGGAAAGCATATTCTGGTTGTATTCTCCAGCGGAATAATAAACATCGGTCATGTTGGTATCGTCCAGCTTGAAAACTCTGAAACCACCGTCAAAAGATTTGTCTGGATTTTCAGCGGCAATTTTCTTGGCGGCACGGCGGATGCGTTCTTTGCCAATATCACAAATCGTCCGAAAACCTTCTCTATATTGGTCATCCGTTTCGGAAAGTTTTTCTTGAAGCTGAACCATAATACAATCGTTCAAGCATTTTGACGGGTTTTTTCCCGCTATTAAAAGCAATACCACCTTCTTTGCGGATGTTTCCAAAATCTGGACTATAATCATACATATTCACAATAGGACTAGTTTTCATTGATGTTCCAAGTTTAATTTCTTCAAGTCGTTCCAAGGGTACACCTGTATAAAATTTTCCTCGAATCGCATCAGATTTTGTTGGACCAGTCACATAACGATAGCCCAAACCATCTTCCCCCATGTTATGAATCTTATAAAGAACGCTTAAACCATCAATAGATTTTCTGTCAATAAGGTGTTTTGCAAGAAATTCAGCAGCAGTTCCGCTTTGTTTCACTATACTACCGGATGCCCAAGTTTCTTTAAGAAGTCCTACTCTGCCATCATTATGCTTGGTTATTTTCCATTCTCCATCTTTGAAAATTGTTACTGTCTTATTTCCAATTTTCAATGTCTCACCTTTGGTTAATTCCTCAAAAGAAAAGCAGAATTTTGACAGGTTATAAGGCTTAGTTGGTTTTTGAGGGATAAAAACATTCCTTTCCTTAACATAAATCAAAACATACTCCATAACAGGCTGAAAATCACTATCTTCATTTAAAGATTTACTTCCATACCGAACCTGTATATGAAATGTTTCAAGATGATTTGATGCACCAAATAGTTCATCACATATTTTAGTAAGCGAAGTGACCTCTTTTCATCTAAATCCTTTCTTTGCAGATTTTTATCAATTAGAATCTTCCATAAGCCATCATATGAGATTGTCATTGCCTCCCCCCTCTTCCTCAAAAAATTAAACTATACTCACTGCATTGTATTATATCATACTTTTCCCATACTCCCACTTCCAAATTGTCTACAACAAATGTGCTCATAATTTAATGTAATCCTATACCACACTTCCCGTCGGCATATTACCATCTTTTATCTTTCATTTAATTATATCGGTCTATTATTTGTAATAAAAATCTGCAAAAACCAGTATATAAAACTCAATAAAAGCACTAAAAAGGGATATCAAAGAATTTTCCTTTCCTTGATACCCCTATTTTACTGCACTTTTCAACTATCAGATTTTTGTGAAAAACTTATTATTTATACCGCACAATCTTCCCAAAATCAGCTTTGAGAGAAGCGCCGCCTACCAGACCGCCGTCAATGTCGGGCTGTGCAAACAGCTCGGCGGCATTGCCCGCATTTACGGAGCCGCCGTATTGAATACGAACCGCTTCCGCGGTAGCGTCGTCATAAATTTCAGCGATACAGTCGCGGACTGCCTTACATACTTCCTGAGCCTGCTCTGTGGTAGCCGTCTTACCCGTTCCAATCGCCCAGATAGGCTCGTAAGCGATTACCATGGATGCAACCTGTTCTGCGGAAACGCCAACCAAATCCGACTTAATCTGCATACGAATCCAGTCAAGGGTAATGCCCATTTCTCTCTGCTCAAGCGTCTCGCCGCAGCAAAGAATCGGAGTAAGCCCTGCCTCGAAAGCTTTCTTTACCTTCTTATTTAATAACGCGTCGTCCTCCTTAAAGTAATCGCGCCTCTCGGAATGGCCGATAATTACGTATTTTACGCCTGCATCTACCAGCATTGCGGCGGAAATTTCGCCTGTGTATGCGCCCTTCTCCTCAAAATACATGTTCTCAGCGCCAACCTCAACATTGGTTCCCTTAACCGCTTCCACCACGGGAACAATGTCAACCGCGGGAACGCAGTAAACTACGTCAACATCGTCGGATTTTACCAAATCCTTTAACTCGTCGCACAATGCCACCGCCTGACTGGGCGTCATGTTCATCTTCCAGTTGCCGGCTACAATTTTTCTTCTTGCCATTTTTTTATCTCCTATTTATAATTCCGCAAGCTATCGTTCAATACATTTTTATCTGGAATAGGACGCATCCGCAACCTGCGTCTGCTTTCTGTTCCGTGTATTTTCCTTCAGCTGTTGCTTTACAGTTCCGCAGCTATCGTTCAATACACTTTTATCTGGAACGGCGTCCAGCCGCGCCAGCGCGCCTGAACACTGTTCCGTATATTTTCCTCCAGCTGCTGTTTTATAGCTCTAAATTAAATTTTATTTGTCGTCAGCCGCCACTACGCCGGGAAGCTCCTTACCCTCCAAGAACTCAAGGGAAGCGCCGCCGCCTGTGGAGATGTGGCTCATCTTATCCGCAAAGCCAAGCTGATTTACAGCCGCCGCCGAGTCGCCGCCGCCGATAATTGTGGTAGCATCCGTCTCCGCAAGAGCCTTTGCAACCGCAATGGTTCCTTTTGCAAGAATCGGATTCTCAAACACGCCCATAGGGCCGTTCCATACAACCGTCTTTGCGTTCTTAACGGCATCCGCATAGAGAGCCGCCGTCTTTTCACCGATATCAAGGCCTTCCTTGTCGGCGGGAATCTTGTCGGCGTCCACGGTGGAAACTTCGATTTCAGCGTCAATAGGATTCGGGAAAGAATCCGCAATTACCGTATCTACGGGAAGCAGTAATTTCTTGCCAAGCTTTTCAGCCTTATCCATCATTTCCTTGCAGTAGTCAATCTTCTCATCGTCAACCAACGACTGTCCGATTTCATAGCCTTTTGCCTTCAAGAATGTGAAAGCCATGCCGCCGCCGATAATGAGGGTATCGCATTTTTCAAGCAGGTTGTTGATAACGTTCAGCTTATCGGCAACCTTTGCTCCGCCAAGGATTGCAACGAAAGGCCTTACCGGATTTTCTACCGCGTTTCCAAGGAAGTCAATTTCTTTTTGCATCAGATAGCCAACCGCGCACTCGCCGCCCTTTGCACGCACACAATCCGTCACGCCTGCAACGGAAGCATGGGCTCTGTGGGAGGAACCAAAGGCATCGCACACGTAAACGTCGGCAAGGTCGGCAAGCTCTTTGCTGAACTCCTCGCCGTTCTTTGTCTCTTCTTTTCCACGGAAACGGGTATTCTGAAGCAGAACCACGTCGCCGTCCTTCATTGCCTCTACCGCCGCAGAAGCAGCCTCACCGGTCACATTGTAGTCGGCAACAAAGTTTACTTCCTTGCCAAGCTTTTCGGACAGCCTCTTTGCAACTGGAGCTAAGGATTCTCCCTCGTTAGGGCCGTTTTTTACCTTGCCAAGATGGGAGCAGAGAATTACCTTGCCGCCGTCCGCAAGAAGCTTATTAATCGTGGGAAGCGCCGCAACAATACGGGTTTCGTCTGTGATTTCGCCATTTTTAAGAGGCACGTTAAAATCACATCTCACCAGCACGCGTTTCCCTGATACATTGATATCGTCAACTGATTTCTTATTTAATCCCATGATGATTATTCCTCCTTATTATTGAAGCAGGCACAATTTCTTGCCTCTGCTGAGTGATAAGGAATCCTCCCGCTTCGCGGGTCCCTCCTTTTCACAAGGGATAAGCAACCCTCCCGCTTCGCGGGCCCCTCCTTTTCACAAGGGATAAGCAATCTTCCCGCTTCGCGCATCCTTCCCTATCACATTTATCGAGTAGGGAAGGTTTTCCTCCCTGCTCGCCACGCGGGACGTTAGCAGAAAATTCCTTTCTGCGCCCTGCGTATAAAAGGGCCCGGTCCATAAGACCGGACCCTTAAGGTCTACTTACTGTGCATCTCACAGCGGTCAAGCCGCGGTGACAATTTATGCTAATTCAGAGAAGTATTTGATTGTTCTTACCATCTGGCTGGTGTAAGAATTCTCATTATCATACCAAGACACAACCTGTACCTGAGTATTGCCGTCTTCCATAGGAGCAACCATGGTCTGGGTAGCATCAAAGATGGAACCGTATGTGCTGCCGATAACGTCGGAAGAAACAATTTCGTCCGTGTTGTAACCAAAGGACTCTGTGGAAGCCGCCTTCATAGCGTCGTTAATCTGCTCTTTGGTAACCTGTCCCTTAACAACCGCAACAAGGATTGTCGTGGAGCCTGTAGGGGTGGGAACACGCTGAGCGGAGCCAATGAGCTTGCCGTTCAATTCAGGGATAACAAGGCCGATTGCCTTAGCTGCGCCTGTTGAGTTGGGAACGATGTTCTGAGCGCCTGCACGGCTTCTTCTCTTATCGCCCTTCCTCTGAGGGCCGTCAAGAATCATCTGGTCGCCTGTGTAAGCATGAACTGTCGTCATGATACCGCTCATGATAGGGCAAAGGTCATTTAAAGCCTTAGCCATAGGGGCCAAGCAGTTTGTCGTACAAGAAGCTGCGGAAATAACGGTGTCCTCAGCCTTCAGCGATGTATGGTTTACATTATAAACGATGGTAGGAAGGTCGTTTCCAGCAGGTGCGGAAATAACAACCTTACGAGCGCCAGCCTCGATATGAGCGCTTGCTTTTGCCTTGGATGTATAGAAACCTGTACACTCAAGAACAACGTCTACCTTTAACTCTCCCCAAGGAAGGTTCTTAGCGTCTGCTTCTTTGTAAATTGTAATCTGCTTTCCATTAACAGTGATGGAATCCTCACCATAAGATACGCTGTCCGCATATTTATACTTGCCCTGTGCGGTATCGTACTTTAATAAGTGTGCAAGCATTTCAGGACTTGTCAAATCGTTAATTGCTACTACTTCGTAACCTTCTGCATCAAACATCTGTCTGAATGCAAGACGGCCAATACGGCCGAAACCATTAATTGCTACTCTTACTGCCATTTTAGATTCCTCCTAAAAATGAATAATTGTTACATATTATTTTGCAATCCAAAAGATTGGCAACCCGGCAGATTGTACTATCTCAAAGATTGACAAAATTTTATCAGCAAATTTATTGTACCCAATTTGTCCGAAAAGTTCAAGATTAAATTGAAAAATAATTGCATTTTCTGGCAATTTTTAATAAGATGCTGGAAAAGAATCGCCGTCATATGTAAAAATGACCCATCGCATAAAAAATAACGCGCCGCATTATGGCGCGGAAACGAGGATATTATGGCAGTTAAAGCGGATTTTCACTTACATTCTTCTTTTTCAGGAGACAGCACGGCCCCCATGGAGGATATGATACGAAGGGGAATTGACTTAGGCCTTTCCGCCATGTGCTTTACGGAGCATTTAGACATGGATTATGTCTACTCCAATTCCGCGGAGGAAGGCATGTTTGAATTAAATACCGACTCCTATCTCTACGAGCTGGCAAATTATAAGGAAAAATATGCTGGGAAAATAAAGCTTTTGTTCGGCGTGGAGCTGGGCGTTCAACCGCACCTTCGGCGGGAGCTGGCCATTTACGCCAAAAGCTACGATTTTGATTTTATTATCGCCTCCTCCCATCTCTGCAATAGGAAGGACCCCTACTACCCGTCCTTTTACGAGGGACGCTCCGACGAGGAGGCCTACAGGGAATATTTTTCCTCCATTTTGGACAATCTGAAAGCTTTCAGCAATTTTGACGTTTACGGCCATTTAGATTACGTGGTCCGCTATGGAAAAACAAAGGACAAGGACTACTGCTATGAAAAATATAGCGATATTCTGGACAAGATTTTAGAGATACTTATCGAAAAGGAAAAAGGAATTGAGCTCAACACCGGCGCTATCGCCTATGGATTGAAGGAGCTGAACCCCTGCACCGATATTTTAAAAAAGTACAAGGCTCTTGGCGGAGAAATGATTACCGTCGGCTCCGATGCCCACGAGCCCGCAGCGGTTGCAAGAGGCTTTGAAAAGGCGGCGAAGATTCTCACCGCCTGCGGCTTCCGCTATTACGCTGTTTTTGAGAAGAGGATGCCGGAATTTTACCGCATTTAATTTATGGAAGCAAGCTTGACCTTGTATTGTTCAATCCCGTTCTTTACCGGATAACGCCTCCCCCCATCACATACTCCCCGTCGTAAAAAACAACCGCTTGTCCCGGCGTTACGGCGCGGACGGGCTCCTCAAAAGTACAGTGAATCTCGTCCTCCCCTATCTGGCAGGCCGTGCACCAGCCTCCCCGGTGGGCGTACCTCACCTTCGTCCACAGCCTGCGGGGCTTTTTCAAGTCTTCCATTCCCATAAAATTAATTTGATTGCAGGTAAGCTCCCTCCGATAGACATCCCTATCGCTGATAACCACCTCGTTGGTCTGAGGGCGAAGCTCCGACACAAAGACCGGACGGCCCATGGAAAGCCCCAGCCCCTTCCGCTGTCCTACGGTATAATGAATGATTCCCTTGTGGGTTCCAAGCACAGTTCCGTCCTCCGCGACAAAATTTCCTTCTCCCGGCGCTTTATCCGTCATACGCTCTATAAATCCCGCGTAATCCTTATCAGGCACAAAGCAAATATCCTGACTGTCCGGCTTGGCCGCCACGGGAAGATGCGCTTTTTCCGCTAGGGCCCGAATTTCTTCCTTTGTATAGTCCCCTACAGGCATCAAGGTGTGGGACAACTGAAATTGTGTCAGATTATAAAGGGCGTAAGTCTGGTCCTTCCCGGCCGCGACGGAATTGCGGAGGGCAAGCCTGCCGTTTGGGAGCCGTTCCACTCTGGCATAGTGGCCGGTGGCAATATAGTCCGCCCCAATTTCCATGGCCCGCTTTAAAAGCGCCTCCCACTTTACATATCTGTTGCAGGCAATACAGGGATTAGGCGTCCTGCCCCGCAGATATTCCGCTATAAAGTAGTCCACCACTTTTTCCCGAAATTCTTCCTTAAAGTTCATCACATAATGGGGAATTCCCAAAATATATGCAACCCTGCCTGCATCTTCCGCCGCCGCGCTGCCGCAGCAGGCTCCGTCCCTTTTCCCCTGAAAAGCATCTTCCTCCTCCCACGTCCGCATGGTGACGCCCACCACCTCATAACCCTGTTCCTTTAAAAGATAGGCCGCCACGGAGGAATCCACGCCCCCCGACATACCTACCACTACTTTCTTTTTCATTGCGCCGCTCCTGCTCATTGTGCCGCTCTTGCTTTGAAAATCTTCCATCCTCGCGGCGGTCGTCAATATCTTCAAGCTACCGCTTGACTATTACCCGCAAAATAAAAGCCAGTGCTCCTTCTCTAGCTCCTTGCACACGGAAATAAAACCAGTATTTCTCTTCCAATCCATTGCGCGCGAAAATAAAAACTAGTACTCCTCCTCCGGCTCGTCCTCGTGGATATCGTTTTTCGGCTTCTTCAGCCCCTCTATTTTGATTCCTTTTTTTTCCGCATAATCCCACAGCGCGGCGTGAATCGCCTCCTCGGCAAGCAGAGAACAATGAACCTTCACCGGCGGCAGGCCGTCGAGGGCCTCCATCACAGCTTTATTCGTCACCTGAAGGGCCTCCTCGATGGTTTTGCCCTTCACAAGCTCGGTGGCCATACTGCTGGTTGCCACCGCTGCCCCGCAGCCGAAAGTTTTAAACTTGCAGTCCTGTATCACGCCATCGTCGTCAATGTCAAGATAAATCCTCATAATATCCCCGCACTTGGCGTTTCCCACCGTTCCCATGCCGCTGGGATTCTCTATTTCGCCCATATTTCTTGGGTTGGTAAAATGGTCCATCACCTTTTCGCTATACATCCTCAATCCTCCTATTTAAAGTTCCGCCTCTTCTCTCCAACACGCTTTGTTAAAACAATTTACTGCCCCTTGGCATCCTCTCTTGCTCCGCGCGTTTCGCTCAAATGTTGTTCAAAGTTCCGTACCCTTCCTTCAAACACACACGCTTTGTTGGAACAGCTACGCCTGCAACTTCACAAAATCCTCATACAGCGGCGACATCTGCCGCAGCCTGTCCACAATCTCCTTGATGGTCTCCACCACAAAATCCATTTCCTCCATTGTGTTTTCCTCGCTCAGCGTAAGCCGAAGCGAGCCGTGGGCAATCTCATGGGGCAGACCGATTGCCAAAAGCACGTGGGAAGGGTCCAAAGACCCGGAAGTGCAGGCGGAACCGCTGGACGCGCAGATTCCCTTCATATCCAGCATAATCAGCAAGGATTCCCCCTCGATAAACCGAAAACTAAAATTAACATTGTTCGGCAGCCTTTTTGTCCTGTCGCCGTTCAAACGGCAATAGGGGACTTCTTTTTCTATTTTTTCTATTAAATAATCCCGAAGCTCCCGAATTTTTGCGGAGCGTTCCTCCATGCCGGACACAGCCTCTTTTACCGCCGCGCCAAGTCCCACAATCCCCGGAACGTTTTCAGTCCCCGCCCTTCTATTTCTCTCCTGAGCCCCGCCGTGTATAAAGGAGCGAAGCTTAACGCCTTTGCGGATATACAAAAATCCAATACCCTTGGGGCCGTGGAGCTTATGTCCGCTGGCGCTGAGCATATCTATATTTAAGGCGTCCACGTCTATGGGCACATGCCCGTAAGCCTGCACGGCGTCCGTATGGAACAAAATTCCTTTTTCCCTTGCAATTTCCCCAATTTCCGCTATGGGCTGAAGCGTGCCGATTTCATTGTTGACAAACATAACGGAAATAAGTATGGTGTCCGGGCGGATTGCCTTTTTCAGCTCTTCCATCTTTACAATACCGTTCTCGTCCACACCCACATAGGTAATTTCATAGCCTCTTTTTTCCAAATACTGGCAGGTATGCAAAACCGCATGATGCTCGATAGCGGAGGTAATCATGTGTTTTCCTTTTGAGGCATACGCCTCCGCGGCGGCAACCAGCGCCCAATTATCCGCCTCAGTCCCCCCTGCTGTAAAATAAATTTCCGAGCTGTCGCATCCGATACTTTTTGCAATGGTTTCCCTTGCAACCGTGACGGCGTTTTTGCTCTCCGCCCCTAACCGGTAAATCGTGCTGGCATTTCCGTAATACTCCGAAAAATAAGGGAGCATTGCCTTCACCGCCTCCGGCGAGGTCTTTGTGGTGGCGGCGTTATCCAAATAGATAATCTTATCCATAACAGACTCCTTTCCGTATTCCTATCAACTTACTAGGATTTTGGCAACTCCTACTATAGCATTTTCAATTTGTTCTGTCAATGCGGCAAAAGGCATATATTAGCAATAAATAACCTTCTGCCTGCGGCCCAAATCCCACGGGCCGCGCTCTTTGGTGATTCTTTATGATTTATAAACGCAAGACCAGTCCCCTTGTCACAGGAACGATTATTTTAACCCTCACAGGCTTTGTAAGCCGTTTTATCGGATTTTTCTACCGAATTTTTTTATCCCGCCTTTTCGGCGCGGAGGGCATGGGGCTTTATCAGCTAATTTCCCCCGTTCTCGCCCTCTCCTTTTCCCTCACCGTGGCGGGGATGCAGACGGCTATCTCCAAATATGTGGCGGGGGAAACGGTCACCAGAGACTACCGCTCGTCCAGCCTGCATTTGTTTACCGGCCTCGTCCTTTCCATGATCCTGTCCGTTCTGTGCGCCGCGGGGATTTACTGCTGCGCGGATGAAATTGCGGTTCATTTTCTTATGGAAGAGCGCACTGCGCCCCTTTTGCGCATCATTGCCCTGTCCATTCCTATGGCGACGGTCCACTCCTGCATCAACGGCTATTTTTATGGAATAAGAAAAACGGCGGTTCCCGCCCTGTGCCAGCTCTCAGAACAAATTATTCGGGTGGGCAGCGTCTATGTGATTTATTTTCTCTGTCTGAAACATCAAGTAAGCCTCACCATTAATTTTGCCGTTGTTGGGCTGGTAATTGGGGAAAGCGCTTCCATGCTGGTGTCTTTGATTGCCGTGAGGGCGCATTTTGCTAATGTGGTTCCAAAAAACTACGGCCCCCTTCTCTCCTTAAGCCTCCCCGCTTTTTGGCAGACTTGCAGCCGTCTTTTGCGGCTGGCCGTGCCCTTATCTTTAAACAGAGTGATTATTAATTTTCTGCAAAGCGTGGAGGCCATTTTTATCCCCAACAGACTTATACATTTCGGCTATGACAACGCAACCGCTCTAAGTATTTACGGCGTGCTCACGGGAATGTCAATGCCCTTAATTTTTTTCCCCGGAGCCATCACCAATTCTATCTGCGTGCTGCTGCTCCCCATCGTATCCGAAGCCGACGCCGCGAATAATCGGGATACAATCAAAAAAGCCGTATACAAATCTATCCGCTACGGCTTTTTTCTGGGCGTCTTTTTTACCGGCCTGTTCTTGTGCCTTGGAAAATTCCTTGGAAATTTCCTCTATCAAAGCTCCCTTGCCGGAAATTTTATTGTGGTGCTGAGCTTTCTGTGCCCGCTTATGTACATTGCAAGTATGCTGGGCAGCATTTTAAACGGGCTGGGAAAAACCGGATTGACCTTTCTCTTTAGCATGGTAAGCCTTCTCGTCCGGCTGGCTTTTGTTTTCTTTGGAATTCCTCTTTGGGGAATCCATGGGTATTTGTGGGGGCTTCTGGCAAGTCAGGCGGTCCAAACAGTACTGTGCATGATTGCGGTGAGGAAATATCGGTAAAATGTAACGATTTTCTCTCATCCGGCACCTCGCAGATTCCGTATGACCGCCTTACCCTTAAAAGCACTCCATAAAATCAAACAGCTTTCGCCCTTTACGTGGGTATCCGCAATACTTGGCCGATGCTCAGTGCGTCGCTGGTAATCCCGCTCATTCTTTTAATGGCGTCCACGGTGGTGTTAAAGCGCCTTGCCAAAAGCCACAAAGTGTCCCCTGAGCGGACGATATATTCAAAATAAGGGGAAATTCCCTCGGAAGGGATTTTCAACACCTGACCGATGCTCAAATCGTCGCCGGTTAAGCCGTTTAACCGCTTAATGGCGTCCACGGTGGTATGAAATCGCTGAGAGAGCAGCCACAAAGTATCCCCTGAGCGGACGGTATAACTGGTAATCCCCTCCTCCGGTTTGGGAATGGGCACGTTTTCCAGCACGCCTAAATAAGCGTCGTACAACGCCCGCCATGTGGCGGGGCCCACAATACCGTCGGGAGTTAAGCCCATTATCTGCTGAAAAGCAATCACCGCCTGCCGGGTTTCATTTCCAAAAATACCGTCGGGGGATACGGCGGGAATCCCCGCGTAAAATTCCGCAAGCATATTTAAAAGATACTGCAGCGTAACCACATCGCCGCCCCGCGTTCCCTGCCGCAGCACAGAGCTTGGCGGCACGGTTCCAATGCCAAGGCTGCTTCCCTCGCTGTCGAGCTCAGCCAGCCGCGTCACCGCTGTGTAAAGACTGGAAATTTTGTACCATGTGGCCTTTCCCACAACGCCGTCGGGAGTTAGGCTGAAAATACTTTGAAATTTTGTCACGGCGGCTCTTGTACTGCTGCCATAAACGCCCGTCTCGTCGCTGATTGCCGGAATGGCGGGATAATTTCTCCGTATTCTGTTTAAATAAGTCTGCACCGTCTGCACGTCAAGCCCGGTGCTGCCTAACTGCATGGGAATTCCGGGATAGGAAGTTAAAATACCCGTGATAATGTTGGTCTGCGCAATTTCTATATCTTGAGGGTAATAGCTGCGCAAAATCTGCAAAGGCGAAAGCCCCTGCTGAGCCAGCGTCACCGTCCCCCACTGGGACAAGCCCGCGCAGGTGGAGGTGGTTCCGTTGCAGAAGGACGTAAAATAAGGCGCGTTTTGCCCTTGAATACGGACGTACTCGTTGAAAATCTCATCCACAATTTTGCTGATGGATTCATAAATTGTTCTTCCGTACACAAAAGCCTGATCGTAAGCGGTGCTGTTTGTGATGTCAAAGCTATAGCCCCGGCCTCTGTACCACTCCGTAAAAATCCGGTTCAATGCAAAAGTAATGATGGCGTATATATTGGCCCGCAAAGCCGCTGCCGGCCAGGTGGGATAAATCTCACTGCTGGCAACGTTCTTTACATAGTCGGGAAAGGACACCTGCACATTGGCGGCCTGCGAGGAAGGACTTCCCAAATGCACCGTAATAGGATTTGGAATCACCACGTAACGCAGCACATAAGTTCCTGACACCGGCCCCTCCTGCTGCCGCTGCCCCTCCATCGCCACGGCGGGCTCTCCAATTACAATTTCCGTAACGCTCTGCCGCCTCCTCGCTCCCAATGCGGCTTCCTCCACGACGGGCTCGTTAGCTGCAATCCCCGCAATGCCTTGCTGCCTCCTCGCTCCTTGTGCAGCCTCCCCAGCTTCTTCCCCAGATTCCTCTGGCGTCATCACAAGGGGCAGAACCGCGTTTTCCCCATCAAAAATTGCAACTCCCGAAACATGCGCCCCAAAAAAGCCCTCCGCCTCAGCGAAAACCTCGTAACTCCTATAAGGCTCCCCGGAATAGTTTTCGTCCATGGAAAGGCTTCTGTCCACCGTTTCCAAAGAAACCATCCTTGTCTCCCCGTTTTCGTCCGTTGTCAGCTCGTAAACGATACGCCCGCCGCTGTCCTGAATTCTAACCTCCACGCCGCTTATAGGAACAGCCCCGTGGGCGGTTCTCGCCCGCACCAGCAAATAACCAATTGCCATAATCAACTTCTCCTTTTTCTCCATGGCTATGTAAGCCTTGACTGTAAAGCCTGAAAGCTGCGATACTTTCCGCAGACTTTCAGGCTCTATAATCTCTTCCGTATTATTTTATGAAGAAAAAAAGAAAAGGTTCCAAAGCTCCTACCGCAAAAACAAGTGCAGCAGCTTTTCATTCATGCCC
The DNA here is from genome assembly GCA_023663815.1 of Clostridium sp. Taxonomy (GTDB): domain Bacteria; phylum Bacillota; class Clostridia; order Lachnospirales; family Lachnospiraceae; genus Suilimivivens. The sequence continues at coordinate 25,809 of JAMPGS010000036.1, forward strand.
TTATAAGGCTGATAGCGCATGGGCAAATCCAGCCATGTCTTTTTATCTACAATACTCTTGTAATGGGAAAAGGTATCAAACCCCGCTTTCCCGTGGTAGGCTCCCATGCCGCTCTCCCCAAATCCCCCAAAGCCCATCTCGCTGGTGGCAAGATGAATAACCGTATCGTTCACGCAGCCCCCGCCAAAACCGCAGGTGGAAATAACTTTCTTTGCCACGGAAGGATTCTCTGTAAAAATATACAACGCCAAGGGGCGCGGCCTTTCGTTGATTTCCTGCAGCATTTCCCCCAAGCTGTCATAAGTGATAATCGGCATAATGGGCCCGAAAATTTCTTCCCCCATAACGGCGTCCTCAAAGGTCACGTTGTCCATAACCGTGGGTTCCATCTGCATCCTTTCCCGATTAACGCCTCCGCCCCAAATTACCTTATCTTTATCCATCAATCCGCAAAGCCTGTCAAAATGCTTTTCGTTGACAATTTTTCCATAATTATTATTTTGCAAAGGCTCCCTGCCGTACTGCTTCACAATCTGGGCCTTTACCTCCGCAAGAAAAGCCTCCTTCACCCTTCGGTCGCAGCAAATATAATCGGGAGCAACGCAGGTCTGTCCGCAGTTTAAATATTTTCCAAAGACAATCCGCCTTGCCGCCAGCTTTAAGTCCGCGCTTTTTTCCACAATACAAGGGCTCTTCCCGCCCAGCTCAAGAGCCACAGGGGTCAAATGCTCGGCTGCTTTTCTCATCACTTCTTTTCCCACCGACTGGCTGCCGGTAAAAAAGATAAAATCAAATTTTTCCCTGAGCAGACAAGCGTTCTCCGCCCGGCCGCCGGTAATTACCGCAACGTATTCCTCCTTGAAGCACTCCCTTATCAGCTTTTCTATCAGCCTGCTTGTACAGGGGGAGTATGCGCTGGGCTTCAGCACCACGGTGTTCCCCGCCGCAATGGCGTCTATC